>JBMFOY010000011.1:0-23242 GCA_049969375.1 Halothiobacillaceae bacterium | reverse complement strand
AGGAACTGGGTGCGCTTGATGCCGTCGGCCGCCAGTTCCAGCGTGTCCACCGCCTTGGGTTGGGTGGCCTGCAAGAAGGCCAGCAACTGCGCCACATCCAGCGCCACATCGCGGTTGTAGTCGCTGGCCTTGCCCTGAACGTAGCCACTGGCGACCAGGTCGCGCACGATCAGGGCTTCGAGGCCTTTTTCGCTGGTGTCGGAGGGCTTCATGCTTCGTCCTCCCTCTTCCTACGCATCCGTTTGGGCTGGGCGGCTTTTCCCTCCAGCAATCTCGCCACCGACTCCAGGGCGCGAATGTTCTCGACCGCTCCCGCTTGTTCCTTTTCCCGGCGGCGGATTTCGGCAAACTTCTCGAACTCGGCAAGGGCGATGGCGTTGGCCTCCTTCCGTGTGCGCTTGCCTGCGTCCGGCAGGACCTGGCGGTCGTTGAAGCGCAAAAACTCATCGAGTTTCCGTTCCCAGTCGGCCATGAACACCTGCTTGCGCCGTTCGGCCTGATCCTCGGCAAAATCCAGCCACATGGTCACGATGCGGTTCAGCTCGCGAATCTCGTCTTCCTTCAGGTAATTCTTGGCGATGGTGACATCGCTGCGCCGCACCTCGTCACCCGCGAAACTGGTGAGCCCGGCGTTCGGCAGCAGATGGCTGACGCGGCTGGCAATGATCTCCGGCGCGGTCAGGCCGGTCACGGCATAATGCAGCTTGTTCTGCATCGTCTGGAAAAAACGCGTGGTCTCGGGCAAGGAAGGCCGGTAATCCGCCGCCAGGGCGAAGATGTCGCGCACGCGCAGATACATGCGCCGCTCGCTGGCGCGGATATCGCGCACCCGTTCCAGCATCTCGTCGAAATAGTCCGGCGCGAGAGAGCCACCCACCGGCGGGTTTTTCAGGCGCTCGTCGTCCAGCGCAAAACCCTTAATGAGGTACTCGCGCAGCACCTGCGTGGCCCAGATGCGGAAATGCGTCGCCCGTATCGAATTCACCCGGTAGCCCACGGCAATCACCGCGTCCAGGTTGTAGAGCCGCGTCGTATAGGTTTTGCCATCCGCGGCAGTTGTTTCCATTTTGGAAACAACTGCCGCCTCGTTCAGCTCCCCGCTCTCGAAGATATTTTTCAGATGCTTGCTGATGGCTGGCGGCTGCACGCCGAACAATTCCGCCATCTGCCGCTGGTTCAGCCAGAGCGTATCCGCGGTCAAGCGCGCCTGCACGCGCAGGCGGCCATCCTTGCCGGGGTAGATCACCAGCTCGCCCGGCACATCGGGTTCAGTCCTCGCCATCGCCATCCTCCGCGTCGAGCGCCTCCTCCCCGTCATCCCCGAGCGCGGCCAGTTCCTCATCGCTCGCCACGTCGTCCGGGCCGGGCCGCCAGCCGCGCACGTCCACTTGGCCGGTGACCACATCGGCAATCAGGCGGTCGCGGTATTCGCGGATCAGCTTGATTTCTTCTTCGGTGCGGGCGATGGCATCGTCCAGCGGCTGGCATTCGTCGGTGATCCAGCGACAGATCGCTTCCTGCTCTGCGATGGGTGGTAACGCAATGACTGCGTTTTTCACATCGTGCTTGCCGAGTGCAAAGCGCGTGACGCCGGTGGCGAGAACGTGGAACTGCTGCGCCGTGCGCGCCGAGCCGATGGCGCGAAACAGGAACTCTCCCAACACGCGATCCGGTACGGGGCGCAGCAGACCGAGGTGATAGGCGCAAACCACGCCGGGTAAATCCTCCGGCACCCACGCGGGCACACCGATGTCGTCCGGCGTTTCGGAATCTTTCGTCAAAATGACATCGCCCGCTTTCAGCGTCAGGCGGGCGATCTCCGCCGCCGTCGCTGTGGCGCGCATCAAGTCCATATCATCGGTGATGCGGTCATTCTTGTAGACGTCTGTGTAATTGCACAGGCGCACCGGTATTTCATGGTCGTGTGAATGTTTGTCCACACCGCTGAAGCGCACATCCGCGACGTGCTTAATGAGGGCTACTTCCCAATGCTCCGGCACCTCGCCCAGCCAGTCGATGCCGGAGGGCTTGAGGCGGACGTTGGGGTTCAGGCCGCGCGTGACGGCGCGGTCGATGATGGCGAGTTTCTGTTCGGTGAGCAGCTTGATGAGCGCGCGCTTGGCCTGGATGAAGCGGGCGATGTGCGCGTCCTGCGCACGCAGGTAGGCGACGATCTGGTCTTGCTCGGGGCGCGGGGGCAGCGGGATTGGGAGTGAGTTAAATGTGGCTGGATTTAAGTTGGCCATAGTGGAGCCAACGGATCCAGCCAACAACAACCCTTTGTACATCGGGGTTGCAACCAGGTGAGAAATGAACTCTGGATGGGCCACTTTCAAAGGGCGAAAAAGCACGGATCCAGTACCACAAAGCCAACCTACTTCCTTGCCTGTAACAACTGCCGATCTTCCCAAATCGCCACGACGCGCAAAAACTATGTCACCTAACTGTAGCTTGTGCCGAGAGAGCTCTGCTGCTTTTTTCTCTGAAACCCGCGCTTTAGTGCTGGGCTTGATGCGCCCCGCCACTAAATGCAAAGGGTTAACAACAGGGATGCCGCCATGAATGTAATCGTGGTTATGAAGTTGAGAGCCAAAGGGTCCTGTTTGAATGAGCGACGCCAGATTTTTCGCCCTGACCATATTCCAGTGAGCCGGGATGCTTGGCATCCACGGCAACCCAGAGTCGCGGTAGTTCGGGTACGGGCTCACCACCGCCATCACGCGCCCCCCACGATTTTCTTCAGCAAGCCTTCGGTCTTCGCTTCCAGCGCTAGGATGTCGGCGCGGATCTCCGAAAGCGTGCGTAGCGGCGCGGGCTTGTAGAAGTAGCGGGCAAAGGAAATCTCGTAGCCGATCTTGGTTTTGTCGCGCGCAATCCAGGCGTCCGGCGCGTGCGGCAGCACTTCGCGCCTGAAGAAGGCATCGATGCCGCCCGGCTCTTTCAAGGGCACCTGCTCGGTGTCGCGCAGCTCGGGGTCGGGCTTGTATTCGACGATGAAGCGCTCCTTGCCCACGGTCTCCAGATAGCGGCCATCGAAGCCCGGCTCGAAAGGCTCGCCCGCCTTGAGCTTGCTGCGGCGGGCGATGACCGGCGGCGCGGTTTCATCGCGCCAGCTCACCGCCTTGTAAATGGCCTCCTTCTCCGCCGCGCTCAAGCGTTCGCCCTGTGCCTTGAGCGTGTCCTCGAAGCGTTCGCGGAAGATGTTGTGGTCGTCGAACACGGCGCGGCCCAACGCCTGTTGCGCCCGCTGCGCCACCTCCATGAGCGCCTTGTCGCGCAGCCAGGTCGAGGCGTCGAGCAGTTTCTTGCGGCGCGGCGCGGGAACACTCTTGCGGGCGGCGTGGGCGTCGCTGGCATCGCCGCTGTCTTCGGCGTCTTCGCTGTCGCTGGCGTCTTCGTCCTCGCCCTTGAGCCAGGCCTCGATGGCGGGTTTGCGCTTGGCAAACTCGGTGTAGAGCGCCTCGCCATGGGTGGCGTAGATCTCGGCGCGCAGCGCCTCATCCCCTGAGGCAAAGCGCAGGGATTCGATGCGTTCGTCCGAGAGCTGGCTTTTCAGGCGCAGCGGGCGCTCGACGGTGATCTTCCAGTAACCGAAGTCGGCATTGTCGAACCATTTGCTTTCGGCGGTTTCCTGCGGCTGGCCTAGATACAGGTCGAGGATGCGGGCGATGTCGGCCTCGGAGAGTTCGCAGTTTTTCTTGCCGAGGTTGCGGCGCAGCGGCTGGAACCACTGGCTGGCGTCGATCAACTGCACTTTGCCTTTGCGGTGGGCGGCCTTCTTGTTGGCCAGCACCCAGATGTAGGTGGCGATGCCGGTGTTGTAGAAGATGTTGAGCGGCAGGGCGATGATGGCTTCCAGCCAGTCGTTTTCCAGCACCCAGCGGCGGATGTTGCTCTCGCCCTGGCCCGCGTCGCCGGTGAACAGCGCCGAGCCGTTGTGCACCAGGGCAATGCGGCTGCCCAAGGGCGTGTTGTGCTTCATTTTTTGCAGCTTGTTCACCAGGAACATGAGCTGCCCGTCGCTGGTGCGGGTGATGAGCTTGAATTCCGGGTCGCCGCCGTGGCTGACGATGAAGCGCGGGTCGTTGAATTCCTTCTTGCCCCCCATGCGCTCCAGATCGGTTTTCCAGCTTTTGCCGTAGGGCGGGTTGGAGATCATGAAGTCGAATTCGCGCGAGCGGAACTGGTCGTTGGCGAGGGTGGATTTGTCCGCACCGCCGACGATGTTCTGGCTTTGCTCGCCCTCGCCCTTGATCAGCAGATCGGCTTTGCAGATGGCATAGGTCTCGTCGTTGATCTCCTGCCCAAATAGATGGATGGATACGTCTTTGCCGTGGGCTTGGGCCAGTTGCTGCAAGGTTTCTTCGGCGACGGTGAGCATGCCGCCGGTGCCGCATGCGCCGTCATAGAGGGTGTAGGTTCCCGATTCGATGCGGTCGGCCACGGGCAGGAACAGGAGCTTGGCCATGAGTTGCACCACGTCGCGCGGCGTGAAGTGTTCTCCGGCCTCTTCATTGTTCTCCTCGTTGAAGCGGCGGATCAGTTCCTCGAACACTGAGCCCATGGCGTGGTTGTCCAGCGCGGGCAGCTTGATGCGGCCGTCGGCATCCTTCACCGGCAGCGGCGAAAGGTTGATTTCGGGGTTGAGGAAGTCCTCGATCAGGTAGCCCAGGACGTGGGAATCCACCAGCTTTTGAATCTGGTTGCGGAAGTTGAACTTGGTGAGGATTTCCTGCACGTTGGGCGAGAAGCCGTCCAGGTATGCAATGAAGTCATCGCGCAGCCGCTGCCCCGCCGCGCTGGCCTTCAACTTGGCCAGCGTGAACTCCGAGACGTTGTAGAAAGCCTGCCCCGCCGCCATGCGCAGCGCGCCGTCCTGCTCGACCACCTTGTGAGCGTCGAGAAACTTCTTGCGCTCCAGCACCGCGTCTTTCGTTGCTTCGAGCACGGCATCGAGCCGCCGCAGCACGGTGAAGGGCAGGATCACGTCGCGGTACTTGCCACGCACGTAAACGTCGCGCAGGCGGTTATCGGCGATGTTCCAGATGAAGTCGGAGATCCACTTGATCTGGCTTTGGTCTTGTGACGGCTTCGGCATGGGTCGATTCCGGTGCTTGTCGGCGGCGGCATGATCCCGGCAAACGGGCAGCAATACTCCACCGCGCGGCTTTCTCGATGCTACCATCTTCATGGCTCATTCGAAGGGCCAGTCACTCGGGAGGGGCCATGAACCGCACCGAGCGCTTCTACAGAATCGACCAGATGCTGCACGAGCGCGGCAGCGTGCCGCTTACGGATTTCCTGCGCGAGTTGGAGGTCTCGCGCGCGACCTTCAAGCGCGACCTCGAATACCTGCGCGATCGGCTCAACGCGCCCATTGTCTGGGATCGCAAGGCCGGCGGCTATCGTTTCGATAGCACGTCTGGCGCAGGACCCGCTTACGAACTGCCCGGGTTGTGGTTCTCGGCGAACGAAGCCTATGCGCTGCTCGCCGCGCAAAAGCTTCTTGCCGACATCGAGCCGGGGATTCTCGCCGCGCATATCGCACCCCTCAGGGCACGGCTTTTGGCACTCATCGAGACCGGTGGACATCCTGCCGAGGAGAGCTTGCGCCGCGTGCGACTCTTGTCGATCGCCCGACGGACGGTCGAGCCGCGCTGTTTTTCGGAGATCGCCCAGGCGCTGTTCGAGCGCCGCAGCATGGAGATCGACGCCTTCAACCGGGAGAGGAACGAAACCAACACCCGCATCGTGTCGCCCCAGCGCTTGGTGCATTACCGCGACAACTGGTATCTGGATGCCTGGTGCCACTGGCGGGAGGCGTTGCGCACCTTCTCGCTCGATACGCTTAAGCGTGTGCGCGTGCTGCCGCAGGCTGCGCGCGAAGTGGCCGAGACCACGCTCGATGACCATCTGGCCTCGGCCTACGGCATCTTTGCTGGTCAGCCGAAAGCCACAGCCATGCTGCGCTTTTCGCCCGAGCGCGCCCGCTGGGTGGCCAAGGAGCGCTGGCACAGGGATCAAGTGGGCGAGCACCTGCCCGACGGCAGCTACCGGCTAAGCCTCCCCTACGCCGACGAGCGCGAGCTCGTTATGGACATCCTGCGCCACGGGCGGCACGTGGTCGTCGAAGCGCCAGCGTCATTGCGCAAGGCCGTGACCGACGAGCTCACGGCCATGAGCGGGTTGTACCGCGATCCGCCTGCGAACAGGTCATCCTCGTAATCGGCGTCCAGATTGATCCCGGCGTGAAAGAGGTCCAGGTCGCCGGTGAGCTTCTCCTCCGGAGGCTCACCGTAGATCAGCCGCAAGGCCTCTTCGTCATAAGGTTTGTGCGCCATCATCGGTCGATCCCGCCTCGCCAGTAAGTTTCTCCTTCAGCGCCATCGCCGTGGCAGAGTACGTCGATCGGGATTTCAATGCTGTGCGCCACGGGATCCGTCTCCAACGCGACAAGCCAGCCCACGAGATAGCCAATGACCGTCCAACCAAGCAGCACGCTGTAGAGGAAGATCTTGCGGATTTCCCCGGCAGGTCAGCCGCATCGCCAGGCAGTGACCACCGGCGGCAGCGTGAGCGCCAGATGAAGCCCGATCATGGTGGCGAGGAATGGTTCCGTCATGGCTGTCGCGTAAGCCTCAGCCCATCGGCGGGTTGTGCTGCATGGCTTTCTCGACCTGCTTTCCAACCCGTTCCTTAGTGTCGATCAGCGCACGCCACAGGGTGTCGATTTCTTCCCATTGTGTCTGGATGTCGGTGTGCAATCTGAGCGTCATCAAGACATCGTAGGCGCGGCAAAGCCGCTTTTTGGCGGCTATGGTGCGTGGATCGAACACGACGGCCGCAGTCATGGGAAGAAACTCATGCGCCGCTTCGGAATACATGCAGCCGGTGATCTCGAAATTTTCTCGCGCCTGGTCGAGCGTCAGCCTGCCGTTAGGTCCGCCCCAGCACTCATGGGCATAGGGATCGTCCTGGCCGTCGTCTTCCCAAAGACAAAGGCTGCAATACTCGTAACCATTGCGCGTCTCAAGCATCGGATAGCCGCAGGACGGGCAAGGGACCAAGCCGTTGCAGTGCTCGGCGTGAGCTTCGAAGAAACCGCGCCGCAACGCATAGGCCGTGCCCTGCCAGCGGGGGGAAGGCTCCCAGTGTCCGCAATATCGCTTATCCAGCATGGGTGAGCGCCTCGATGCTCTCGATCACGAACCCCACCTGCCGCCAAGGCTCGGCCTCGGGGTCGAGCGCATCGATGCGGGCGACGAGCCGCTCGCCCATGATGAGCCGCGCGGCGATGTCGGCGTTCTCCGGCCGCGGCACGTAGCCAAGCTTCTTGCCGTTCCAGTCGATGCGCACGGCCAAAGGATCGTGCGGGTTGTTGCGCTCGTGGATGAGCATGAGCGCATCGCCCAGGGCGAGACGTTCGAGCACCTTGGGCCCATCGTGATACTGAAACCCAGCCACATGGGCGCAGAGCAGTACGTTGGGGCCGGGCAGCGGCTGGTCGAGCCAGGCGAGCACGCGCTTCAATTGCCGCTCGGATTTGGCATCCAACCAGGCGGCGTGCAGGTGCTCCTTGCGCCGCGCCTCCCAAAGCTGCACCTCGATGCGCCCGCGCGCCTCCAACGCCGCCCAGCGTGAGCCGGATCGCTCCGGCGCGTTCAAGGCCGCCTCGACCCGTTGCGCCCAGGCTTCCATCTCGGGGCTTGCCTCGCGGTTTGCCGGGCCGCGCAGTTGCACGAGGGTATAGGCGGTGTCGCACTCCACATCCTCTCGCAGCCGTGGCCGGTATTCCGCCGTGGCCTGCTCACCGCCGCATTGCAGGTGAAAAAGCCGGGTGCCGGCGACCGATGCCTCCCAGTAGTGCGGGCTGCCGGCGCAATGGTGCATGCGTTGCCCTTCATAGAGCAGCATCGTGGGCGTGGTGAGCTCGACCGCTTCCTGGTCGTCCTCGAGCAGGCGGCCGATGATCTCCGGCAGGTAAAGGTCGGGCGGGGTCGTCTCGGGCGCGGGACGCAGGCGATGCCAGCGCGCCGAGGCCGAGAGCAGCCCGAGCAACCCGAAACAGGCGAGCCACCCAGCGGCGAGCCGCGTGGTCTTGGGCCCATAGCGGCGCGCGAGCAAGTCGGCCGCACGCTCGCGCGCTGCGTGCAGGAAGTCGTTACAGTCGTTGAGCGCCATGAGCAGGTTGCCGAAGCGCTGGGCAGCGGCCTGCCAGGTGAGGTTCCAACCTAGGCGGAACGCGCCGCGATGCACCTCGGGCGGCACCGGTGCCATCCGTTCGCGCCCTTCCTCGTACTCACCCAGCAGAGCGAAATAGCTGGGCAGATACGGCAGCCAGCGCTCCCAATCGGCGAGGTCGGGCCGCTGGTTGTCGGGCAGGGCATCGAGCACGGCAAGTTGGCGGCGGCGCGCTTCTCCATCGCGCCCGCCCCACATCGCGGCGTTCACCGGCGCGCGCACCAGGCCCCGCGAGATGTCCCAAAAGCACGCCAGCGCCCCAGTGAGATCGCGCCCTCGATCGATGGCTTCTTGCACCGCATCGCTTTTCATGCGCCAGGCGTGGCGCTTGCCGTCGAAAAGATTGGGCGAGTGGTGCAGCGTGAGCAAGATGGGCGCGACCAGCGCCGGAAAGCGCGCGAGCGCCTGCATGCGCCACTCGCGCACAAGCGACGGCAGGGTGGCGAGCCGGTTGTAATTGCGCACCGAAGCGAGATAGCGCATCGGCGCCGGGTGCGGCGCGCGTCCGCCGGTTGGCTCGACCGGGGTCGGTTCGCGCTCCAGCGCAAGCAGTAGCTGAATCACCTCGGCATCGAGGCTTTCTGCGAAAGCGCGAAAGTCCGCTGAGAAAAGATAGCCGGCGTGCAGGCGCGAAGGCTGGGGCAGCACCGGCGCGGCGTAGAGGATATGCACGAAGCCGATCTGTGGCATCTGAAGCTGGTAGCGATTGCCAAAGAGATCATCGGCCAGCGCGGTGACGATGGGCGCAATGACGGCATCGTTGCCCAAGCTCACGTTGGGCAGGCGAAAGGCCAGCACCCGGCCATCGGTAAGATTCAGCCACAGCCGCGGCGCGTCGTCGTGCTGGCCGAGCGCCTCAGCGGATAGCCACAGGCGCGCCCGCACTGCAGGCAGGGGCGCGGCAGACGTATCAAAAGTCGGCGCTGGGAAGACGGTAGAAGAAACGAGGGTTTCCATGCCTCAGCATGCTACCCGGCCTGTGGCTCAGGGCGTGAGCCCTGGCGTGTGAGGGATGACGCGGGGTGGGAATCGAACCCGCACATTCTCCGCTTGCGCGGTCCCGTTACCTGTCAGGGCGCACCGGGTCACTTTCGAAAGCTTGTCACTATTCAAACCCAAGCACTAACCGCAAGCCTCAAGGCTGCGGCCGCGCGTTCGGGCTGAACCGATCAGCACTCAGCCATCATCCCCCCACGCATTGCCGATGATCAGGCCAATCAAGAGGGGCCAAAGCCAGCGGTTGCCCGACGCGGCGGGTGCAGCGGCAGGCGTGGGCGCCTGCATCGGCTGCGAGGGCTTGGGGGGTGGCATGACCACCTGTAGCGGCCTCGACTGGGCGATCGCCTTATACCGCTGCTGGGGTGTCAGGCCCAGGCCGACCAGCGTGGCGGAGAATCCGGCCAGCACAGCCGCTGGCAGCCCGATGAACGGCATGAAGATCACAGTCAGCAGGAAGGTGATGATCAGAGCCAGGAAAAATCCCACCGCTTCGCCCAGCCAAAGCCAGAAGAACACACCGACGGGAATGGCGAACATCCAGAAGATCAGGTGCGCATCAAAGACCTCGAGGACGTAGTCGAGCACGCTGGCACCCAATGGTGCCTGGGGCACTTCAAGCCTCGGGCTGGCTTTGACCTTCGGCGTTTTGGGAAACGGCAGCACGATCGCCTGGGGCCGCACGGCGATACGCGAGACCTGTTGAGACC
The DNA here is from genome assembly GCA_049969375.1 of Halothiobacillaceae bacterium. GTDB lineage: Bacteria > Pseudomonadota > Gammaproteobacteria > Halothiobacillales > Halothiobacillaceae > Thiofaba. The sequence goes on along the minus strand of JBMFOY010000011.1, from coordinate 13,295 downwards.
GGCGGCGCTGCCGAAGCCGTCGCCGCTGCCACCAGGCGAAAGGGTTGCTCAAAAACGGCGTACGCGGCTTTCTCCTGCGTTGCCACGGACGATCGAAAATCCGGCGAAGAGCCCATTCGAAGGCCATTGAAATGGCTGTCAATGGGGCCAAAAGCCACCAGGGAAACCTCAGTAGAGCCGCTGCGGCGACCATCACCGCCACGACGAAAAAGGCCGCGACAAATGACGCGGGCAGCATGAGCCAGAGCGGCTCGTGCGCGTTGTTTTCGACGTAGTAACCGGTGAGCAACCCGACGGCCACACACAGCCAGCCCTGGACGTGGGTGGCAAAGCGGTGGCGCAGGAAAGCTGAGAAAACGCTGAATAATTCAGCATTTCCTTAGTCCGATGCTTGAAACCCCATCGCTTTTTGCCGGTCGGCAGCTGCGGAATGTTTTCTACTTTCCGATGCAGAAGCTGGCGAAGATCCGACCGAGCAGGTCGTCCGAGCTGAAGCGACCGCTGATCTCGCTAAGATCCTCCTGCGCCAGCCGCAACTCCTCCGCCGCCAGCACTCCGGCACGGGCGTGCAGCAGATTAACCCGCGCCGCATGGATGTGGGCCTCCGCTCGCTCAAGCGCATCGAGGTGGCGGCGGCGGGCGAGGAATACCCCTCCCTCGCCCGGCTGATAACCGAGGCAGGTCTTGAGGTGTTCACGCAGAAGCGCAATGCCATCGCCACGCCGAGCGGAAAGGGAGATTTCAGTCACTTGGTAGCCGGGGGCCTCGGGCAACTCGTCAAGCAGGCGTTCCCCCGCCGCTCGGCCGGACAGGTCGATCTTGTTGCGCACCACGGTGAACGGCTTGCCAACAGGCAACCGCTGCAGGATGGCCGCATCCTCGGCGGCAATGCCGCCCTGCCGGTCGTCCACCACCAGCAGCACCCGGTCGGCGCGCTCAACCTCGAGCCAGGCGCGGCGGATGCCCTCCTGCTCAACCACATCCGCACTCTCGCGCAGCCCGGCAGTGTCGACAAGATGCAGCGGCAGGCCGTCGATGGACAGGTGCTGGCGCAAAACATCGCGCGTGGTACCGGGGATGTCGGTGACGATCGCCGCCTCCACCCCACACAGGGCATTGAGCAAGCTGGACTTGCCCGCGTTCGGCTGGCCAAGGATGACCACGTGCAGCCCCTCGCGCAGCAAGGCACCCTGGTGAGCGGCGGAGCGCACACGCGCCGCCTGGGCGAGCAGGCTGTCCAGCCGCATCACGAGGGTCTGGTCGGCGAGGAAGTCGATCTCTTCCTCGGGGAAGTCGAGCGCCGCCTCGATGTACATGCGCAGCTGGATCAGCTGCTCGGTAAGGGCATGAATCTCGCGCGAGAAGACCCCCTGCAAGGAGGCCAGCGCAGCCTTGGCCGCCGCCTGGGAACCGGCATCGATCAGATCAGCAATGGCCTCGGCCTGAGCAAGGTCCAGCTTGTCATTGAGGAAGGCTCGCTCGGAAAACTCACCCGGCCGGGCCAGCCGTGCGCCGAGCGCAAGACAGGCGCGCACGATGCCATCGAGCACTACCGGGCCGCCATGCCCCTGCAGCTCGAGCACATCTTCGCCGGTGAAGGAATGCGGGGCAGGGAACCAGAGGGCAATGCCATCGTCCAGCGCCTCACCGGTCGCATCACGGAACACGCGGTGGGTGGCCAGACGTGGCTTCGGCAGGCCACCGAGCATGGAGTCTGCAATGGCTGGGGCGAGAGGCCCCGAGACTCGCACCACCCCTACCCCGCCGCGTCCGGGCGCGGTGGCAACAGCGACGATGGTGTCCTGGCGACCGCCGCTCATGCCAAAGACCGAGAACGTCAGACGTCCATGGCCCCCATACGCTTGTTGATGATCCACTGCTGCGCGATCGACAGCACGTTGTTCACCACCCAGTACAGCACCAGGCCCGACGGGAAGAAGGCGAAGAATACGGTGAACACCGGTGGCATGATCATGAACACCTTGCGCTGCATCTCGTCCATCGGCTGCGGATTGAGCTTGTGCTGCAACCACATGCTGATGCCCATCAGGATCGGCAAGACGAAGTAGGGATCCATCGCGGTCAGATCATTGATCCACAGGATGAAGGGCGCCTGGCGCAGCTCCACCGACTCGACCAGCACCCAGTAGAGCGCGATGAACACGGGGATCTGCACCAGGATCGGCAGGCAGCCGCCGAGCGGGTTGATCTTCTCCGTGCGGTAGAGCTTCATCATCTCTTCCGAGAACTTTTGCTTATTGTCGCCATAGCGCTCTTTCAGCGCCTGCAGCTTAGGCTGCAGCTTGCGCATGTTGGCCATGGAGCGGTAGCTGCTTTCGGAGAGCTTGTAGAACACCAGCTTGATCAGCACAGTGACCAGCACAATCGCCCAGCCCCAGTTGCCCACCCAGTCGTGGAACAGGCTGAGCAGCCAGAAGATCGGCTTGGCGATGAAGTGCAGCATGCCATAGTCGACGGTCAGATCCAGCCCTTCGGCCAGGGCCTCGAGGTTGCTCTGGATCTTCGGCCCGATGTACAGGCTGGAGGCGAAGGTGGTGCTCGCCCCCGGCTCGACCGTGCGGGTGGGCGATATCATGCCCAGGGTGTAGAGCGTACTGCCGTTCTGACTGGTGAGGGTGTAGAAGCGGTTGAGCTCGGCCTTGTCGCCCGGCACCCAAGCACTGATGAAATAGTGCTGGATCATGGCCACCCAGCCGTTGCTCAACTGGGCATCCAGCGGCACCTTGGCCATGTCCTCGAACTTGACCTTCTCGTAGGGACGACGCTCGCCGTCGGCCTGGGTACCGGCATACACCCCGCCGGTGTAGGTGTAGACCAGTGCCATGCCCCCCGCATCGGCATTGCGCTGCAGCTGACGGTACTGACTGCCGTTCCACGGCTTGGCCGCGCCATTGTGGACCTCATGGGCCACATCTACCTTGTAGCTGCCACGGGTGAAGGTGAAGGTCTTGGTAACCTTCACCCCATCCTGCTCCCAAGTCAGCGGCACGACGACACGCTCGTCGCCCTGGCCCAGACGGTATTCGCCGGCGACCGCCACATAGGCGGCATAGTGGTCGGGCGCCGGGCCGTCCGCGGAACGCAGACCGGACTGGGCGACATGGATGAGGCCCGAAGCATCATTGAGCAGGCGCACCGGCTGGTCCGGCTGCTCGAGGCTGACCGGATAGGCCAGCAGGTCAGCACGCTGGATCACCCCGCCGCGCGTACTGATCACCACATCGAGCACATCGGTCACCACGCGGACCTGCTGCTCTCCCGTCGCATTGGACCGGGCCGCCGGCTGAGCCTGGGTGGCGGGCACATCATCGCGCACTGCCGAGGGAGTCTCAGTCGCGGCAGCGGGTACATCCGCCTGGCTGGCGGGACTTACGGCCGCTTGCTGCTGGGCGATGAAGGCAGCCTGATCCTCGTTCCAGGCCTGCCACATCAGCAGCATGACGAAGCTAAACGCGATGATCAGAATGAGGCGTTGGCTGTCCATGATTGGGCTTGTCTTTGGACTCGGGGACGGGATCATACCCGCCGGGACTGAAGGGATGACAACGCAGCAGGCGTTTCACGGTCAGCCAACTGCCACGCAGGGCACCGTGACGCTGGAGCGCATCGATAGCATAACAGGAACAGGTCGGCTCAAACCGGCAGTGGCGCCCGAGAAAAGGGCTCAGCAGCAGGCGATAGGCCTTGACCAGGGCAATCAGCACTCGGCGCATCGGTCGAGCAGTCTCTGCCAAGCGAAATCCAGCGCGGCGCGCAACTCACTGTTGGACACCTGCTCGACCCCGGCGCGGGTGAGCAACACGCAATCCATGCCGCAGCCGCGCAAGGCATGTTGACGGAAGGTCTCGCGCGCCAGGCGCTTGATCCGGTTGCGCTCGTGCGCACGCCGAACGTGGCGCTTGGCGACGGCGAGGCCAAGGCGGGCGAAACCCAGCTCATTACAGCGCGCAAGCACAACGACCCCGTTGCGCGAGACACGCACGGGGTCGGCAAACACGTTCTTGAATTCTGCCGGCCTGAGCAGGCGCGCACGCTTGGGAAAGAACGTTTCCACGTTGGCGCCCGTCAGCGATCCGACGGGAATCAGGCGGACAGACGCTTGCGGCCCTTGGCGCGACGAGCGTTGAGAACGGCACGACCGCCACGGGTCTTCATGCGGGCACGGAAACCGTGGGTGCGCTTGCGATGGATGATGCTGGGTTGGAACGTTCTTTTCATGGATCAAGACCCCTGCGAAGGGACAAGCGGATAGCAAACCGTGGATTAGAACCAAAAACACCCCACCGGTCAATGATCAGTGAGCGAACGGAGCAAAAACCTTTGTGGATGAGGCTGTGGATAAAGGGTTAAGATAGGCCGTCTTTAGACGACACGCGCAAGAGAACCCATCCTTGAGCAACCTCTCCCTTTGGTCGCACTGCCAGACCCAACTGGCCAGCGAACTTCCCGAACAACAACTCAATACCTGGATCCGCCCCCTGCAGGCCGTCGAGGAAGACGGGCACCTGCGCCTACTCGCACCGAACCGCTTCGTGCAGGACTGGGTCCGGCAAAACTTTCTTGCCCGCATCGAGAGCCTCGCACGCGGCGCAAGCGGTAACGACGGGTTCAGGGTCAGTCTCGAGGTCGGCAGCTCGCCGCGCCCGCGCGCCGCCGCCGCCCCCATCCCCACGGCAAGCGCGACTCCGGTCGTCACGGCCGAGCGGCGCAATGCTCCGCGCGAAGAAGCCGCGGCGCACAATCTGAATCCAGCCTTCACCTTCACCTCATTCGTCGGCGGCAAATCCAACCAGCTGGCCCGCGCGGCCGCCGTGCAGGTGGCGGAAAATCCCGGTGGCGGCTACAACCCGCTGTTCATCTATGGTGGGGTCGGCCTCGGCAAGACCCACCTGATGCACGCCATCGGCAACCAGATGCTGGCGAACAACCCGAACGCGCGGGTGCTCTACCTGCACTCCGAGCGCTACGTGCAGGACATGATCCGCGCCATCCAGCACAACGCGATCAACGAGTTCAAACAGTTCTACCGCTCGCTTAACCTGCTCCTGATCGACGACATCCAGTTCTTCGCCGGCAAGGACCGCTCGCAGGAAGAGTTCTTCCACACCTTCAACGCACTCATGGAGAGCGGCCAACAGATTGTCATGTCCTGCGACCGCTACCCGAAGGAGATCGAGGGACTGGAGGAACGCCTGAAGTCACGCTTCGGCTGGGGCCTGACGGTCGCCATTGAACCACCTGAGCTCGAGACCCGCGTCGCGATCCTGCAAAGCAAGGCCGAGCAGTCTGGCATCGAGCTGCCGAGCGAGGTCGCCTTCTTCATCGCCAAGCGCATCCGCTCCAACATCCGCGAGCTTGAAGGTGCCCTGCGCCGCGTGATGGCCAGCAGCCAGTTCACCGGCCGGCCGATCACCCTCGATTTCACCCGCGAGGCGCTCAAGGACCTGATCGCCCTGCAGGACCGCCTGGTCACGATCGACAACATCCAGAAGACTGTCGCCCAGTACTACAAGCTGAAGGTGGACGACCTGCTCTCCGAGCGCCGCAGCCGCTCGATCACCCGCCCAAGGCAGATGGCGATGGCGCTGGCCAAGGAATTGACCAACCACAGCCTGCCCGAGATCGGCCAAGCCTTCGGTGGACGCGACCACACCACGGTCATCCATGCCTGCCGCAAGATTGCCGAATTGCGCGAGAGCGATTCACGCCTCGCCGAGGACTACATCACCCTCTTGCGCACCCTGAGCAGCGGCTGAAGCCGTGGTGGATGAAAGCGTGGATCACGCTGTGGATGAGGTATGGAACAGACCTGTGGATGAAATTCATGCACAGTTATCCACAGATTGTGAGCAGTATGCCCATGTACAGATCGCCTCTTTCATCCACCAGGAAATGCTTCGTTAAATTATGAAATAAAAGGGATTTTTCGCTTTGTCCACAGAAGGACAACGGCTACAACAGCGTCATCACTTCTTTTTTATCCATAAATAGCTTGCTTTTGTTAACAAGGAGCCACCATGCGCCTGAGCCTTCCCAGAGAGACCTTTCTGCCTGCGATCCATCAGGTCATGGGCGCCGTGGAACGCCGCCAAACTCTACCCATCCTTGGCAACCTTCTGATCGAGGCCTCTGCCCATACCGTGCGGCTCACCACCACGGACTTGGAAATGGAGCTGGTGACTGAAATCAGCGTTGAGATTGAACAACAAGGTTCCACGACCATCCCTGCACGCAAATTGCTCGACATCTGCCGTAACCTGCCCGAAGGCTGTGACATCACCTTGAGCACTGATGGCAGCCAGGCCGTGATCCAGGCCGAACGCAGCCGCTTCCAACTGGCCACCCTACCGGCGGAGGACTTTCCGCGCATCGATGCCCTGCGTGATCCCAAGTCACTGGTCATTCGCCAGGGTGTGCTAAAGAACATCATCCAGCACGTCGCCTTCGCCATGGCCCAACAGGACGTGCGCTACTACCTCAACGGCATGTTGCTCGAACTCGCACCGAATGCCCTGCGTGGTGCAACCACCGACGGTCACCGCCTGGCCCTGTGCGAGGCGCCGGCCGAGCTCTCGCTTGGCGAGGTGCATCAGGTGATCGTGCCGCGCAAGGGCGTACTCGAACTCCAGCGCCTGCTCGGTGAGGGGGATGCCGAGGCGCGCATCGAGGTGGATGCCAACCACCTGCGGGTGGACATGGGAACCCTGCGTCTGACCAGCAAACTGGTGGATGGTCGGTTCCCGGACTACCGGCGCGTGATCCCGACCAGCAGCGATAAGCGCCTGACGATCGGCCGCGAAGCCCTGCGTCAGGCCCTGACCCGTGCCTCCATCCTCTCCAGCGAGAAGTTCAAGGGCGCCCGCTTTACCCTTGAAGGGGACCTGCTCTCCATCGAGACGCAGAACCCAGAGCGGGAGAATTCCCGCGAGGAATTGCTCGCCAAGTACCAGGGCGAGACGCTCACCATCGGTTTCAACATCGCCTACCTGCTCGATGTGTTGAACACCCTGCAGGACGCGGAAGTCACCCTGGAGCTGCGCAATGCCGAGAGCAGCGGGGTGATCCACCATGACGGCCCCGATGGCATGCGTTGCATCTACGTGATCATGCCGATGCGCCTGTGATAGGAACGTCATTCCAGCTGCTTGGGAGGCTATCCTTCCGGGCATGATCATCGAGCACCTGACGATTCGGCACTTGCGCGCCATCGGGCAGGCGGAACTGGATCTTGCCCCCGGTATCAACCTGTTCTGCGGTAGCAACGGCGCGGGCAAGACCAGCGTGCTTGAGGCCGTGCACGTGCTGGCCACCGGACGTTCCTTCCGTACCATCCAGATCGAGAGCCTCCGCCAGCATGGCCAGGCGGAGCTGATCCTCGCCGCGCGGGTGAAGGATGGCGCTGCCGTGCACCGGATTGGCCTGAGCAAGGGAAATGAGGGACTCGGCCTGCGTCTGGATGCCGCACCGGCCGAACGTCTGTCAGATCTTGCGCGCCATCTCGCAGTCATTGCCCTGCATGCCGACAGTGACCAGCTGGTGCAGGGCGGGCCCTCCTTGCGGCGACGCTTTCTCGACTGGTGGCTGTTCCATACCCGCCCGGCCTTCTTTGCCGAATGGGTGCGCTACCAGCGCTTGCTCAAACAGCGCAACGCCGCCCTGCGTTCTGACCCGCGTCAGCTTGCGGCTTGGGATGAGCCCCTTGCACAAGCTGGGGAGGTGGTGGCGGGTTTTCGGCGAGAAGCGGCCGAGCGGCTGATGGGGCAACTCGAACGGCGCCTGGCCGAGTTAGGTGAATTTGCTGGCTTTGCCTGGTCGTTCCAGGCCGGCTGGAGCCGTGGCGAACCCTTGCTGGAGGTGCTGCAACGCATGCGGATGCGGGATCGGGAGCAGGGTTTCACCGCGCAGGGTCCGCACCGGGCCGAACTGCGCCTGCAGCTTGCAGGGCGCGAGGCGAAGGAGGTGCTCTCCCGCGGCCAGCAGAAGACCCTTGCCACCCTGATGCTGCTGAGCCTGGCCGAGTCTTACCATGCCGAGCGGCAGACCCTGCCCGTGATCCTGCTCGACGACCTTGCCGCCGAACTGGACGGTCGGCACCGCGAGCACCTGCTCCAGCAACTGACCGGCCTCGGCGGGCAGATCCTGCTCACCGCCCTCGAGGGCGGTGAGCTTGCCCCCTGGCTACCCTCCTCCACCCGGCGTTTCGCCGTGCGGGCTGGTATTGTCACCGTGCTATGATGCAAAAGTTTGATCATTCCCCGGTCGCACCAACCATGACCACGGACAGTAATCCGAACCCCAGCGCGCAAAAGTACGATTCCTCCTCGATCAAGGTGCTCAAAGGCCTTGACGCGGTGCGTAAGCGCCCGGGCATGTACATCGGCGATACCGATGATGGCAGCGGCCTGCACCACATGGTGTTCGAGGTGGTGGACAACGCCATCGACGAGGCCCTGGCGGGCTACTGCAAGAACATCGATGTGGTCATGCACGCCGACGGTTCGGTCAGCGTGGCGGACGACGGCCGCGGCATCCCGGTGGACATCCATCCGGAGGAAGGCCGCTCCGCCGCCGAGGTCATCATGACCGTGCTGCACGCGGGCGGTAAGTTCGACGACAACTCCTACAAAGTCTCCGGCGGCCTGCATGGCGTCGGCGTATCCGTGGTCAACGCGCTGTCCGACCACCTCGAGCTGATCATCCGCCGCAACGGGCGCAAGTACCGCCAGGAATACTGCCTCGGTGAGCCGCTCTACCCACTCAAGGAGATCGGCGAGGCGCAGGGCACCGGCACCCGGGTGCGCTTCAAGCCCAGCCCGACCATCTTCAGCAACGTCGAGTTCCACTACGACATCCTTGCCAAGCGCCTGCGCGAGTTGTCGTTCCTCAACTCCGGCGTGCGTATCCACCTACAGGACGAAATCAGCGGGCGCGAGGATGTGTTCATGTACGAGGGCGGCATCCGCGCCTTCGTCGAACATCTCAACCGCGGCAAGACCCCGATCCACCCCAGCGTGATCCACATCACAGGTGAAAAGGACGGCATTGGCGTCGAGGTTGCGCTGCAATGGAACGATAGCTACAACGAGAGCGTCTACTGCTTCACCAACAACATCCCGCAGCGTGACGGTGGCACCCACCTGGCCGGTTTCCGCGCCGCGCTGACCCGCACCCTGAACCAATACATGGAGCAGGAAGGCCTGTTCAAGAAGGCCAAGGTGGACATCTCGGGGGATGATGCGCGCGAGGGCCTGACCGCCGTGCTCTCGGTCAAGGTGCCGGACCCGAAGTTCTCCTCGCAGACCAAGGACAAACTGGTCTCCTCCGAGGTCAAGGCCCCGGTTGAGACCCTGCTGGCGGACGCCCTGCGCGACTTTTTGCTCGAGCGCCCGGCCGAGGCGCAGGCCATCACCGGCAAGATCATCGACGCCGCCCGCGCCCGCGACGCCGCGCGCAAGGCGCGCGAGCTAACCCGCCGCAAGGGCGCGCTGGACATCGCCGGCCTGCCCGGCAAGCTGGCCGACTGCCAGGAAAAGGACCCGGCCAAGTCCGAACTGTTCCTGGTGGAGGGTGACTCCGCGGGTGGCTCCGCCAAGCAGGGCCGCGACCGTCGCAGCCAGGCCATCCTGCCGCTCAAGGGTAAGATCCTGAACGTGGAGAAGGCGCGCTTCGACAAGATGCTTTCCTCGGCTGAGGTCGGTACCCTGATCACCGCGCTGGGCACCGGCATCGGCCGCGAGGACTACAACCCGGACAAGCTGCGCTACCACCGCGTCATCATCATGACCGACGCCGACGTGGACGGATCGCACATCCGCACCCTGCTTTTGACCTTCTTCTACCGCCAGATGCCCGAACTGATCGAGCGCGGGCACATCTACATCGGCCAGCCGCCGCTGTATAAGGTCAAAAAGGGCAAGCAGGAGCAGTACGTCAAGGATGACATGGAAATGAACGCCTACCTGCTGCAACAGGCCATCGACGGTGCTCGCCTGCACGTCTCCGCCGACAGCCCGGCCATTTCCGGCGAGGCCCTGGAACAGCTGGCCCGCGCCCACCTTGGCGCCCGCATCGTCATCGATCGCCTGGCGCGCCGTTTCGACCGTTCCGCGGTCGAGCACCTGCTCGACCTGCCGCGGATGTCTGCCGATAAGCTCGCGGGTGCCGCCGACTGGGCGAACCGCTGGGCCGATCTGCTCAACGAGGGCATGGATACCCGCGTGCGCCATTCTGCCGAGGTGGTGAGCGTGGAGGGCGAGCCAGCCATTCGCCTGACTCGCGATCAGCATGGCCTGAGTCATGCCTGGGTGTTCGACACGGACTTCTTCAACTCCAACGACTACCGCCTGCTGGCCGAGCACGCCGATCGCGTCCACGGTCTGCTCGGCCCGGATGCCATCATCCGGCGCGGGAATGAATCCAAGCCGGTGCGCCGTTTCGAGGAGGTCATGCAGTGGTTGCTCGATGAGGCGCGCAAGGGCCTCACCATCCAGCGCTACAAGGGTCTGGGTGAGATGAACCCCGAGCAGCTGTGGGAAACCACCATGAATCCCGAGACCCGCCGCCTTTTGCAGGTGCGCATTGAGGACGCCATCGCTGCCGATGAGATCTTCACCACCCTGATGGGCGATCTGGTCGAACCGCGGCGGGAGTTCATCGAACGCCACGCCCTGTCTGTCCACAACATCGACGTATAAAACATCAAGGCCCGTTCAACGGGCCTTTTTCATATCCTGCTATGCTCAAAACTCGACGAAAGCAAGGAGTACGGCTGTGAGCATCGCCATGATCGTCACCCTGGCCCTGATTGGTGCCCTGCTGCTGTATGGGGTTTTGATCTACAACAACCTGGTCAACCTCAAACACGGGGTGAGCAAGGCCTGGGCCAACATCGACGTGCTGCTCAAACAGCGCCACGACGAGCTGCCCAAGCTGGTCGAGACCTGTCGCCAGTATATGAAGTTCGAGCAGGAGACCCTGGAGCGGGTCATGCGTGCCCGCAACCAGGTCCAGGCCGCGCGCGAGGCGCATGACGTGCGCGATCTCGGTCAGGCGGAAGGCGAACTGCGCCTTGGCCTCGGCAACCTGTTCGCGGTGGCCGAGGCCTATCCAGAACTGAAGGCCAACGAGACCTTCCAGCACCTACAGGCGCGCATCTCGGATCTTGAGAGCTCCATCGCCGACCGGCGCGAGTTCTACAATGAATCGGTCAATGCCAACAACGTGCGCATCGAGCAGTTCCCGGACGTGATCGTTGCCCGCCTGTTCGCTTTTAAGCCCTTCGATCTGCTCGAGTTTGCGGAGGGCGAAAAGGCCGATGTCGACATGAGGGCCTTGTTCGGTCAGCACTGAGAACCCCTCCCCCGTGCAGGCCCTGTTCGATCATATCGCGAGCGCCCCCGAACTGGGTTTCCTCTTTCTCTTCCTTGCGGGCCTGTTCCTGGTCGGTGTTTATCGCTTCCTGCGCCTGCAAGCCCGTCGGCGACTGGTGGAGGACACGCCCACCTCGCGCATCCGCTCGGCCACGCAGGGCTATGTCGAACTTGAGGGACGCGCCCGCCTGATGGACGGCCCGCCGATCCTCTCCCCCCTGACCCACACCGAATGCGCCTGGTGGCGCTTCAAGGTGGAAAAGCGCGAGCAGGACGACAACCGCACGCGCTGGGTCGTGATCCGCCAAGGCACTAGCGCCAGCCTGTTCCTGCTCGAAGATGGCACCGGGGAGTGCGTGGTCGACCCCGACGGCGCCATCGTTGAACCGGCCTACCGGCGCATCTGGCTCGGGGCCACGCCGCATCCGGGAGGGGGGCTGGCCGCGCCGTGGATGAGTTCCGGCGACTACCGCTACACCGAGGAGCTGATCCAGCCCGGCGAGCAGGTCTACGCCTTAGGCTGGTTCACCAGCCATGACCCACTGCACGTCAGCCCGCAGGAACGCACGCGCGACACGGTGATCGCCTGGAAGAAGGACCCCCGGATGCTCGAGCAGTTCGATGCCGACGGTGATGGTCGCCTGGACGAGGCGGAGTTCGCCGTTCTGCGCGAGGAGGCCCGCCGGCACGCGGAGATGGTCCACCGGGAACAGGCCCTCCTGCCGCAGACCCATGTCCTACGCTCCGATCCGCAGGGACGGCCTTTCCTCCTCTCTACCTATGACCAGCACCAACTGGCCCGCCGACTGCGCCTCCATGCCTGGCTGTGGCTGGCAGCCGCGCTGGTGGCGCTCGGGGTGCTCGTCCACCTCCTGACCGATCTTGTGCCGGCAGGATGAGGGAGGATGTGGAACAATACGCCGCCCCATCCCTGCCGACGCACTGAAGAACGACGATGAAGATCGCCACCTGGAACGTAAATTCCCTGCGCGTGCGCCTGCCGCAGGTGCTTGACTGGATCGGGACCGAGCAACCCGACATCCTCGCCCTGCAGGAGACCAAATTGACCGACGAGCTGTTCCCGCTGGAGGCCTTCCGTGCGTTGGGTTATAAGGCGGCCTTCTCCGGCCAGCCGACCTACAACGGTGTGGCGGTGCTGGCGCGTCAGTCCCTTGCGGACGTGGTGACCGACATCCCGGGCTTCGAGGACCACCAGCGTCGCGTGCTGGCGGTCACCGTCGGCGGTATTCGGGTCATCAACCTGTACGTGGTCAACGGCGAGGCCGTGGGCTCGGAGAAGTACGACTACAAGCTCGCTTGGCTTGCAGCTGCGCATGACTGGATCCGCGACGAGCTGCAGTGCCACCCCGAAACGGTGGTCCTCGGCGATTTCAATATTGCTCCGGACGATCGCGACGTACACGATCCGGAGGCCTGGCGCGAGAAGATCCTCTGCTCCACCCCCGAGCGCGAGGCCCTGCGCCGCCTGTTCGACCTCGGCCTGGTGGATGTCTTCCGCCGCTTCGAGCAGCCGGAAAAGACCTTCAGCTGGTGGGACTACCGTATGAACGGCTTCCGGCGTAATCTTGGCCTGCGCATTGATCTCATCCTTGCAAGCGCTCCATTAGCTGAGCGGTGTACGGCAGCCCGGATCGACAAACTACCGCGCGGCTGGGAACGCCCGTCGGATCATGCCCCGGTTTGGGCAAGCTTCGAGTGACTCAAGGGATGGTCGTCACGGTTTTCAGGATCGGTGGATGAATAATCCATCCTTTAGGGAAATTCTGAAAAAATCCATGGATGGATTTTTTCAGCTCGTCTTATCAAGGCGCATGTCCGCGACAGACTCTGCGAATCAACGACGGAACGCGTTGTTCGCGTTGGGGCGTCCTGCCCCAAACAGGA
>JBMFOY010000010.1:0-24318 GCA_049969375.1 Halothiobacillaceae bacterium | reverse complement strand
GTTGGGGCATCCTGCCCCAAACGGGAAACGCTGAATGATTCAGCGTTTCCCTAAGGGGTCGAGCCCCGCTTTCCGCAGCAAGGCGCAGAGGGCGATCAGCGGCAGGCCGATGAGGGCGCTGGGGTCGTTGCCCTCGAGGGCCTCGAACAGGGCGATGCCAAGTCCCTCCGACTTGAAGCTTCCGGCGCAATCGTAGGGCTTTTCCTTGGTGAGGTAATGTTCGATCTCCGCGTCATTTAGGTGGCGGAATCGGACCGTGAACGGTACTTCAACGGTGTGCTCGAAGCCCTGGTCGATACACATCAGGCAGAGTCCGGTATGGAACACGACGCTGCGGCCGGATGCAGCCCGCAGTTGGGCGAAGGCCCGCTCGTGCGTGCCGGGCTTGCCGAGGACCGTATCGTCCAGTACCGCGCATTGGTCGGAGCCGATGACCCAGGCCGAAGGATGCTGTGCCGCCACGGCTTGGGCCTTCTCTCGCGCCAGGCGCCGGACCATCGCTTCTGCAGACTCACCCTCGCGGCGGGTCTCGTCGATGTGCGGGCCCACGGCGGCAAAGGGCAGGCCGAGACGTGCCAGAAGATCGCGCCGATAGCGCGACGTCGAGGCGAGAATCAGGGGAGAGTCATCGGCCGGTGCGCCGGATACGGTGGGCTGGACCATGAAATCCTTTGACAGTGGATGAATTGGGTTAATAAAATTAACAGATTATGTTTGATCAATGGCAACATCCGCTGGATGCCCGCGCCCTGATCCGTCAGGGCATCACCCTCAAGGGCGAAGTGCATGTGGCTGAGCTTCCCCGGTTGCAGGGTACGGTCCTTCGGGACGCGCCGATCCGCTTCAGTTTGAGCTTCGGCAAGAACGATGAGGGGCTGGCGGTTGTGACTGGGCAGGTGCAAGGCGCGGTTGAGCTGACTTGCCAGCGCTGCTTGGAAGCCGTGGCCATCGAGCTGGATGCCGAGGTCGGACTGGGTGTGGTCGACAGCGAGGAGGAGGCTAAGCGCCTTCCTCCCGAGCTGGACCCGCTGATCCTAGGCGAGGAGCCGCTTCGTCTGGCCGACCTGATCGAGGATGAGATTTTGCTGGCCCTGCCTGTGGTACCCATGCATGCACACGCCTGTGTGTCTGCCCACCGTGAGCACGAGGGCATGGAAAAGGCGGACAATCCGTTCGCGGCATTGCGCGGCCTGGTCGAACCATCCGCGCATTGATTGATTTACCTTTATTTGATTTTGGAGTTTGAACCATGGCCGTACAACAGACCCGCAAGAGCCGTTCCAAGCGTGACATGCGCCGCGCCCACGACGCGCTCGGTAAGCCGGCTTTCTCGGTCGACCGCACCAGCGGCGAAACCCACCTGCGCCACCACGTGAGCCCCGAGGGCTTTTACCGTGGCCGCAAGGTTATCGAGACCGTCACCGAGCAGGAATAAGCTGCTGCCCCGGCGCCTCGGTGCCGGGCGCCATCCTTGGGTGGCGCAGGATGGAGGTATCCCGCAGCATCGGTGACACCCACCCGCCAGAGTGGTATCTCCAATCATCGTGACGGGCGTCCCAGTCTCAATTCGGGTCGCCCGTTTTGTTTTTGTTCTTGAACGGCCCCATGTCCATCACCCTTGCCCTTGACGCCATGGGGGGCGATCACGCCCCCGGCATCGTCCTTGACGCCGCCGTGGAGGCCCTGCGCCGCCATCCCGAACTGCACCTGATCCTGGTCGGCCAGGAATCCATGCTGCGCGACGAGTTGGCCCGCCGCAACGTGCTCAATGAGGCGCGGCTGAGCCTGCACCACGCCAGCGAGGTCGTGGCGATGGATGAGGCCCCCGCGCTCGCCCTGCGCGGCAAGAAGGATTCCTCCATGCGTGTGGCCATTGACCTCGTGCGCGAGGGCAGGGCAGACGCCTGTATCAGCGCCGGCAATACCGGCGCACTGATGGCGACCGCCAAGTTCGTGCTCAAGACCCTGCCGGGCATCGACCGCCCTGCCATCTGCACCATGTTGCCGACGGCCACCGGGCATACCCATGTGCTGGATCTCGGCGCGAACGTCGAGTGTGGTGCGGAGCACCTGTTCCAGTTCGCGGTCATGGGCTCGGTGCTGGCTTCCGCGGTCGACAACAACCCCAACCCGCGTGTCGGCCTGCTCAATGTGGGCGCTGAGGCGATCAAGGGCAACGACACGGTCAAGGCCGCCGCCCGCCTGCTTGAGGCTTCCCCGATCAACTACATCGGGTATGTCGAGGGTGATGACATCTATAAGGGCACGGCCGACGTGGTGGTGTGCGATGGCTTTGTCGGCAACGTCGCGCTCAAGGCCAGCGAGGGTGTGGCCAAGATGATCAGCAGCCACCTGCGCGAATCGTTCAAGCGCAACCTTTTCACCAAGCTGGCCGCACTGATCTCGATGCCGGTGCTCAACTCGCTCAAGCAGCGCTTCGACCCGCGCCGCCACAACGGCGCCAGCCTGCTCGGCCTGCAGGGTATCGTGATCAAGAGCCATGGCGGGGCGGATGCCTTCTCCTTCGGTCATGCCATCGACACGGCCATGCACGAAGTCGAGCAGGCCGTCCCGAGTCGCATCGACAGCCAGCTAGAGACCCTGCTTGCACAGAGGCAATCGCATTGATTTACGCCCGCATCACCGGCACCGGGGGCTATCTGCCCGAGAAGATCCTCACCAACCAGGATCTTGAGCGGATGGTGGAAACCACCGATGAATGGATTCGCGAGCGGACCGGCATCGAGAAACGTCACATCGCGGCCGAGCACGAGTCCACCGTCGACCTGGCGGAGCAGGCCGCGCGTCGTGCGCTGGAATCCGCCGGGATCGAGGGCAAGGACCTCGACCTGATCATCGTCGCCACCACCACGCCTGACCGTATCTTCCCGAGCACGGCCTGCCTGTTGCAGGACCGCATCCAGGCCAACGGCTGTGCTGCGTTCGACGTGCAGGCCGTGTGCACCGGCTTTGTCTATGCCCTGGGCGTGGCCGACAAGTTCATCCGCGCAGGCGGCACCAAGCGCGCCCTGGTGATCGGCGCGGAGACCCTCTCGCGCATCGTCGACTGGACGGACCGCACCACCTGCGTGCTGTTTGGTGACGGCGCCGGTGCCGTGGTGCTGGAGACCTCCGAGGAGGCTGGCATCCTCTCCACCCACCTGCATGCCGACGGACGCTATGACAGCCTGCTGACCGTGCCGGGCGGGGTATCGCAGAACACCGCCCTGTGCCGCGAGGGCAAGGCCTTCATCCAGATGAAGGGCAACGAGGTCTTCAAGGTGGCGGTCAATACCCTCGGTCGCATCGTCGACGAGACCCTTGAGGCCGCAGGATTGGAGAAATCTGATATTGACTGGCTGGTACCCCACCAGGCCAACACCCGCATCATCGCCGCTACCGCCAAGAAGCTCGATCTGCCCATGGAGCGCGTCGTCCTGACCGTGGGCCAGCACGGCAACACCTCGGCGGCCTCGGTGCCGCTGGCGCTCGATGTCGCGGTGCGCGATGGCCGCATCCGCCGTGGCGACATGTTGCTGCTCGAGGCCTTCGGCGGCGGGTTTACCTGGGGTTCGGCCCTGGTACGCTTCTGAGCCATCCTGTTTCCTGCAAGGTATCCCATGGCGCTCGAGATTGAACGTAAATTCCTGGTGAAGAACGACGACTGGCGCGCGCGCGCAACCGGTTCGACCCGTCTGCGGCAGGGGTACCTCACCGCGTCTCCGGACTGCGGTCGGGCCTCGGTGAGGGTGCGGGTCGATGGCAAACAGGGCTACCTGAACATCAAGAGTGTGACCCTCGGCATCCACCGGCACGAGTTCGAGTACGTGATTCCGCTCGATGAGGCCAACGAGATGCTTGATACCCTCGCAAGCGGCCCCATCATCGACAAGACCCGCTATCTGGTGCCGAACGGCAGGCATGTCTGGGAAGTGGACGAGTTCCACGGAGACAATGAAGGTCTGATCGTCGCCGAGATCGAGCTCGGCAGCCTGGGCGAGCCGTTCGAGGTGCCTGACTGGGCGGGTGCCGATGTCTCCGATGATCCGCGCTACTACAATGTCTCTCTCGCCCAGCACCCCTACACCCGTTGGGCCCACGCCACCGGCCGCGCCGAATGGGATGAGCGCGACTACTGAACGATCGACCTTCGATCACCGCGCCTTCCTTGCGCGCGCCCCGGAAACGCCGGGGGTCTATCGTATGCTCGACGCCGAAGGCGTCGTCCTCTACGTCGGCAAGGCCAGGAACCTCAAGAAACGCCTGGCCAGCTATTTCCGCTCCTCGGGTCTTGCGCCGAAGACGGCCGCGTTGGTCAGCCGTATCGCTGATATCCAGCTCACCGCCACGCACACCGAAACCGAGGCCCTACTGCTCGAGAATCACCTGATCAAGCAACACCGCCCGCGCTACAACGTGCTGATGCGGGACGACAAGAGCTATCCGGAGATCTTCCTCGGCACCGCGCACGCCTTTCCCCGCCTTGGCTACCACCGCGGGCCGCACCGCGAGCCTGGGCGCTATTTCGGCCCCTACCCGAACGCCGTGGCCGTGCGCGAAACCCTGAACCTTTTGCAGAAGGTCTTCCGCCTGCGCGACTGTGCCGACCACGAATTCGCCAACCGGTCGCGGCCCTGCATGCAGTACCAGATCAAACGCTGCACGGCCCCCTGTGTGGGGTATGTCAGCCACGAGGAGTATGCCCGCGATGTGCGCGATGCCCATCTCTTCCTCGAGGGGCGCAGCCAGCAGGTCATCCATGCCCTGGTCGAGCGTATGGAGCAGGCCGCGGAATATCTCGCCTTCGAGGAGGCGGCCCAAATCCGCGACCGCATCAGCCAGTTGCGCGCGGTCAGCGAGCGCCAGTACGTCAGTACCCAGGGCGGCAGCGTGGACGTACTGGCCTGCGTGCAGGAGGGAGGCATGTCCTGCGTCGAGGTGCTAACCATCCGCGATGGGCGCAACCTCGGCGGACGCGCCCACTTCCCCAAGAACACCGAGGGACTGAGCGCGGGTGAGGTTCTCGCCGCCTTTATCGGCCAGGTCTATCTTGGGCGCGATCCGCCGCGGGAGCTGCTGGTCAGCCATCCGCTCCCGGAGCGGGAGTTGCTCGAGCAGGCACTGGGCGAGGCCAGCGGCCATGCGGTCCGCATCCAGGCATCGCCCCGTGGAGAGCGGGCGCGCTGGGTCGAGATGGCGCGCCAGAACGCCCTGCTGGCCCTCGGCCAGCGGTTGGCGTCGCGCGGCAATCAGGAACTTCGCCTGGAGGCCTTGCGCGAGGCCCTGGGGCTCGCATCACCGCCGAGCCGGATTGAGTGTTTCGATATCAGCCACACCCTCGGCGAGTCCACGGTCGCCTCCTGCGTGGTGTTCGGCCCGGAGGGGCCGCTCAAGACGGCCTACCGTCGGTACAATATCCGAGACATCACCCCGGGTGATGATTACGCGGCCATGGAACAGGCGCTGGAGCGGCGCTTTGAACGTGCGGTCAGGGAAAACGGGGTGTTGCCCGACGTGCTCCTGATCGACGGCGGGGCGGGGCAGGTGGCTCGCGCGCAGGCGGTCCTTGCTAGACTGGGGCTGAATGACGCACTGATGGTCATCGGCGTGGCCAAGGGGCCCGAGCGTCGCCTTGGGGAAGAAACCCTGCTGCTGGCGAGCAGTGGCCGCGAACTCGACCTGCCGGCCCATTCGCCGGCCCTCCACCTGATCCAGCAGGTGCGGGATGAGGCCCATCGCTTCGCCATCACCGGCCATCGGGCGCGGCGTGCCCGAAGCCGAGAGACCTCGACCCTGGAGGATATCCCGGGCGTGGGAAGCAAGCGGCGCCAGCAATTGCTCAAGCACTTCGGCGGTCTGCAGGCACTGATCCGCGCCGGGGTGGAGGACATCGCCAGCGTGCCGGGGATCAGCACGGCGCTGGCGCAGCGGATCTACGACCATTTCCACCATTGAACCATCATCACCACACGGCCACAGGCATGCCGCTCAATCTCCCGAACATCCTCACCTGGCTGCGCATCGGCATGATCCCGCTGTTCATCGCCGTGTTCTACCTGCCCTATGTCTGGGCCTTTCCGTTGGCCGCGATCATCTTCGCCCTGGCCGGGCTGACCGATGCAGTGGATGGTTACCTCGCGCGCAGGCTCAATCAGCAGTCACGCTTTGGCGCCTTTCTCGATCCGGTGGCCGACAAGCTGATGGTCGCCGCCGCCCTGATCCTGCTGGTCGCCGAGCATGGCGGGGCGAGTTTGGCCCTGCCGGCGATCATCATCATTGGCCGGGAGATCGCCATCTCCGCCTTGCGCGAATGGATGGCGGAGATCGGCGAGCGCCGCAAGGTCGCGGTCTCAAGTCTCGGCAAACTCAAGACCATCCTGCAGATGGTGGCCATCTTTGCCCTGTTGTATTACCAACCGATCCTCGGCCTGCCGACCTTCGAGATCGGCATTGCACTGCTCTACGCCGCTGCGCTGATGACCCTCCTGTCCATGGTGGGTTACCTGCGCGCCGCCTTCAGTGCGCCACTGGAGGTGGGGCATTGACCCGCCCCTAGTGCACCCTTAAGATATTGCAATCTTCGAGCCACCGGGTCGACGTTGGACCGGGCTTGCAGATGCGGCAGCCAAGCCGTGCTCGACCATGGGCCCTTTGAGGGCCTTTTTTATTGGTCGATTCCTGGAATTGTGTGAATGGCAGGTGTAAACCCAGCATGAATGCCCCCAAGATGGGTCCCGGTATCGGTCCGCTGCGCCAGGATCCGTTCAACCTGACCGATATGCTCGCGCCGGTGGCGCGCGATTTCGGCTTTGAGCTGATCGGCGTCGAATATCAGCCGGGTACACGCGCCCGTGTACGGCTGTACATCGACTCTCCGACTGGCATCACCGTGGACGACTGCGCTGATATGAGCCATGCCGTCAGCGCTGTGTTGGACGTCGAGGATCCGATCCCCGGCAAGTACACCCTCGAGGTGTCCTCCCCGGGGCTCGACCGGCCGCTGTTTCGCCTGGAGGACTTTGCGCGCTACACCGGCCAGCGCGCCCGCATCCGCCTGCAGCGCCCCCTTCCCGGCAGCGCGCCTGCTGTCCCCGGCGGACGCCCGCAACGCAATTTCCTGGGCGTCCTGGCCGGTGTCGAGGGAGGCGAGGTCCTGCTCGATACCGAGACCGGCCCGCTCCGCCTGCCGTATGCCGACATCGACAAGGCCCATCTTGAACCCGAGTTTTAAGCCCGCGTGAGGCTGCCTGACATGAATAAAGAAATCCTCTATGTCGTCGACGCCGTTTCCAACGAGAAAGGCGTCGCCAAGCATGTGATCTTCGAGGCCATCGAGGCCGCACTCGCTTCCGCCACGCGCAAACGCCACGGTGGCGACATCGACGTGCGCGTGGAGATCGACCGCAATACCGGTGACTACACTACCTACCGCCGCTGGCTGGTGGTCGAGGGCGAGACCAGCGAGAACCCCGAGCGGGAGATCATCGTCGAGGCTGCCCGCCTGGATGACCCGAACGTCCAGCCAGGCGACTACGTCGAGGAAGAGATCGAGTCGATTGAGTTCGGTCGCATCGCCGCACAGGCCGCCAAGCAGGTCATCGTGCAGAAGGTGCGCGAGGCTGAGCGTCGGCAGATCGTCGATGCCTACCTTAATCGCAAGGGCAGCCTGATCCTCGGCACGGTCAAGCGCGTCGAGCGCGGCAACGTGATTCTCGATATGGGTAACAACATCGAGGTGTTCATCCCGCGCGACGAGATGATCCCGCGCGAAATGGTGCGCGCCGGCGACCGTCTGCGCTGCTGGCTGCGCGATGTGCGTCACGAGCCGCGCGGGCCGCAGCTGTTCGGCAGCCGCACGGCCCCGGAATTTTTGATCGAGCTGTTCAAGCTCGAGGTGCCGGAGGTCGGCCAGGGCATGATCCAGATCATGGGTGCCGCCCGCGATCCGGGCTCGCGCGCCAAGATCGCCGTCAAGGCGCTCGATCAGCGCCTCGACCCGGTCGGTGCATGCGTCGGCATGCGCGGCTCGCGCGTGCAGTCGGTGACCAACGAGATCGCCGGCGAGCGCGTCGACATCATCGTCTGGGACGAGAACCCCGTGCAGTTCGTCATCAACGCCATGTCACCGGCCGAGGTCGTGTCCGTGGTCGTGGATGAGGACACCCACACCATGGACATCGCGGTGACCGAGGAGAAGCTCTCCCAAGCCATCGGTCGCGGCGGACAGAACGTACGCCTGGCCAGTCAGCTGACGGGCTGGCGCCTGAACGTCATGACGCAGGAGGAGGCCAGCGCGAAGAGCGCCGCCGAGGCCCAGCGCATCGCACGCACCTTCGTCGAGGCCCTGGGCGTGGACGAGGAGGTGGCGGCCGTGCTGGTCGAGGAGGGCTTCTCCAGCCTGGAGGAGATCGCCTACGTGCCGCTGTCCGAGTTCCTGGAGATCGAGGGCTTCGACGAGGAGACCGTCGAGGAACTGCGCAATCGTGCACGCGACGCCCTGCTGACCCGCGCCATTGCCTCGGAAGAGAGCGAGGAGGGCACCGAGGTGCTGACCCTACGGGAGCTGGCTAGCATGACGGACGAGATTGCCGCTCGTCTTGAAACAAAAGGCATCCAGACTGCCGAGGATCTGGCCGAAATGGCTACGGACGAACTGGCCGAGATGGCCGGCATCGACGAGGAGACCGCCGGTCGCCTGATCGTCGAGGCCCGCGCCCCCTGGTTCAAGTAAGTTCGTCTTGCGGATCAGGATTATTGCTTAATCACCTGAATATTCAGGTTTCATTACGGGAGGACCCTATGTCCCAAACCGTCAAACAACTCGCCGAACAGGTGCGCACCCCTGTGGACCGCCTGCTCGAGCAGCTCAAGGACGCCGGTGTGAGCGCCAGCGGCCCGGATGCCATCGTCAGTGACGAAGACAAGCTTCGCCTTTTGACCCACCTGCGCAAGAGCCACGGCAAGGAGGTGGGCGAGGCCCAGCCTGCCCGCATTACCCTCAAGCGCCGCAGCCAGGAGGAACTCAAGGTTCCGGCGGGTGCCCCGGGCAAGTCCGCCACGGTGAACGTCGAATACCGCAAGAAGCGCACCTACGTGCAGCGTGGTGCGATGGAAGATAAGCCGGCCGCAGCCAAGGCGGTCGAATCCCAGGCTGAGCTCCTTGCGGCACGCCTACGTGCTGAGGAGGAGGCCCGTCGCAAGGCTGAGGAGGAGGCCCGCCGCGCCAGCGAGGAAGAGGCTGCTGCCCGCCGTCGCGCAGAAGAAGAGGCCCGTCGTGCCGCCGAGGCGGAAAGCCTGCGCCAGCAGGAGCAGGCCGAAGCGGAGGTCGAACCCATCGTCGCGGCTCCAACGGTGGCGAAGCCCACGGCGGAGGCCAAGCCCCGCGTGCGTCCGGCCGAACCTTCGCGCCGCGAACTGGCCGAGGAGAAGCCTCGCGGTCCCGGGGCCAAGGCCATCCAGAACCGTGGTCGGGGAGGGCGACTTGCTAGCGCCGAGATGGAGACCGTCCGCCGTGGCGGCGGTGGCCGCCGTGGCAAGCCGCAGGGCAAGCAGCAGCGTCACGGCTTCGAGATGCCGACCGCGCCGGTCGTGCATGAGGTCACCATCCCGGAGACCATCACCGTGGCCGACCTGGCCGCCAAGATGGCGGTCAAGGCGGTGGACGTGGTCAAGGTGCTGTTTGGCATGGGTGTGATGGCGACCATCAACCAGGCCATCGATCAGGACACCGCGACCTTGGTGGTCGAGGAGATGGGGCATATCGCCAAGCCGCTGACTGAATCCGATCTCGAGGCCGAGCTGCTGGCCAAGATCCCGGAGGGCGCGCTCAAGCCTCGTCCGCCGATCATCACTGTGATGGGCCACGTTGACCACGGCAAGACCTCGCTGCTGGACTACATTCGCCGCGCCAAGGTGGCCGCAGGCGAGGCCGGCGGTATCACCCAGCACATCGGCGCCTATCACGTTGAAACGCCGAAAGGAGTCATCACCTTCCTCGATACCCCGGGCCACGAGGCGTTCACCGCCATGCGGGCGCGCGGCGCCAAGCTGACCGATATCGTCATCCTAGTGGTGGCTGCGGACGACGGCGTGATGCCGACCACCCGTGAGGCGATCACCCATGCCAAGGCCGCCGGCGTGCCGCTGGTTGTGGCGGTGAACAAGATCGACAAGCCACAGGCCGACCCGGACCGCGTGCGCAACGAACTGGTCCAGCTCTCGGTCATCCCTGAGGACTGGGGCGGGGATACCCAGTTCGTCAATGTCTCGGCCAAGACCGGCCAGGGCATCGACGACCTGCTGGACGCGATCCTGATCCAGGCCGAGGTGATGGAACTCAAGGCGAGCGAGGAAGGTCCGGCGCGCGGCACCGTGGTCGAATCCACCCTGGACAAGGGCCGCGGCCCGGTCGCCACCGTGCTGGTGCGCGGCGGCACCCTGCGCAAGGGCGACATCGTGCTGGCCGGCACCGAGTACGGCCGGGTGCGTGCCATGCTGGATGAGAACGGCAAGCCGATCGAATCCGCCGGCCCGTCCATCCCCGCGGTCATCCTGGGCCTCTCCGGCACGCCGAATGCTGGCGACGACTTCCTGGTCATGGACGAGGAACGCAAGGCACGCGAGATGGCCATGCATCGCCAGGCCAAAGCCCGCGAGGGCAAGCTAGCCACCCAGCAGGCCACCAAGCTCGAGAACCTGTTCGACCAGATGAAGGAAGGCGAGACCGCCACCCTCAATGTGCTGGTCAAGGCCGACGTGCAGGGCTCCGCCGAGGCGATCCGCGATGCATTGGTCAAGCTGTCAACGGATGAGGTCAAGGTCAATGTCGTCGCCAGTGCAGTGGGCGGCATTACCGAGTCCGACATCAACCTGGCCCTGGCCTCCAAGGCCGTGGTCATCGGCTTCAACGTCCGTGCCGACGGTAGCGCCCGTCGCCTGGCCGAGGCGCAGGGCGTGCAGGTGCGCTACTACAGCATCATCTACGAGATGCTGGATGACGTGCGCCAGGCCATGACCGGCCTGCTCGGCACCGAGATGCACGAGCGCATCATCGGCACTGCCGAGGTCCGCGACGTATTCCGCTCGCCGAAGTTCGGCGCGGTGGCAGGCTGCCGCGTGGTCGAGGGCGTGGTCAAGCGCGGCAACCCGATCCGCGTGCTGCGCGACAACGTGGTCATCTACACCGGCGAGCTGGAATCCCTGCGCCGCTTCAAGGACGACGTCCAGGAGGTGCGCGAGGGCTTCGAGTGCGGCATCGCGGTGAGGAACTACAACGACGTGCGCCCGGGCGACCAGATCGAGTGCTACGAGCGCGTCGAAGTGGCCCGTACCCTGTAAGGAGTCTGCATGGCACGTCATGTCCCGCGCCATCAGCGCGTCGCCGACCAGATCCAGCGCGAGCTGGCCCAGCTCATCCGTGACGAGGTGCGCGACACGCGCCTTCCCATGCTGACGCTGACCGCCGTGCGGGTCTCGCCCGACCTGTCGCATGCCAAGGTCTTCTTCACCACCATGGATCCGGCGCAGAAGACCGTGGCCCTGGAGGTGCTCGGTGGGGCCGCACCTCACCTGCGCAGCCTGCTCGGCCGCCTGATGCGCCTGCGCATTACGCCGCAACTGCACTTCGTCTATGACGAATCCATCGAGCGCGGTGCGCACATGAGTGCAGTCATCTCCGCAGCGCTTGCGCGCGATGCGGCCCTGCGTGGTGAGGAGGCAGGCGAGGGGGACAAGGGCGCTGCTGACAACGACAGCGAGGGGCGTGCTTGACCGCACCGCGTTCGATGAGCTGGCGCGCCCTGCACGGCATCGTGCTGCTGGACAAGGTCAGGGGAATATCCTCCAACCACGCCCTGCAACAGGTCAGGCGGCTGTTCCAGGCGGAAAAGGCCGGTCATACCGGCAGCCTCGATCCGCTCGCCACCGGCCTGCTTCCCGTCTGTTTCGGCAAGGCCACCCGCGTGTCGGGCCTGCTGCTCGATGCCGACAAGAGCTATTCGGTCTGCGCGCGGCTCGGACAGCGCACGGATACTGCGGACGCGGATGGCGAGGTGATCGAGGAACGCCCCGTGCCAAAACTCGATCTTGCGCAGGTTGAGGCCGTGGTCGGCCGCTTCGTCGGCGAGATTGACCAGGTTCCACCGATGTACAGTGCGCTCAAGCACAAGGGCCAGCGCTTGTATGCGCTCGCCCGCCAGGGGATCGAGGTCGAACGCCCCGCGCGCCGGGTGCGCTTCGACTGGATCACCGTCGATCGTCTCGAAGGCTGTGAGCTGTGTCTCAGCCTGCGCTGCAGCAAGGGTGCCTATGTGCGCACCCTCATCGAGGATATCGGCGAGGCGCTGGGGTGTGGGGCGCACGTGACCATGCTCCGTCGTACCGGACTCGGCCCTTTCATGGACCATCCCCGGATGTACACCTTCGATGCGTTGCAAAAGCTGGCCGAGGAGGGGCAGGACGCCCTCGATCGTGTTATCCTGCCGACCGATGCCGCGCTGACGGGTTATCCTGCCATCCGGCTTGATGCCGACAGCACGTTTTACATCCGCCATGGTCACCCCGTGTTCGTTGCCCACGCCCCGACTGAGGGCTGGTTCCGAATCTACGGGGCGGACGGCCTCTTCCTGGGTCTGGGGGAAGTCCTTGACGACGGGCGGGTGGCACCCAGGCGGCTGCTTGCAGCCTTCTAGGGAAACGCTGAATGATTCAGCGCCTCCGTGGGTGTTTGTCTTAACCCCTTCGCGGAGTGATCTGCGAAACGGGCATTTCCATCAACTTTGACCCTGGAGCAAACGAAATGACCATGACTGCAGAAGAAAAAGCCAAAATCGTTGCCGAATTTGGCCGTGACGGTAAGGACACCGGTTCTACCGAAGTCCAGGTGGCCCTCATCACTGGCCGCATCAACCAGCTGACCGAGCACTTTGCCATCCACAAGCAGGACAACCATTCCCGCCGTGGCCTGATCCGCCTGGTCAACCAGCGTCGCAAGCTGCTCGACTACCTCAAGCGCAAGGACGTCAACCGTTACCAAGCGCTGATCAGCAAGCTGGGCCTGCGTAAGTAATTCGCAGGCGCTGATGCGTTCAATGACCATGGTCTTGAACGCGAGGGGAGGAGTGACCTCCCCCCTGAAGGCGTTGGGTGCAGGCCCAGCGCCTTCATGACGTTGATGGTCTGGAGAGGATGGTCCTCTTTGGGCCCGAACATTCGTACGCAAGGGAACCTATCGTGATCAAACCCACCACCAAGACCTTCCAGTACGGCGGCCATGCCGTCACGCTCGAAACCGGCGAAATCGCCCGCCAGGCCAGCGGTGCCGTCATGGTCCGCATGGGCGACACCGTCGTCCTCGTCACGGTGGTGGCAGAGAAAGAGGCGCGTCCCGGGCAGGATTTCTTCCCCCTCACCGTCGACTACCAGGAACGCTACTATGCCACCGGCCGCATCCCCGGCGGCTTCAAGAAGCGCGAGGGCCAGCCGGCCGAGCACGAGATCCTGATCGCTCGCCTGATTGATCGTCCCTTGCGTCCGCTCTTTCCCGAGGGCTTCTACAACGAAGTGCAGATCATTGCGGTGGTGCATGCCAACGACCCTGACATGCCGGCGGACATCCCCGCCATGCTCGGGGCCTCGGCGGCCCTTGCCCTGTCCGGCGTGCCCTTCCAGGGGCCGATTGGCGCCATTCGCGTCGGTTATGAAAATGGTGAGTACACCATCAACCCGGGCCGCCATGCCCTGACTACCTCCAAGCTCGACCTGGTCGTCGCTGGCACCCGCGAGGCGGTGTTGATGGTCGAGTCCGAGGCGCAAGAGTTGCCTGAGGATGTCATGCTGGGTGCGGTGGTGTTTGGTCATGAACAGATGCAAACGGCCATCCAGGCAATCAGTGACTTTGCCCGTGAGGCAGGCGCTGAGCCTTGGGACTGGCAGCCGCCAGTGCAAGACGAGGCCCTGCGCGCCGACATCCGCGCATTTGCCGAAAAGGATCTGGCCGAGGCCTACCGCATCACCGTCAAGCAGCAGCGCTATGCTCGCACCGGCGAGATCCGCGCGGCGGCCATCGAGCATTTCTGCAGCGGCGAGACTCCGCGTAGCGATGCCCAGACAGTCGGCGACATCCTGTTCGCGCTGGAGTCCGAGATCGTCCGTACCCGCATCATCAACGGGGAGGCGCGCATCGACGGCCGCGATACCAAAGGCATCCGTCCGATCACGGTGAAAACCGGCATCCTGCCGCGCGTGCACGGCTCCGCCCTGTTTACCCGCGGCGAGACCCAGGCCCTGGTGGTCGCCACCCTTGGCACCGCACGTGACGCCCAGCTGATCGACGCCATTGAGGGCGAGCGCAAAGAGCCGTTCATGCTGCATTACAATTTCCCGCCATTCTCCGTGGGTGAAACCGGCCGCTTCGGCGCGCCCAAGCGCCGCGAGATCGGCCATGGCAACCTCGCCAAGCGCGGCGTCAGCGCCGTACTGCCAAGCCAGGACCAATTCCCGTACGTGATCCGCGTGGTTTCGGAAATCACCGAATCCAACGGCTCCAGCTCGATGGCCACCGTGTGCGGCTCGTCCCTAGCCCTGATGGATGCGGGCGTGCCGCTCAAGGCCCCAGTGGCCGGCATCGCCATGGGCCTGATCAAGGAGGGCGACAAGTTCGCTGTACTCTCCGACATCCTGGGGGATGAGGACCATCTGGGCGATATGGACTTCAAGGTCGCGGGCACCGAGCGCGGTGTCACCGCCCTGCAAATGGACATCAAGATCAACGGCATCACCCGCGAGATCATGGATGTAGCCCTGAAGCAGGCGAGGGAAGGGCGGCTGCACATCCTGAGCATCATGAATGCCGGCCTCTCCAAGGCCCGGGAAGATGTCTCCGAGCATGCTCCACGCTTCGCCACCTTCCGCATCAATCCGGACAAGATCCGCGAAGTGATCGGCAAGGGTGGTGCGACCATCCAGGCCTTGACCAAGGAGACCGGCACTAACATCGACATCAGCGACGATGGCACCATCACGATCGCCGCTACCAGCAAGGAGGCGGCTGATGAGGCGCGTCGTCGGATCGAACTCATCACCGCGGATGTCGAGGTCGGGCGCATCTATGAAGGAAAAGTCGTGAAGATCGTCGAGTTCGGCGCCTTCGTGAACATCCTGCCCGGCAAGGATGGCCTGCTGCACATCTCCCAGATCGCCGACCAGCGCGTCGAGAAGGTCACCGACTTCCTCGAAGAAGGCCAGATGGTCAAGGTCAAGGTGTTGGAGATCGACAAGCAGGGCAAGATGAAGCTGTCCATGCGCGGGCTGTAACTCTTGCCAACTCATGCAAACGTGCAACGCCCCGCGAATCAACGACTGAACGCGTTGTTCGCGCTGGGGCATCCTGCCCCAAACGGGAAAATGGGGCGGGCGTTGCTGTATCCGCACCACGAGAAAGGGCGCATGCCCAAGGCCATCATGAGCAAGTACACACTTGGTGCGTATATAAATCGATCATCTTTAATTTTACATAATATACATTATGCGAAATTATTGGGGCGGTCAGGGCGTTAAGCCGGCCGGTTCAGCCCCGGACTCGGTCGATCCTCTGCAGAATGATTTGCAGTCCAGGTTCGTCTTTGCGTGCCGTGAATGAGGCATCGCTCCATCGATCTCCAATCTGGACGAGTTGGTCGTCGATAAAGAACAGCGGCAGACACTCCCTTTCCCATGGCGGAATCGATGAAGCTTGAAACAGGTTCTTCAGGCTTTGGTGGTGAGCCTGCCCTGCAACTCGAATCCTTTCCCCGCCCTGACGCAGACGGATGCGCAGCCCAGTCGTCTGTATGACATCAAGGCGTAGACCGCTGCCCATAATCTTGTGCGGAATGATCCGCCATCCGAGTTCAGGACAATCCAGCGTCGTTGTAGCGTCCCACAAGACTGAGAAAGATGCATCGACAGTTCTTGCATGGTCCGGACGCGCATACAACCCTTCGCGCCAGCGCCGGATCTCGCCTCCTTTCCAGCGCAGGATAGGCAATGCGTCGGAGCGGGCATCAAGCATGCGCCGAACCTCGGCGAGACGAGGCTCGGGCGGCAGCGGCAGGTCGAGTTCAATCAGCCAGGTACGCACGGCGTTGAACAGTCGGTGATCCGCCAGGCGAGCCAGAACCGTGGCGTCCAGCCGGTCTGCCTGCTCGCTTCGGGCGGCCTCGAGGTCGATGCGTCCAAGGTCGTTGAGAAGCCCCTCAGTGGCAGCCATGCGTCGTGCGGCCCGGGCAAGCGTCGCCTCGGCCTCCGGCCAGTGGGTATGCAAAACCGGGAAGACACTGTGACGAACGAGATTGCGGGCATAGTGGATGTCCGCGTTGCTGGGATCGTCGACCCAGCGCAGCCCATGCTCCAGTGCATAGGTATGAATCTCATGACGCCCGAACTCAAGCATCGGCCTCAGGTGCCAGCCTCTTGCAAATGGCGCCAGCGCGGGCATGGAGGCCAGGCCGCGCACCCCTGCTCCGCGCATGAGCTGGAGCAGGAAGGTTTCAGCCTGGTCATTTCGGTGGTGAGCCGTGAGCAGCACTCCACCCTCCTCCATCCGGCTTGCCAGGGATCGGTAGCGAGCCTCCCTGGCGGCGGCTTCGAGCCCCGCCCCACCCGCGCCGGGCCGAACCTGGACCCTCTCGACGATGAGTGGGATCCCAAGCGCCCGGGCGGTCACTTCCGCGTGTCCGGCCCAATGGTCGGCCTGGGCCTGCAAGCCGTGGTGGACATGCACGGCGGTGAGTGAGGCAAGCTCGTCCGCATCGCGGAGGCGGGACAGAAGATGGAGAAGGACGGTCGAGTCGAGTCCTCCGCTGAAGGCGACGAGGAAGGACCGGCGGCGAAGATGAAGAGGAATCTTCCGAAGAACGGCTTCGATCAGGCTTCGATCATCGGCGCTCATGCTCGAAACTTGATGTGGCCGGCGAAAGCATTGGGGTACCGCTCAGCGGCGAGCACCCCAAAAGGATCTCAGGCCTTTTCGGCGTAATGCCCGTGGCCCATGATGCGCTGGTAGCGGCGGTCGAGCAGCTGGTCCAGAGGCATCGCACTGACCTGGTCGAGGGCACGCAAGAGGGCCTGCTTGACGTTGGCCATGTGCAACGGCACATCACGGTGGGCACCGCCGGCCGGTTCTTCGATGATCTCGTCGATCAGCCCCAGCGCCTTGAGGCGCGGAGCAGTGATGCCGAGGGCTTCGGCAGCCTCTGGAGCCTTGCCCGCATCCTTCCACAGGATGGCCGCGCATCCTTCCGGGGAGATGACTGAATAGGTGCTGTACTGCAGCATCATCAGGTGGTCGCCCACGCCGATAGCGAGCGCACCGCCCGAGCCGCCCTCCCCGATCACGGTGCACACGATCGGCGTCGGCAGGTTGGCCATGACGAACAGGTTGCGGGCGATGGCCTCGCTCTGGCCACGCTCCTCGGCGTCGATGCCGGGATAGGCGCCCGGTGTGTCGATGAAGGTCAGCACTGGCAGCTTGAAGCGAGCGGCGGTCTCCATCAGGCGCTTGGCCTTGCGGTAGCCCTCCGGACGCGGCATGCCGAAGTTGCGGCGCGCGCGCTCCCTCACATCCCTCCCCTTCTGGTGGCCGATGATCATGACCGGACGGCCATCGAGACGCGCGATGCCACCCACGATCGCGGCGTCATCGGCAAACGCCCGATCGCCATGCATTTCGACAAAATCGGTGAACAGGTGTTTGACGTAATCCAGGGTGTAGGGGCGCTGTGGATGCCGCGCCATCTGCGAAACCTGCCAAGGCGTGAGCTTGCTGAAGATGGAGCGCGTTAGCTGATCCGCCTTGGCGCGCAGACGCTCGATCTCATCGCCGAGATTGAGGTTGCTGTCGTTGCCCATCAGCCGCAGTTCGTTGATCTTCGCCTCGAGTTCGGCGATGGGCTGTTCAAAATCGAGATAGTTCGGGTTCATGCGCGCAGAGCTTCAAAGGGATCGCGTAGAATTTGAATGTTAGCAAATCAACACCGCATGCGGGTTAGGGAAACGCTGAATAACTCTCGGCGTTTCCCGTTTGGGACAGGATGCCCCAACGCGAACAACGCGTTCCGTCGTTGATTCGCCAAGTCCGTCGCGGACATGCGCCTTGATAAGACGAGCTGAAAAAGTCCATGGATGGATTTTTTCAGAGTTTTCTTAGGCATCCTCGCCGAGGCTTTTCTCCACCACCTCGCGCAGTTCGACCGAGATCGGCTGCGCGGCGAGGAAACGCAGGGCGTCACGCATCAAGCCGCGGCGGTGGGGGTCGAAACGCCGCCACTGTTGGAAGGCCCCCGCCATGCGGGCGGAGACCTGGGCGTTGAGGGCGTCCAGCGCCAGTACCTGGTCGGCTACGAAGCGGTAGCCCGAGCCGTCCAGGGCATGGAAGCCGACTGGATTGGCGCGGGCGAAACTGCCAATCAAGGCGCGCGCCTTGTTTGGGTTAGCCAGGTGGAAGGCGGGATGATCCATCAGGTGCTTCACCTCCTCCAGGGTGCCCGGCAGGGGGCTGGTGGCCTGGATGCTAAACCACTTGTCCATGACCAGCGGTTCGTTCTTCCAGCGAGCCTCGAATTGTGCAAGCACATCCGTGCGCTCTGCACAGTCAGTATGCGCGATAGCCTGCAGGGCGGCGAGGACGTCGGTCATGTTGTGGCCCGCGCGGAACTGGTGGGCAGCCAGCACATGATGTGATTCCTGGCCCAGCGCCATCAGCATACTCAGGCAGAGGTTCTTCAGCCGCCGACGGCCGATGGCGGCCGGCGAGGGTTCGTAAGCCCCTTCCTCCTGCTGGGTGTGGTAGACGGCGAGCAGACTCTCTTCCCATGCCTCCGCCAGAGCGCGGCGCAGGAATTCACGGGCCGTGTGGATGGCGTGCGGCTCCACCACCTCGCACTGGTCGGCCAGCCAGGCCTCGGAGGGCAGGGTCAGCAGGTCGGCCTTCATCCGCGCATCGAGCTGGGAATCATGCAGCGCATGGCCCCAGGCCGTGCTCAGCTTTGGATCGAGAACGAGCTCGCGCCCGGCCTGCACGTCGTCGATGAGGCCGAGAAGTACACGGGTCATCAGGCGCTGAGCGGCCTCCCAGCGGTTGAAATCGTCGTCGTCCCGGGCCATGAGGAAGGCGAGTTCCTCATCCGTGTAGGGGAAGTCGACGCGCACAGGGGCGGAGAAGCCGCGCAGCAAGGAGGGGATGGGGGCCTCATGGATGCCCTCGAAGATGAAGCGCTGCTCGGCCTGGTTGAGCTCGAGTACGCCGTCGGCAAGTCGTTGCCCGCTGCGGTCGAGCAGGGCCATGTCGATGGGGATGACGAAGGGCGCTTTTTCCGGCTGGCCGGGCGTGGGGGGCGTATGCTGGCGCAAGGTCAGGGTATAGCGGCAGGCGCCGGCGTCATACGCCCCGCTTGCGGTAACACGCGGCGTGCCGGCTTGCACATACCAGCGGCGGAACTGGCTCAGGTCGCGTCCGGAGGCATCCTCCATGGCCCTGACGAAGTCCTCAATGGTCACGGCCTGGCCGTCGTGGCGGGCGAAGTACAGGTCGCTACCCTTGCGGAAGGTCGGCCAGCCGAGCAGGTTCTTGAGCATGCGCACCACCTCCGCGCCCTTGTTGTAGACGGTGGTGGTGTAGAAGTTGTCGATCGCCTGGTATTCCGGCGGCTGGACCGGATGCGCCAGGGGGCCCGCATCTTCGGCGAACTGCCAGGTACGCAGCACATTGACATCCTCGATACGCTTGCAGGCGCGCGCACCCATGTCGGCGGAGAATTCCTGGTCGCGGAAGACGGTGAAGCCTTCCTTGAGCGAAAGTTGGAACCAGTCGCGACAGGTCACCCGGTTACCGGACCAGTTGTGGAAATATTCGTGGGCGATGACGCTCTCGATCGCCTCGTAGTCGCTGTCGGTGGCCACCTCAGGGCGCGCCAGCACGTACTTGGCGTTGAAGATGTTGAGCCCCTTGTTTTCCATCGCCCCGGCGTTGAAGTCCTCCACCGCGACGATCATGTAGCGCTCCAGGTCATACTCGCGGCCGTAGGTTTCCTCGTCCCACTTCATTGCCTTGATGACCGACTGCATGGCATGGCCGAGTTTGTCCACGTTGTGGTGCTCGGCGTAGATCTCGAGGCCAACCTCACGCCCGCTCATCGTGACAAAGCGATCGCGTAGCACACCAAGATCCCCCGCGACCAGGGCATAGAGGTAGGTTGGCTTGAGGAAGGGGTCGTGCCAGGTGGCCTTGCGGCGCCCATCCGCCAGCGTCTCCTCGCTGACGAGGTTGCCGTTGGAGAGCAGCACCGGGTAACGCGCAGGATCAGCCACCATGTGCGTGGTATAGACCGAAAGCACATCCGGCCGGTCCAGGCTGAACATGATGCGGCGAAAACCCTCCGGCTCGCACTGGGTGGTGAAGATGCCGTTGGAGAGGTAAAGCCCCATGCAGGTGGTGTTGGCTGCGGGGTGGATACGGGTCGTGATGGCGAGGGTAAAACGTGCGGGCGGCTGGTGGATCACCAGCCCTCCCGCCTCCGTCATGGCATAGTCGTCCGCCGTGAGCGGTACATCGTCGATGGCGATGCGCACCAGCTCCAGCGCCTCACCGTCGAGCATCAGCGCCCCCTGCCCCTGCTCCATGTGCTCGATCTGCAACCGGCCATGGACCAACGTGGCCTCGGGATCCAGTTCGAAGGTCAGTTCAATGCGGGGGATGCGCCAGGCGGACGGACGGTAATCGGCAAGGCGGATGGTGCGATCGTCAGTGCTCTCAGTGCTCATGGAACGCGGGCCGGGCTCTTCGTGACAAACAGATGCCGCAGTATAACCGTGTTTGCCCCGCGCGTTCGGCACCCGGATAATCCTTCGCCCCGCCATGCAACGACGATTCCGCCATGTGGTTCCGCGCCCTCAGTCTCTATCCTTTAACCGCTCCCCTGTCCTTCGGGCTTGATGACCTGGAAGCCGCGCTCGGCAACCAGCCCTTCCGTCCCTGCGGTACCCTCGAGTTGTCCAGCGCCGGTTTCGAGCCGGTGCTCGGGCCCAAGGCACGGTCCTTCGTGCACGCGGCTGAGGGGGTGTGGACCCTGCGCTGGGTGAGCGAGGAGAAGCGCCTGCCGGGGGGCTTTGTGCGCGAGCAGCTGGCCGAGAAGGCCATGGAGTACGAGGCCCGTGAGGGCCATGCGCCGGGTTCGCGCGAGAAGAAGGAGATGCGCGAAGGGATCGAGCACGCCCTGTTGCCTCGCCTGATCCCGCGTCGTCGCCGCATGTTCGCGAGCATCGACGTCGAACGCGGCTGGGTGATGGTGGACAGTGCAGCCAGCAAGCAGGCCGAGGCCTTGCTCGGCGCCCTCCGTCAGGCCACCGGCACCCTCCCCGTCTCCCCTTGGCGTACCCAGGAGGACTGGGGCGCAACCATGACCCGTTGGCTCGCCACTCGCGAGCTGCCCGAAGGCTTCGAGCTAGACCAGACCTGCGTACTCACCGCCCAGGATGAGGAAGGTGGCACCGCTACTTTGCGCAAGCACGATCTTACCGCGGAGGAGGTCAAGGCCCACCTAGCTTCGGGCAAGAAGGTGACCCGCCTGGGCCTGGTGTGGCGCGACCGGATGAGCTTCGTGCTGGATGCGGGCGGCGTGCTGCGCAGCCTCAAACCCACCGACGTGCTGCTCGAACCGCTCGAGCAGGCGGACGATGACGACGCCATGGTGCGCATGGATCAGACCCTTGCGCTACAGAACATGACCTTGCGGGCCATGGTCAACGATCTGAACGTGGCCCTGGGTGGGTTAAGCGAACGCGTGGCCTGAATAGATCAAGCACGACACGCTTAACAGAGAAGCTGGCGAAGTCCGCTGTCGCGGTTCCCAGAATGCAGAAAGCACGCCTTGAGCCGATTCGGCGGAGGATGCTCTGATCGTGCCAGGGGCGGTGATCCTACAGGGGCGGTCATGCGGGGACTGCGTCCCTAGGCTTCAAGGGCTCCCCCTCAAAACGGATCCCCGCCCAGCCATGGCGCATGAACAGGCGGATATTGGGGTGATCTGTGCCCTGCGGGTCTTCCAGCACCTTCACGCAGTGCTCGCCAAAACAGGCCAGGGTTTCGGCCTTGGTGAGACCGTTGAGGCGGGCGTAGGCGAACACCTTGCAGGAACCTTCGTTGACGCCTGCCGGGCTGTCCAACCTATCCTCCCCCACCCCGTTGCTGAAGGCGGTGGGAGTGTACTCGTACAGGCTGTCGATCAGCGCCAGCGTCTCGGCAAACGGGACGAACTCGTCATGCAGGCGCTGGATATGGGCCTGGATGCGTGGGTCGTTCATCGCTTGCCTCGATGCTTGAGCTGTTCGAGGTCGCGCACCGCGCCGCGCGCGGCAGAGGTGGTCATGGCGGCGTAGGCCTGCAGGGCGAGGCTGATCTCGCGCTCGCGGGCGACGGGCTGCCAGGCGTGAATCCCCTTGGCCTCCATCGCCTCGCGGCGGCGGTGGAGTTCCTCCTCGCTCACGTCCACGGCAATGGTGCGGTTGGGAATGTCGATCATGATCCGATCCCCTTCCTCCACCAAGCCGATGGGGCCGCCTTCAGCCGCCTCAGGCGAGACGTGGCCGATGGAGAGGCCGGAGGTGCCGCCGGAGAAGCGGCCATCGGTGATCAGCGCGCAGACCTTGCCCAGGCCCTTGGACTTCAGGTAGCTGGTGGGATAGAGCATCTCCTGCATGCCGGGACCGCCCTTCGGACCCTCGTAGCGGATGATGACCACGTCGCCGGCCTTGATCTTATCGCCCAGGATGGCCTCAACCGCAGCGTCCTGGCTCTCGAAGATGCGCGCGGGGCCTTGGAACTTGAGGATTTCCTCGTCGACGCCTGCGGTCTTGACGATGCAGCCATCCGGGGCGAGGTTGCCATACAGCACGGCCAGGCCGCCGTCCTGGCTGTAGGCATGCGCGCGGTCACGGATGCAGCCGCCTGCGCGGTCGAGGTCGAGATCCGGCCAGCGGGTGTCCTGGGAAAAGGCGGTCTGGGTCGGGATGCCGGCGGGGCCGGCGAGGTAGAGGGTCCTGGCCGCCTCGGAGGCGGACGGACGCGCGATGTCCCACTGATCCAGCGCCTCGCCGATGGTGTTGCTGTGCACGGTGTGGCAGCCGGTGTGGATCAGGCCGGCGCGATCCAACTCGCCGAGAATGCCGAACACGCCGCCAGCGCGGTGCACGTCTTCCATGTGGTACTGGTGGGTGCTGGGCGCGACCTTGCAGAGGTGCGGCACCTTACGGCTGATGCGGTCGATGTCGGCCATGGTGAACTCCACCTTGGCCTCGTGCGCGGCGGCGAGCAGGTGCAGCACGGTGTTGCTCGAGCCGCCCATCGCGATGTCCAACGCCATGGCGTTCTCGAACGCCTCGAAGGTGGCGATGGAGCGCGGCAGCACGCGCTCGTCGTCCTGCTCGTAGTAGCGGCGTGCCAGCTCGACAATCCGGCGCCCGGCCTCGAGGAACAGCTCCTTGCGGTCCGCGTGGGTCGCCAGCAGCGAACCGTTGCCCGGAAGGCTCAAGCCCAGCGCCTCGGTCAGGCAGTTCATCGAGTTGGCAGTGAACATACCAGAGCAGGAACCGCAGGTCGGGCAGGCGGAACGCTCGATTTGTTCGACGTCGGCATCGCAGGTGTTCGGATTGGCGGCCTCAATCATGGCGTCGACCAGGTCGAGCTTGATGACCTTGCCCGCAAGACGGGTCTTGCCGGCCTCCATCGGGCCACCGGAGACAAAGATCACCGGGATGTTCAGTCGCAACGCGGCCATCAGCATGCCCGGGGTGATCTTGTCGCAGTTGGAGATGCATACCAGGGCATCCGCGCAGTGGGCGTTGACCATGTACTCGACCGAGTCGGCGATCAAATCGCGGCTTGGCAGGGAGTAGAGCATGCCGCCATGGCCCATGGCGATGCCGTCGTCCACCGCGATGGTGTTGAATTCCTTGGCCACGCCCCCCGCCTTCTCGATCTCACGCGCCACCAGCTGACCCATATCCTTGAGATGGACGTGGCCCGGCACGAACTGGGTGAAGGAGTTGGCGATGGCGATGATCGGCTTGTCGAAATCGCCATCCTTCATGCCGGTGGCGCGCCACAGGGCGCGGGCGCCGGCCATGTTGCGGCCGTGGGTGGTGGTGTGGGAACGGTAGACGGGCATGGCATCCCTCGGAACACTGGACGAAAAGATGGACTATTCTACATGGCAATGCACCCGAATAACCTTCATGCCGGGGCCGTCTACCAGGCCGTTGAAAAACACTTTCAACGGCCTGGTAAAC
>JBMFOY010000009.1:0-24635 GCA_049969375.1 Halothiobacillaceae bacterium | reverse complement strand
CCGGATGGCTACAATGCCGGGGCTTTTCTTACCCATTACCAGAAGGTTGTAGCTCCCTCTCTCACCCCGGATGGCTACAATCATAGGCCGTATCAAGATCGACTTGGAATGGTTGTAGCTCCCTCTCTCACCCCGGATGGCTACAATATCGCCCGCTGGCTCGCCGCCACCCGCCGCGTTGTAGCTCCCTCTCTCACCCCGGATGGCTACAATGCCCTCCCCAGAACCCGTGATCGGACTGCCGGTTGTGGGTTCCGGGGTCATTTTTTTGTGCGCTACAGCAACACCATTTGCTTTGCATTAAGCTTTTTTTCTTGGATTTTGGGAAGGCCGACCAGGAGCTTCATCTGCGCGTACTGCTTCTCGCTGATTTGCAGCAGGCGCACCGAACCCTCTGGTGGGAGGTTGGCAGAAAGCCGCTTGATGTGCGTTTCCATGTCGTCAAAGCCGTTGACAATGCGGCCATAGACTGACCACTGGATCATGTCATAGCCATCCTGGATCAGAAAGCGGCGGAACAGCACGTAGGCCTTCTTATCCGCCTTGGTCAGGGTAGGCAGGTCGAAGAACACCATCAGGCGCATGAAGCGTCGGGTCTCCTTACTCATCGTCTGGTTTTGCGTCTGCGGCGCCCAGGTTCGGGGCGGGCAAGATAAGACCAGTTAACTCATCGTCCAACCGTTGCGACAAGCTGACCACCACAGATTCGGCAGCGGCGAGCAGGGTGCTTTTTCCCGTCGGTCCCTTCGGTGGGTGCAGCAGCACATCCTGATGCAGTACGTTGACGATATGCGCCTTGTTCTCGCGGGTGAGCTCGCGTTCTCTCATGCCGGGCTCGGCGTAGGCCAGCACATGGGCATCGAGAATGGGGCGGAAGGGTTCGATCAGGTCGTCCGCAAGATTGAAGGCATTCTGTTCACTCTTGTGGTGCAGACCGAAGGCGGTGAGAAAGCCGTAGGCCACCAAATTGCGCGCCAAGGCGGAGCGGATGACACTGTAGCCATAGTTGAGCGCAGCGTTATGAAACCGTTCCTGTGTCCGGTTAAATCCTGCGCCGAAGATGTGGCGGAAATAAATTTGCGCTCCTTGGGATTCCGCGTGGCCCGCATCCCCGGAACGGACCTCGCGCGCCAGTTGTCGCAGACGGCGGCTGGCGGCGTCATGTCCCTGCCATTCCAGTATATCGGCCTGGTTGATGAGTTTGCGTTGGACGATACCTTGCCAGAGCCGCTTCTTGCGTGGCTGACTCATGTCCAGTTGCTTGCGCATGACCTGTAAGGCGCGGCTGTGAGGAAGGTACGGCAGTAGCACGCCGTTGGGAGTGTGGGTTTCATCCACGATGATGACGGCAATCTGCTGTGCCGCGCAGGCGGCTAGAAGCTGAGCGGTCAGGCGGACTTGCGGCTGGTCGATGACCAGCACGGAAATGTCTTCCAACGGGATGCAGACATTGCCGTCATCCTGCTCGACTGCCAAGGTCTTGTGCGCAAGTTTCAGTCGGGCAGGGCGGGTAATGACCACGCTGCGCCAAGCCATGAGTCAGCCCTTACGCTTGTGGACAAGCGGTTGCCGGATTTCCTGCCGCACCGGGTAGAGACGGCCCAGCAGATCGACGTGGAATTTTTCGAACGACAGGGCAGTTTTGATGCCAATGCCACGACTCAGTCCATTCTTGTTTATGGATGGGTTGCGATCATGCGACCACACCGAGATTGTGCCTGTTGATCGATCAAATCCAGCGAAATACCCTTCAACGGTGAAAGCGTCTTTCCATTTGATACGCACCCAATCATTCGGATGCAGGCTGAAAAGGAAGCGGTAGTTCTCATCCATGACCGTCCATTCTTCTTCCGGCTTGGACGCCACCACCGCGCGGTTCGGGAGTTCTTGCTTAACCGCATCGGCGACGTAGAGCGGCACGGCATAAAATTTCTTGCCGTCGGTGAAGATGTCCACCCGAAGCATGGTGCCGTTGTTGGCAATGCCGCCGCGTATAGGGATGCCGCTCTTCTGTGTGTTCATGAGCTTAACGGTGCGGACTCGGGGTGCTTTCTTGCCCGGTTGGCTGGGTTTGTAGAGCGGTTCCTTAAAGGCTTTCTTGCCATCGTCACCGTGCGCTTGCAGGCGTTGACGGATGGCTTCGATCAGCTTTTCGTTGCGCGGGTCATCGTAACCAACAATGCGCTCAAGGTCTTTGAGTTTCAGCTCTTCCAGTGGCGTATTTACCGCGCTCATGCCTTGTGCGAGCAGTTTGGCAGAGCGGATGGTTTCCTGATGTGCAGATCCTAGGCCGCGGCGCAGCGGGGCGCGGGATACGCGGATGGGCTGGATGGCTTGTGCCCGCGCCTTGTCATAGCCGGGGGTATGTTCGAGATGCAAGGCCGGGTCCGGCTGGAGCCAGGCTTCAAGCTCCCAGCGGAAATGCTCCCAGGGTGTGGGGAAGTGGATATCCAGTTTACGCATCGCCTCGATATCCAGCACTTCGCCGGTCTGTGGATCGACAAAGCCTTCCCGCACCATGTTTAGTTCCTTACGGCGTGAATAATCCGCCAGTCGCTTGACCATGCCGTGACTGGCAGCCGCCACCACGGCGGCATCCAGCGCGTGGTGCAGGTCGCCATCTTCGCGGACCTTGTTCAGGCCCCAACGCGTACGAAGGAAGGCCGTCAGTTGGCCAGATACGACCACGCAGCGCTTGCTGTCCGAGCCTTCGGCCAGTTGCAGGTGACGTTCGACAAAGTTCTTAAAGGCCCTTGCAATGTAGCGAGTGTCGCTGAGGTTGCGTTCACGGAAGCTCTCGGCGGCCTTGTCATTGAAGTCCTTGCGTAACAGACGATCACGCTTGGCTTGTCGATAGTTTTTGTTGTTCTCCACCCAGACCCTGAAGTTGTGCCAGCGCTCGCTGTTATGTTGTCCGCCAAGATATTCGAAGGGTGTTTGGTTGCCCTTGTTGCGGTTTTCTGCGGTCAGCACCAGCACTTTGTTGTTCATGCTGTCGTCGAAGCTGCGCGAGTAGGGCAGGGCGTGGTCGATCTCGACGTAGCCCTCTTCTAGCAGGCGGCTAAGGTCGAGCGGTTTGAGGCTATAAGCGCAATGCGCCTGCTGTTCATCGTACAGGCGCATTTTGATGAGTTGATCCCGATGTGGGGCGCAACCAAAGCGCTCACGGAATTTCTTGATCAGTGTTTCTTTGAGTTCGGCAAAGCTCTTCTGCTCACGCTCGATTTTCCTGCGTTCTTCCCACGGCTTGCTCAGATCACGCGCTAGTTCGATATGCACGGCGGCAGGTGGGCCGTATTCGTCAATGATGGCATTGACCAGTTTGCGGGCCTGGTTGAGAGCACGGAAGACGACGGGGTTGGGAAAGTTCTCCTTGGGGATCGGGGGGAGCCGGGGTTTCTTGTGCTCATGGATATGAAGTTGGCTGTGGTGGTTGTAGCCTGCCGCTAGCACGGCTTCGTCATAACGCTGCCCGGCTTCCATGTATGGGATGATCTTGCGCAGGGCTTTGATGGACAGGCGAATAAAGTCGCTGAATGAAACTGTCAGCACGGCTTCGATAATGGATGGTTCGATGCCTTGTTCCAACATCCACGCACGAGATTCGTCATCGTTCTTGAATGCAGTTTGGGCATAGGCGAGAGCATCCAGCCGATCTTGGTCGGCGGCATCGCGCGTCCATTCAGCCTTCAGGCCAGCATCTTCATAGGCTTTGCGCAGGGCATGGAAGGCCTTGGCTTCAAATAGCACGGTATCTTCCGCCGCCAGTTCCTTGCCCTCTTTGCGTTTTTTCCAGTACTCCACGCCAACGAATCGAGCGGTTGCAGGAAGCTTAGTCTTAGCGCGAATCTGCTTGTAAGTGACCTTGGCTTGAGTGAAGGGCAGGTGAATGATGGCTTGGCGCTCTTGGTCGTTCAGTCCGCGGGTTTCGCCTTGATCACTGATACGCAGGTTATTGAGGCGGGTAAGCCAGACAAAGCGTTCGGCAGTATGGCTGGCCTTGGGGGCGCGGTATTCGGTCGTCTCGAAGGTGCATTTGCCGACCATCTTGAGCAGGTTCTCACCCGACAAAGCGGGGCGACGCTCCATCAACAGCTTGTGTATGGCGGCTTCCAGCGCGGGCGAGGCGTGGGGGTTGCCAAGCTCACGCTGGGCCCTGAAAAGTGTGAAGAGTTCATCTACAAGGTCAGCGCGGGAGAAGGTGTGAGTGTATTCACCGTCCTTGTTGCGCTTTGCATGACTGAAGGCTTCATCGCGTGCTGCCATCTCACCCACGGTACGCCAGCTTCCTTCTGCCATGCGTCTCTTGTTGGCGGTGATGCTTGCAAGCATCTGCCCGGCTTTCTCATCGGTCTTGGCTTCGCTCTTGCGGTTGGAATGGAAGCCGCGATGCTTGATGATGTGATAGAGCACAGCGGCCCATTCGTGCGGGTCCAGCTTCCGATCGAGTCCTTCGGCGCGAAGATCCCAAGGGGAGAGGATGGTCGTCAGTTCTTTTGGATCATGGCTCGGTAAGAGTCCTTCGCGCTTGAACATCCGGCGTAGGCGCAGCAGGCGATGGGCACGGCGGCGGATGCGGCGGCGGGTCAGGCGAGCTTCGCGGCGTATTTTGTTGAGGGATTCGCCTTCCTTTGCGGTTTCGGCTTTGTCGAAAGTGCGTACGTGTAGGGCATGGATGCGGCTTTCGGTGAGCAAGGCTGCGCCGACCGAGGCGATGCCAATGTCAAGGCCGAGGGTATAGGTCAAGGGCACCTGTTCCATTAGGTCTTCTCCTCAGTTAGAATAAACCCCATTGTAGCCATCCGGGGTGAGAGCCGTTGCTACAATAAGGTCTTACATGGACCGAACCCGACCCGCCTTGTGCGGGTCTTTTTTTAGCCTGGTCACTTACCAGGCCCTTGAAAAACTCTTTTCAACGGCCTGGTAAGAGGAGGGATCAAGCGCGTTGAAGAAAGGTTTCCTCTCTTTGCTTCAACGGCCTGATGAAAAAACCCGCCGGGCGGCTGGTTTTTTATTTCGGGGCTGAGTTTCGCCCTTAGTCACACCGCCCCATGCCGGTGATGAAATAGCCGGAATCGACGTAGATGTTTTCGCCGGTGATGCCGCGCGCAAGGTGGGAGGCAAGGAAAGCGGCGGTGTTGCCGACATCGTCGATGGTGACGTTGCGGCGCAGCGGGGCATTGCGCTCGACGTAGTCGAGGAACATCTTGAATTCGCCAATGCCAGAGGCGGCCAGCGTCTTGATCGGGCCGGCGGAGATGGAGTTGACGCGGATGTTGTCCGGCCCGAGGCTCGCGGCCATGTAGCGCACGTTGGCCTCGAGGCTGGCCTTGGCCACGCCCATGACGTTGTAGTTGGGCATGGCGCGCTCCGCGCCGAGGTAGGAGAGGGTGAGGATGGAGGCATCCTCGCGGTCCTTCATCATCGGGCGCAGCACCTTGGCCAGCGCGGTCAGGCTCCAGGAGCTGATGTCGTGGGCAATGCGGAACCCTTCGCGGGTGGTGTTGTCGACGTA
Organism: Halothiobacillaceae bacterium; assembly: GCA_049969375.1. Lineage (GTDB taxonomy): Bacteria > Pseudomonadota > Gammaproteobacteria > Halothiobacillales > Halothiobacillaceae > Thiofaba. The sequence continues at coordinate 19,120 of JBMFOY010000009.1, read as the reverse complement.
GTCGCCGGCCAGCTGCTCCTTCGGGGCGAAGGCGACGGAGTGGACGAGGATGTCGAGGCCGTCCCAGTATTGGCCGAGCAGGCCGGGGAGGGCGTCGATCTGTTCATCTACGCTCACATCCAGCGGCAGGATGATTTTGGCGCCAAACTCAGCGGCGTATTTTTCCACGCGCTCCTTGAACCGGTCGTTCAGGTAGGTGAAGGCCAGTTCCGCGCCTTCGCGGTGCATGGCCTTGGCGATGCCGTAGGCGATGGAACGGTCGTTGGCCAGGCCCACGATCAGGGCGCGCTTGCCGCTAAGAAAGCCCATGCTGTCACTCCTCAGATTATGATTTAATCCTGCGCATGATAGCACTCCTCCGCCGCCTGGCCGCCGCACTCTTGCTGGCTCTGCTTATCGTCCAGGCCCCATCTCATGCTGCCCCGGCCTTGGCCCTTGGTTACGAGCCGGCCTATCCGGCGGACTTCACTCATTTCAAGTACGTCAATCCGGATGCGCCCAAGGGTGGCGAGCTCCTGATGTCGGCCTTCGGTAGTTTCGATTCGCTCAACCCCTTTCTGCTCAAGGGGTTGTCGGCCGCAGGGCTGGGGGTGCTGGTGTTCGAGAGCCTGCTGGAGAAAAGCCTGGATGAGCCTTTCTCGATGTACGGTTTGCTGGCGGAGGACGTGAGCCTGGCGGACGATGGTTTGTCGGTGACCTTCCGCCTGCGCCCGCAGGCGCGTTTTTCGGATGGCATGCCGGTCACGGCCCAGGATGTGAAGTTTTCCTTTGATACCCTGCGCTCGACGCTGGCCCATCCCATGTACCGTTTCTATTGGGCGGACGTGGAGCGGGCGGAGGTGCTGGATACGCGCACCGTGCGCTTCGTCTTCAAGCGCACCAATCCGGAGCTGCATCTGATTCTCGGTGAGATGCCGGTGCTGTCCGAGAAGTGGGTGGCGGGCCGGGCCTTCGACCAGCTCGCGCGGGTGGCCCCGGTGGGCAGCGGGCCGTACCTGGTCGAATCGTTTGATTGGGGCAAGCAGATCCGCTACCGGCGCAACCCCGACTACTGGGCCCAAGACTTGCCCGTGCGGCGCGGTATGTTCAATTTCGACCGCATCACCTTCAAATACTACAAGGACCGCACCGTCTCGCTTGAGGCATTCAAGGCGGGGGAATTCGAGTTCTTCTACGAGAACCACTCCAAACGCTGGGCGCGTGACCACGAGGGGCCGCGCTATGCCAGTGGCGAGATCATCAAGACCACTATTCCGCACCACAACAATGCGGGGATGCAGGGGGTGGTGTTCAACACCCGCCGCGTCCTGTTTCAGGACCGCCGCGTACGCGAAGCCTTGGGGCTTGCGATGGATTTCGAGTGGTCCAACCGTAACCTGTTCTACGGTCAGTACACCCGCTGTGACAGCTACTTCAGCAACAGCGAGTTGGCCGCACGGGGCTTGCCGCAGGGCGAGGAGCTGGCCCTGCTGGAGCCTTACCGTGACCAGGTGCCGCCTGAGGTCTTCACCCGCGAATTCAAGCCGCCCGTGGCTGGGGATGCAGCGCAGCTGCGTGCCAATCTGATCCGCGCCAAGCACTTGCTGGAGGAGGCCGGGTGGCGGGTGCGCGATGGGGTGCTGGTGAATGCCGAGGGCAGGCCGTTCCGGTTCGAGATCCTGCTTGGGCAGAAGGGCTTCGAGCGGATCATGGCGCCGTATGTCTACAATCTGCGCAAGCTGGGCATCCAGGCGGACTACCGCACCATTGATGCGGCCCTGTACCAGCGGCGGGTGGATACCTTCGACTTCGACGCGGTGATTGAGGTGTTCGGTCAGTCGCAGTCGCCGGGCAACGAGCTGTTCAACATGTTCCACTCCGCAAGCCGGGATCGCGAGGGCTCGAACAACGCGATGGGGGTGCAGGACCCGGTGGTGGATGCGCTGGTCGAGAAGGTCGTTTACGCGAAGGATCGCAAAAGCCTGGTGACCGCGGCACGCGCGCTGGATCGGGTGCTCTTGTGGGGGCATTACCTGGTCCCCAACTGGTATATTGGCGAGCACCGCATCGCCTATTGGGACCGGTTCGGCAGACCTTCGGTGTTGCCGCGCTATTTCGAGGCTGAACCCTGGGTACTCAAGACTTGGTGGCATAAGCCATGACCGAGACCCACACCAACCCCTGTCTGAGCTGCGGCGCCTGCTGCTCCACCTTCCGGGTCAGTTTCTACTGGACGGAGGCCGAGCCGGCGGCGGGTGGCTGCGTACCGCCAGAGCTTACCGAGAAGCTCAACGACTTCCGTGCCGTGATGAAGGGCACCAACCGCCCCGAGCCGCGTTGTGTCGCCTTGCAGGGCGAGGTGGGGGACTTCACCTCCTGTGCCATCTACGAAAACCGCCCCTCGCCCTGCCGTGAGTTTCTAATGGCCTTGGACGACCCGGAACCGGACTCGGCCTGCGACCGCGTGCGCGAGCGCTGGGGGTTGCCCCGTCTGAAGCCGCTTGATCCCAGCAAGGGGGGATGATGATTAGATTGGGGTTACTCGTATTGCCCATCCTGCTGGCCGCCTGCGCCCCGCAGACGGTCGTGGTCAAGCATTACCACCCCCCCATGGACGTCGCTGGGCAGTCTTGCCTGAAAAACTGCGAGGCCGAGCTTGCCGCCTGCCAGGCGCGCTGCAAGGCCGAGCGGGATGCCTGCGAGGCGCAGGCCGAGGTACGGGCGCAGGAGAACCTGCCCAAGGCCCTGGAGGCCTACGCTGCGGCCATGGAGCAGTACCGCACCGAGCTCCTGTTCTGGCGCCTGAATGTCTGGCAGGACGACTGGTTCTACGACCGCTTCCGCCCGTGCTGGGCGCCGCGATCCTTCTATGGCTGGTACGATCCACCCCCTCAGCCGCCGGCCGGACCGCCGACCTTGGCGAGCGAGACCGCCCGTGCGCGCGTAGCCTGCCGCAAGGATTGCGGCTGCCAGCCGCCGTATGAGGCTTGCTTCCTGCGCTGCGGAGGGCACATCACGGAGGAGCGCCGACCTGTAGGTGAGGGGGCAAAGTGATGGCTCACTACATCCTCAAGCGTCTGCTGCTGATGATCCCCACCCTGTTTGGGGTGCTGCTCATCACGTTCGCGGTGACCCAGTTCGTGCCGGGCGGTCCGGTCGAGCAGCTGGTCCACCAGCTCCAGCACGGCGGACGTGAGGGCGGCGAGGCGAGCGTCGGCGCGGAGGGCATGTACCGCGGGGCACAGGGACTGGATGAGGAGCGGCTGGCGGAGATTCGCGCCTTCTACGGCTTCGATAAGCCGGCCTATGAGCGCTTCCTCGCCATGCTGGGTAACTACCTCACCTTCGACCTTGGCGAGAGCTATTTTCAGCATCAGGACGTGCTTGCACTCATGGCGAGCAAGCTGCCGGTGTCGATCAGCCTGGGGATGTGGACCTTCCTGCTGACCTACCTGATCAGCATCCCGCTTGGGGTGCGCAAGGCCGTGCGCGACGGCACGCCGTTCGATGTCTGGACCACGACCCTGCTGCTGGTGGGTTACGCCATCCCGGGTTTCGTCCTCGGTCTGTTCCTGCTGGTCTTGTTTGGCGGTGGCAGTTTCTGGGACGTCTTCCCCCTGCGTGGGCTGGTGTCGGATCACTGGGACGAGCTCTCCTGGCCGGCGCGCATTGGTGACTATCTGTGGCACATGGTGCTGCCGGTGACCGCGATGGTGGTCGGCAACTTCGCGGTCATGACTCTGCTGACCAAGAACAGCTTCCTGGAGGAGATCCGCAAGCAGTACGTGCTGACCGCACGCGCCAAAGGGTTGTCTGAGAACCAGGTGCTGTACGGCCATGTGTTCCGCAACGCGGTGATTCCGCTGGTGACCGGCTTCCCCGCGGCCTTCATCGGTGCCTTCTTCACCGGCAGCCTGCTGATCGAGACCCTGTTCTCGCTCGATGGCCTGGGGCTTCTGTCGTATGAGGCGGTGTTGCAGCGGGATTATCCGGTGGTGCTCGGCACCCTGTACATCTACACCCTGCTCGGGCTGATGGCGAAACTTTTGACCGATCTCTCCTACGCCTGGGTGGACCCGCGCATCCAGTTCGGTGCGTTGGAGCGTTGATATGAGCGATACCGTGGTTGCTGCCCAAACCCCCGGGCGCCGCGCCTGGCAGCGCTTTTGCGCCAATCGGCGCGCCATCTGGAGCCTGTGGATCTTCCTCGGTCTGTTCGGCGCGAGCCTGTTTGCCGAGCTGATCGCCAACGACAAGCCCCTCGTGGTCAGCTACCAGGGCGAGTTGTACGTGCCCCTCCTCAAGACCTACCCGGAGACGACCTTCGGCGGCGAGTTCGAGACCGAGGCGGACTACCACGACCCGTTCGTGATCGAGCAGCTGACCCGCGGCGGCAACTGGATGCTGCGCGCGCCCATCCCGTACGGCTACAGCAGCATCAATTACTACACCGACCACCCCAACCCCGCGCCGCCATCGAGTGACCACTGGCTGGGCACGGACGACCGCGGGCGCGATGTGCTGGCGCGCCTGATCTACGGCTTCCGCCTGTCGGTGCTGTTCGGTCTGGCGTTGACCGCGGTGGGGTTGATCCTCGGCCTTTTGACCGGGGCCCTGCAGGGCTACCTTGGTGGGCGCTTCGATCTCGCCTTCCAGCGCTTCATCGAGGTGTGGGGCTCGATGCCAGAGTTGTATCTCTTGATCATCTTCAGCTCGATCTTCACCCCCAGCATCTGGTTGCTGTTGATCCTGCTCTCGCTGTTCGGCTGGATGGGGCTGTCGGACTATGTGCGTGCCGAGTTCCTGCGCGGGCGCAACCTTGAATACGTCACCGCCGCGCGGGCGTTGGGCGTGTCGGATGGGGCGATCATGTGGCGCCACCTTTTGCCGAACGCCATGACGCCGGTGCTGACCTTCCTGCCGTTCCGTCTGTCCGGTGCGATCCTCGCCCTGACCAGCCTCGACTTTTTGGGGCTTGGCGTGCCGCCGACCACCCCGAGTCTTGGGGAGATCCTCTCCCAGGGCAAGGAGAACATCGAGGCCTGGTGGCTGTCGCTCTCCGCCTTCGGCGTGCTGGTGGGGCTCTTGGTCCTGCTGATCTTCATCGGCGAGGGGCTGCGGGCGGCGTTCGACACCCGCAAGCGTTGATTCATTCGCCGGGGTGGTAAATCGCCACGTCGAAACCCGCCTCGCGCAGGCGCTCGCCCGCGACGGCGGAGAGCAGGCCGCGCGTGCAGTAGAGCATCAGCCTGCGGTCCTTCGGCAGCTCGTGCAGCCGCTCGTCGAGCTGAGCGTAGGGCAGGGCGAGGGCCGTCTCGGGGCGGGGGTGGCCTGCGGCCTCGGCCGCATCGCGCAAGTCGACGACCAGGCCATCGCCCGGATCATGCACGATGGGGAGGCTGGTGCTGCGGGTGGCACGCTCGGGGATGTTGCGTACCAGCAGGACCTCGGCGGCCTCCAGGGCCTGGTCGAGCACCTCCCAGGGGAAGGTCGCCTCGGCTTTGTCGATCGCGCCCGCGGAGGCGGAGGCATGCGGCCGCTCGATCAGTGCGCCGCAGTATTCGGGGGCGCAGGCGGCGTGGTGGGCGAGGCCGATTCGCTCGGCCTGGGCGATGATCTCCTGCTTGTGCATGGTGATCAGCGGGCGGATGACCAGCATGTCGATGGCGCTGTCGATGCGGTTGAGGTTGGTCAGGGTCTGGCTGGCCACCTGCGCCAGGCTCTCGCCGGTGATGAGCGCCCCGGCACGGGCCTTGTGCGCCACGCGCTCGGCGGCCTTGAACATCATCCGCTTGAGCAGCACGCCCAAAAGGCCGGGGTCGGTGTGCGCCTTGAGGGCCTCGACCACACCCTCGAACGGCACGAAGACCAGGCGCGGGTTGTGCGAGCGGGCATATCTGCGCCAGAGGGTGTAGACCTGCGGCAGGACGCTGCGGATGTGGGTCTCGCCGCCGAGGCGGAATAGGCAGAAGTGGGTCAAAAGGCCACGGCGCAGGGCGAGGTAGGTGGCGACCCCCGAATCAAAGCCGCCGGAGATCAGCGACAGTCCGGCACCGAGCTCGCCCAGCGGATAGCCTCCCAGCCCCTCGTGACGGGCGATGATGCGCCAGGCCTGGTTCCCATGGATGGCCGTGCGCACAGTGACCTCGGGATACTGGAGATCGACTTTGGCGGTCGGGCAAAGCTCCAGCAAGCGGCGACCTAAGGCGCGGTCGAAGTCGATGGAGGCGAAATCGGTCTTGCCGCTGCGCGTGGTACTGCAGCGAAAGCGTTTGCCGCTAAGCTCGTGGGCATAGTGAGTGGCGATCTTTTCCACCAGATCGGCCATGCCGTCGTAACTGAGCTCTTCGGCCTCAAGCACATGCGCAATGCCGGGCGTCTGGGTGAGGAGGGTTCGGATGACAACCTCATGGCCGACGGCGGGTTCCACCTCCATTCGGTCCCAATGGCGGGTCAGGCGTGTACCGGGGGCATCCTCATCCAGCAGACTGCGCAGGTTGTAATAGAGCTGACGCACCATCTTGCGGCGCACGCTGTCGCTCTTGATGGTGATTTCGGCGAAGAGTTTGACGATGAATTTCATGAGCGCTCAGGGTGCGGAATCAGGCGGTCATTCTAACCCGGGGCCTATGGTAGGCTTGCGGCCAGTTTGAACATGGAGTCTGTTGTGGAGACGATGCAGCTTGAACAGGCCCAAGCGCTGGTCGAGGCCGGCCGCTTCTTCTTCTCGCGCGGCTGGGTGCCGGCCACCAGCAGCAATTTTTCCGCCCGCCTGGACGAGGCACGCTGCCTTTTGACCGTTTCCGGTCGGCACAAAGGGCGGCTGACGACCGACGACTTCCTGCGTGTGGCGATCGACAGCGGCTTCTCACTGGATGCGGGTAAGCGCCCGTCCGCCGAGGCCCTGTTGCATACCCAGCTCTATGCCCGCGAGCCCGCCATCGGCTGCGTGCTGCACACCCATTCCATGCCCGCGACCGTGCTCTCGCGCCTGACCTGCGGCGCGCTGGAGCTGGAAGGTTACGAGCTGGCCAAGGCCTTTTCTGGGGTGGACAGCCACGAGGCGACCCTCACCATCCCCGTGTTCGCCAACGACCAGGACATCCCTCGTCTGGCCGCCGAGGTGGATGCCTGGCTCGACGCCCACGGCCTGCCGGTGGGGTACCTCATCGAGGGACATGGGCTGTACACCTGGGGCGCCACGGTGGAGGACGCCGTGCGCCACGTTGAGGCGCTGGAATTCCTGCTTGAATGCGAGTTGTGGTTGAGGAGGGTCGGCTGATGTCCGAACTGCGTATCTTTGAAGAGGACCGTCCCCAGGCGCCGGTTGCCATCCATAGAGATCCGGAGATGATCGCGCATGAATTGGCTGCGATCGGGGTGCGTTTCGAGCAATGGGAGGCGAGTGTGCCGCTGGCCGCCGATGCCGGTCAGGAGGCGGTGCTCGCGGCCTACCGCGACGATGTTGAGCGCTTGAACCGGGAGTTCGGTTTCCAGTCCGTGGACGTGGTCAGCCTGCGTCCTGATCATCCGCAGAAGGATGAGTTGCGCGCCAAGTTCCTGGCCGAGCACACCCATGACGACTTCGAGGTGCGCTTCTTCGTCGACGGGCAGGGCATGTTCTACCTGCACGCTGCCGGCAAGGTCTACGCCATGCTCTGTACCCAGGGCGATCTGATCTCCGTGCCGTCCGGGGTGACCCACTGGTTCGATATGGGCGAGCGGCCGAGCTTCAAATGCATCCGCTTCTTCACCACCCCGGAGGGCTGGGTAGGGCACTTCACCGGCAGCGGCATCGATCAGATCTTCCCCAAACTGGATGCCATGCCATGAACATTCAGGCCATCGTCACCGACATCGAGGGCACCACCTCCAGCATCGACTTCGTGCACAAGGTGCTGTTCCCTTATGCGCGTGAGCGCATCGCCGACTTTGTGCGCCAGAACGCCGACCGGCCGGAGGTGAAAGAGCAGATCGAAGCCGTCGGGCGTGAGGTGGGGGACGACCACATCCCGCTGGAGGAGGCCATCCTCCATCTGGTCGAGTGGATCGACGAGGACCGCAAAATCACCCCGCTCAAGGCCCTGCAAGGGATGCTGTGGGAGGAGGGTTACCGCCACGGCGACTTCACCGGTCACATGTACCCGGACGCGGTCGAATGGCTGCGCCGTTGGCATAATGAAGGCATCCGCCTGTACGCCTATTCTTCGGGCTCGGTGCAGGCACAGCGGCTGCTGTTCGCCCACTCCGACGCGGGCGATTTGACCCCGCTGTTCTCCGGCTATTTCGATACCACCATCGGTAGCAAGCGCGAGGCGGAGGCCTACCGCCTGATTGCTGAGGCCTTGGAGCTTCCGCCCGCCGAGATCCTGTTCCTCTCCGATATGCCCGCCGAGCTGGATGCAGCCAAGGCGGCCGGACTCCAGGTGCTTGGCCTGGCCCGCCAGGGCGAGCCGATGTCCAGCCAGGCTGCCGCCCACTGCTGGTGCAGGAACTTCGATGAGGTGGATGGGGTCATCCGCGGCGCGGGCTGATTAGTCGCGCCGGGGGGAGGATTAGATCATTCTAATTTTCTTGTGATTGGCGGCGGTCGATACTTCCCGCCGCCTTGCCCCTACCGGGCGGCAAACCCCCGATCAACACAAGGAAATCGAAGAGTGATGAAGTCCCTTTCCACGGCCGTGGGCGCGGTCGTCTTCGGATTCTGTTCCGCCGTCGCGATGGCCGACGGTCACGCCCCGCACTGGTCCTACCATGGCCATGAGGGGCCGGAAAACTGGGGCAAGATTGCCGCCGAATTCGCCACCTGCTCGGCGGGCAAAAACCAGTCCCCCATCGACCTCTCCAACGTGGTCGAGGCCGATCTGAGGAGCATCGAGTTCAATTACGAAGACGGCCCGCTCAAGCTCGTCAACAACGGCCACACCGTCCAGGTGAACGTGGCGCAGGGTTCCACCATCACCGTGAACGGCCACGCCTACCAGTTGGCCCAGTTCCATTTCCACAGCCCGAGCGAGCACACCGTGGAGGCCAAGTCCTTCCCGCTCGAGGCCCACTTCGTTCACAAGGACAAGGATGGCAACCTGGCCGTGGTCGGCGTGCTGTTCAAGGAAGGTGCCGAGAATGCCGCCCTGGCGCCGATCTGGGCCAACCTGCCGACTGAGCAGGGCAAGGAGAAGAGCGTGGAAGGCGTGACGGTGTCCGCCAAGGCCTTGCTGCCGGAGAATCCGGAGTACTACCGCTATAGCGGTTCGCTGACCACCCCGCCGTGCAGCGAGGGCGTGACCTGGCTGGTGATGACCGAGCCGCTGGAGGTCTCCAGGGCCCAGGTCGAGAAGTTCCGCAGTCTGATGGGCGGTGACACCAACCGCCCGATCCAGCCGCTGAATGCGCGCCTGCCGATGAAGTAATCGCGGGCATCGGCCGAACGAGGGGCGCGCCGCAGGGGGGCGCCCTTGCCGTTTGTGGGGGCTACTCCTCGACATTGCGCATGTGGTCCGCCACCCGCCAGAGGGACTGGTAGAGTTCTTCGCGGAAGGCCGCGTCCTCCACGGTCTGATCCAGCGCGTGGCGCATGCAGAGCATCCACTGATCGCGCATCCGGGTGTCCACCGCCACCATCATGTGGCGCATGCGCAGGCGCGGATGGCCGTGGCGTTCCATGAACAGTTGCGGTCCGCCCAGCCAGCCGGACAGGAACTCGAACAGCTTCTGCTCGCTGTCGTCCAGGTCGCGGTGGATGGCCAGTAGTTCGCGGGCGGTCGGCAGTTCGCGCATCACGCCATAGAAACGCCGGGTTAGGGCCCGCACACCGGCCTCGCCGCCGATCTTTTCATAGGGGGTGGGTTGATTCACGGAACGCATGCCTCATTCATGCAGTCAATGGAATGCCATTTTAACCGGCAATCCGTATAATCCGCCGCCTAACAAAAACCGCCCCCTTTTTCCAGAGACCGTTTTGTGATCCAGAACCTCCGCAATATCGCCATCATCGCTCACGTCGACCATGGCAAGACCACGCTGGTCGACCAGCTCCTGAAACAGTCCGGCACTTTCGGCGAGCGCGAGCAGGTCGGCGAGCGTGTGATGGACTCCAACCAGCTTGAGAAGGAACGCGGCATCACCATTTTGGCGAAGAACACCGCGATCCGCTGGACCAGCCCGCAGGGCGAGGTATACCGCATCAACATCGTTGACACCCCGGGTCACGCCGACTTCGGCGGCGAGGTCGAGCGCGTGCTGTCGATGGTCGACTCCGTGCTGCTGATCGTCGACGCGGTGGACGGCCCGATGCCGCAGACCCGCTTCGTGACCCAGAAGGCCTTCCAGCACGGCCTCAAGCCCATCGTGGTGGTAAACAAGGTGGATCGCCCGGGCTCCCGTCCGGACTGGGTCATCGACCAGGTGTTCGACCTGTTCGACCGCTTGGGCGCGACCGAGGAGCAGCTCGACTTCCCGGTGGTCTACGCCTCGGCCCTGAACGGCTATGCTGGCACATCCCCGGATGTGCGCGAGGGTGACATGACCCCGCTGTACGAGGCCATTGTCAAGAACGTGCCAGCCCCGGACGTCGACCTGAACGGCCCGTTCCAGCTGCAGGTCTCCAGTCTCGATTACAACCCGTTCATGGGCATCATCGGCGTGGGGCGCATCAAGCGTGGCAAGGTCAAGACCAACACCGCGGTCAAGGTGATCGACCGCGACGGCAACATCCGCTCCGGCCGGGTGCTGCAGATCATGGGCTTCCACGGCCTCGACCGCGTCGAGGTTCCCGAGGCCCAGGCAGGCGACATCATCGCCTTTTCCGGCCTCGATCCGCTGTTCATCTCTGACACCGTGTGTGACCCGGACAACATCGAGATGCTGCCGCCTTTGACCGTGGACGAGCCGACTGTGAGCATGACCTTCCAGGTCAATACCTCGCCCTTTGCCGGCAAGGAAGGCAAGTTCATCACCAGCCGCCAGATCCGTGACCGCCTCAACAAGGAGCTGTTGCACAACGTCGCTCTGCGGGTCGAGGATACTGATGACGCCGACAAGTTCCGCGTCTCCGGCCGCGGCGAGCTGCACCTCTCGGTGCTGATCGAGAACATGCGCCGCGAGGGCTTCGAGCTCGGCATCGGCCGTCCCGAGGTCATCATTCGCGAGGTGGACGGCGTCAAGCAGGAGCCGTACGAGCAGCTGGTGGTCGACATCGAGGAGCAGCACCAGGGCGCGGTGATGGAGAAGCTCGGCATGCGCCGTGGCGAGCTGAAAAACATGGAGCCGGACGGTAAGGGCCGGGTGCGCCTGGAGTACATCATCCCGTCGCGCGGCCTGATCGGCTTCCGCACTGAGTTTTTGACCGCCACCCAGGGCACTGGCCTGTTGTTCTCAGTGTTTGACCACTACGGTGAGTACCGTCCGGGCACCGTCGGCCAGCGCATTAACGGTGTACTGATCGCTAACGAGACCGGCAAGGCGCTTGGCTATGCCCTGTTCAACCTGCAGGAGCGCGGCCGCCTGTTCATCGGCCACGGCGAGGAGGTGTACGAGGGCCAGGTGATCGGCATTCACTCGCGCGACAATGACCTCACCGTCAATGCGTTGAAGGGCAAGAAGCTGACCAATGTGCGCGCCTCCGGCTCGGACGAGGCCATCATCCTCACTCCGCCGATCCGCTTCACCCTGGAGCAGGCACTGGAGTTCATCGACGACGATGAGCTGGTCGAGGTCACCCCGAAGGCGATCCGCATCCGCAAGAAGCACCTGACCGAGAACGAGCGCAAGCGCGCAGGGCGGGCCTCGGCCAGTGAGTGATGCCTCCAGCGGACAAACAACGCATGGCTGTGTAGGGGAAACGAAGTCTTTACCAGGCCGTTGAAAAAGCCTTCTGTTAGGTTGTAGGAGGCCCGCCCTCGGGCCGATGGCCCGTTTGAGGCTACCTTATCGCGGCGAGGGCGCCGCTCCTACCCGGCGTTGAGCAGATCGTTGAAAAACGCTTTTCAACGACCTGTTAGGGAAACGCTGAATCATTCAGCGCCCCCTGTTTGGGGCAGGATGCCCCAACGCGAACAACGCGTTTCGTCGTTGATTCGCGGAGTCCGTCGCGGACATGCGCCTTGATAAGATGATCTGAAAAAATCCATGGATGGATTTTTTCAGAGTTTCCTTAGGTGCAATCCGCTCCAATGAAACCCGGACCATCCGGTTTTCTGATTGAGGAACTGTCATGTTCGATAACCTGACCCAACGACTCTCCGCCCTGCTCGACAAGATGCGCGGTCAAGGTCGCCTCACCGAGGAGAACATCCAGGAGGCGATGCGCGAGGTGCGCATGGCGCTGCTGGAGGCCGATGTCGCCCTGCCCGTGGTGCGCGAGTTCACGGCGAAGGTCAAGGAGCGTGCGGTCGGCCAGGAGGTGCTGAGCAGCCTGACCCCGGGGCAGGCCTTCATCAAGATCGTGCACGACGAGCTGGTGGCGATCATGGGCGAGGCCAACGAGGCCCTGAACCTCGCCACCCAGCCGCCGGCCGTGGTGCTGATGGCCGGTCTGCAGGGCGCGGGCAAGACGACCACCGTGGGCAAGCTTGCCCGTCTGCTCAAGGAGCAGAAAAAGAAGGTCATGGTGGTGAGCTGCGACGTCTACCGTCCGGCGGCCATCAAGCAGCTCGAAACCCTCGCCGGCCAGGTCGGGGTGGCGTTCTTCCCTTCCGAGCAGGGGCAGGATCCGGTGGCCATTGCTCAAGCCGCGTTGCACGAGGCGCGCATCCGCCACATGGATGTGTTGCTGGTCGATACCGCCGGCCGCCTGCACATCGATGAGGCGATGATGGACGAGGCGCGCCGCCTGCATGCCGCGCTGCACCCCATCGAGACCCTGTTCGTGGTCGACAGCATGACCGGTCAGGATGCCGCCAACACCGCCAAGGCCTTCAATGATGCCCTGCCGCTGACGGGGGTGATCCTCACCAAGGCCGATGGCGATGCGCGGGGCGGGGCGGCGCTCTCGGTGCGTTACATCACCGGCAAGCCGATCAAGTTCCTCGGCCAGGGCGAGAAGTTGGCGGCACTGGAGCCGTTCCACCCGGAGCGGGTCGCCTCGCGTATCCTTGGCATGGGGGATGTGCTCTCCCTGGTCGAGGAGGCGACCCGCAAGATCGACCAGGAAAAAGCGCGCGAGCTGGTCGACAAGGTCAAGGCGGGCAAGTCCTTCAATATGGAGGACCTCAAGACTCAACTCGAGCAGATGCTCAATATGGGGGGCATGGCGAGCCTCTTGGACAAGCTGCCTGGCGTGAGCAAGCTGCCCGAGCACGTCAAGCGTCAAGCCAGCGACCGTGATGTGAAGCGTATGATTGCCATCATCCAGTCGATGACCCCGCAGGAGCGGCGCCATCCAGAGCTGATCAAGGGCTCGCGCAAGCGCCGCATCGCAGCGGGGGCAGGCATGCAGGTGCAGGACGTCAATCGCCTGCTCAAGCAGCACGCCGACATGCGCGACATGATGAAAAAGCTCTCCGGTGGCGGCATGGGCAAGCTGATGCGCAGTCTCAAGGGACGCCTGCCCGGCGTGCCGTTCTGACGGCCGGGAAGAAAAAGCTTCCTTTTTTGTGCCCGGTCGTTACAATACCGGGCTTTATTTTGGCGGACCGTATGTGCGGTCCAGACTTTGACACAAGGTTCAGAATCGCATGGTATCCATCCGTCTGGCTCGTGGCGGCGCCAAGAAGCGCCCCTTCTACCACATCATCGTGACCGATAGCCGCAAGGCCCGCGACAGCGGCGCTAACGTCGAGCGTCTGGGTTATTTCAACCCGGTCGCTCGTGGTGCCGAGGTGCGTCTGCACATCGATACCGAGCGCATGAACGCATGGCTGGCCAAGGGTGCCCAGCCGAGCGAGCGTGTCGCCGCCCTGATCAAGGAATTCCGCAAGGCGCAAGCCGCGGCCTGAATCCAGGGTCGCCTTGGCGGCCAAGTGAATGGGCATGATGACTGAAAGCGCAGATCGGGTCCTGTTGGGCAAGGTGCTGGCGGCTTTCGGCATCCAGGGGTGGGTGAAGATCCATTCCGAAACGCGGCCGATGAATGAGATCGGTCGCTACAAGACGTGGCAGCTCAAACTCAAGGAGGGGTGGGCCGACTTCCGTGTGAAGTCGGTCAGGTTTCAGGGCAAGGGGCTGATCGCCAAGCTGGAAGGGGTGAACGACCGCAATCATGCGGAAAGCCTTTCTGGCGCGGAGATCGCCGTCGACCCCGCCAAGCTACCCCGTCTGCCCCCAGGGGAATATTACTGGCGTGACCTGATTGGTATGCGGGTTGCGACGAAGGAAGGGGTCTCACTCGGTGAGATCGACCACCTGCTCGAGACGGGGGCCAACGACGTGCTCGTTATCCAGGGCGAGCGCGAGCGCTTGGTGCCTTTTGTGCCCGATCAGGTGGTGCTCGAGGTTGACCTTGAGGCGCGCCGCATGATTGTGGACTGGGATCCCGAATTCTGAGGTCCCGCATCCATTCGGTGCAGTGTTTTGAGGAGGGGATGATGCAGATCGAGGTCGTCACCCTCTTTCCCGAACTGGTGCGGGTGATCGGCGAGCACGGCATACCGCGCCGCGCGCGCGAGGCCGGGTTGGTGAGTCTTGGGTTGTGGAACCCACGGGACTACACCCACGATCGGCACCGTACGGTGGACGACCGTCCCTTTGGGGGGGGGCCGGGCATGCTGATGAAGGTGGCCCCGCTGCGCGAGGCGATCCATGCGGCTCGGGCGGCGGTTCCGCAGGGCAGTCCGGTGATCGCCCTGACCCCTCAGGGGCGCAGGGTGGACCAGGCCGAGGTGAACAGGCTGGCGCGTCTCCCCGGCATGGTGCTGGTGTGCGGTCGCTACGAAGGCATGGACGAGCGCGTGCTCGAGATGGATGTGGACGAGGAGCTCTCGCTCGGGGATTTCGTTCTCAGCGGTGGTGAGCCGGCGGCGATGGCGCTGATCGACGCGGTCATCCGACAGTTGCCGGGGGCGCTGGGCCACGCCGAGTCGGCGGTGCAGGACTCGTTTATGGCGGGCCTGCTGGATTGCCCGCACTATACGCGTCCCGAAGTGGTGGAGGGGCGCGGTGTCCCGCAGGTCCTGCTCTCGGGGCACCACAAAGAGATTGAGCGCTGGCGCCTGAAGCAGGCGCTGGAGCGAACCTGGCGGCGGCGGCCCGAGCTGCTTGCGGTCAGGCGGATGACGGAAGGTGAGCGTCGTTTGCTGGAGGGGTCGCATGAGGAATGCGGCATGGATCTCTGCAAACCGACGGCAAGCGACGAATCGAAGATGAGGTAATGAACATGAGCAACGTGATTTCTCAGCTTGAAGCTGAAATGATGGCCGGCATCGAGCGTCCGGACTTCGCCCCGGGTGACACCGTCGTCGTGAATGTGCGGGTGAAGGAAGGCGACCGCGAGCGTCTGCAGGCCTTCGAGGGTGTGGTGATCGCCAAGCGCAACCGCGGTCTGAACTCCGCCTTCACTGTGCGCAAGATCTCCCATGGCGAAGGCGTTGAGCGCGTTTTCCCCCTCTACAGCCCGATGGTGGCCAGCATCGAGGTCAAGCGCAAGGGCGATGTGCGTCGCGCCAAGCTCTACTATCTGCGCGGCCGTACTGGTAAGTCCGCACGCATCAAGGAAAAGCTCGCCTCGCGCGCTTCCTGATCGTCTAACAAAGGCCCGTCAGGGCCTTTGTTGTTTCTGCTGCATGGCAACCGAACAGGGTTTCTTCTCCACCCCGCTCGGCTGGCTGCGGGTCAGATGCATCGACGGTGCGGTTGTTGCCGTCGATTTTCTTTCCGTGCCTCCCTCGGTCGAAGCCCCCTCTGATCCCTGTCTCATTCAGGCCCTTGCTTGGCTTGCGGCCTATTTTGCTCGCGGGTCCCTTCCTGACCTTCCTCCGCTCGCCCCAGCGGGGACACCGTTCCAGCAGCGGGTCTGGCGGGCCCTTGCGGACATTGCGCCGGGGCAGACGCGGACCTATGGCGAACTGGCTACGCGGCTGGGAACCGTCCCCCGCGCCGTGGGCGGGGCCCTGCGCGCCAATCCCATCCCTATCATCATTCCCTGTCATCGCATCGTTGCCGCGCAGGGTCTTGGGGGGTATGCGGGGGTAAGCGAGGAGGGACGGTGGCGCAAGGCTTGGCTGCTCGCCCACGAGGTCGCTTGAAATCCCGCCCCTGATCCCCAAATTGGCGCTCGTTTTCGTCACTCAAGGAGCATCAAGCCGTGGAACGTCAAACCGAGACGCTCGAATTTCAGACCGAGGTGCGTCAACTTCTGCACCTCATGATCCATTCGCTCTACTCCCATCCGGAGATTTTCCTGCGCGAATTGGTTTCGAACGCCTCCGACGCCTGCGACAAGCTGCGCTTCGAGGCGCTCGGGGATGGCGGGCTGTACGAGGGCGATAGCGAACTGCGTATCGAGCTGGTCGTCGACAAGGCCGCCCGCACCCTGACGGTGCGCGACAACGGCATCGGTATGAGCCGTCAGGAGGTGATCGACAACCTCGGCACCATCGCCCGCAGTGGCACCAAACACTTCCTCGAGAGCCTCTCCGGTGACAAGGCAAAAGATGCCCAGCTGATCGGCCAGTTCGGCGTGGGCTTCTACTCGGCCTTCATCGTCGCCGACCGGGTGGATGTCTTTACCCGCCGTGCGGGATTGAGTGCCGAGCATGGGGTGCACTGGAGCTCGGAGGGCACCGGGGCCTACACCCTGGAGAATATCGAACGCCCGGCGCGTGGCACCGAGATCGTGCTGCACCTCAAAGAGGGGCAGGATGAGTTCCTCGACCCCTGGCGCCTGCGCGGCATCGTCCACCGCTACTCCGAGCACATCACCTTCCCGATCATGATGAAGAAGGAGGGGGGTGAGGAGCTCGAACGGATCAACCAGGCCACCGCGCTGTGGGCACGGCCCAAGGCCGAACTTTCGGACACGGACTACACCGAGTTCTTCAAGCAGACCTTCCATGACTGGGAGGCCCCGCTGGCCTGGACCCACAACCGGGTTGAGGGGCGCACCGAATATACCAACCTGCTCTACATCCCCGGTCGCGCGCCATTCGACCTGTGGGACCGTGAGGCTAAGCATGGCATCAAGCTATACGTGCGCCGCGTGTTCATCATGGACGATGCCGAACGCCTGCTGCCGCGCTACCTGCGTTTCGTGCGCGGGGTGGTGGATGCCGCCGACCTGCCGCTCAATGTCTCGCGCGAGATCCTGCAGTCGAGCGAGGTGCTCAACCAGATCCGCAACGGCCTGACCAAGCGCGTGCTCAACCTTTTGGAGGAGCTGGCACGCGACAAGCCGGAGGTGTATGCCAAGGTCTGGTCCCTGTTTGGTCGGGTGCTCAAGGAGGGGCTGGCCGAGGAACCCACCCACCGCGAGCAGATCACCCGCCTGTTGCGCTTTGCCTCCACCCATGAAGGGAGCACGGGGCAGGATGTGTCGTTTGCCGATTACGTCGCCCGCATGCAGGAAGGGCAGGAGGCGATCTACGTCCTGACCGCCGAGAGCGAGGCTGCTGCCCGGCACAGCCCACACCTGGAGGGCTTCCGCGCGCGCGGCACCGAAGTCCTGCTGCTGACCGACGCGATCGACGAATGGCTGCTGCCGCACCTCACCGAGTTCGAGGGCAAGCCGATCCGCAATATCAACCGCGAGGGCGTGCGCCCCGAGGGCGAGGCGCCTAAGGCGGACGAGGCCCAGAGCGAGCTGCTCCAGCGCATCCAGAAGGCCCTGGAGGGCAAGGTGAAGGAGGTGCGGCTCTCCAGTCGCCTGGTTGAGTCGCCGGCCTGCGTGGTGCTGAGCGAGTATGACCTGCCCCCCCATCTCAAGCGCATCTACCGTGAGGCTGGTCAGCCGGTGCCGGAGACCCTGCCGATCCTGGAGATCAATGCCGACCACGCCTTGCTCCGCCGCTTGCAGACCGAGACGGACGAAGCGCGCATCGCTGACTGGGCAGGCGTATTGCTCGGCATGGCCCTGCTGGCTGAAGGTGCGCAGCTTGAGGATGGCGCAGGCTTCGTGCAGCAGCTCAACCGCCTGATGGCCGGCGTCTGAGGTCGGGCGATCGTCGCGCGGCTATGTCATAATCCGATCATTGAAATCGGACTGGACAGAGCATTGATTCGACAGCGTACGCTCAAGAACGTCATTCGCGCCAGCGGGATCGGGCTGCATACCGGGCAGCGGGTGATGCTCACCCTGCGTCCGGCCGCGCCTGATACGGGCATTGTCTTCCATCGCACGGACCTGCCGGGCTGCCCGGCCATCCAGGGCCATCCGATGAACGTCGGCGAGACCACCCTCTCCACCACCCTGGTCAAGGACAGGGTGAAGATCTCCACCGTCGAACACCTGATGTCCGCCCTGGCCGGGCTCGGGATCGACAACGTGCACATCGAACTGGACGGCCCGGAGACCCCGATCATGGATGGCAGCGCCAGCCCGTTTGTGTTCCTCCTCCAGTCCGCCGGGATCGAGGAGCAGGACGCGCCCAAGCGCTTCATCCGCATCAAACGCCCGGTCGAGGTGCGCAATGGCGACAAATGGGCGCGCTTCGAGCCGCATGACGGCTTCCGTGTGCGCATGACCATCGACTTTAACCACCCGGTGTTGAACGAGACGGCGCAGACGGCCGAGATCGACTTCTCCACCACCAGCTTCGTCAAGGAAGTCAGCCGCGCACGGACCTTCGGTTTCATGAAGGATCTGGAGATGATGCGCTCGCAGAACCTTGCCCTTGGCGGCAGTCTGGAGAACGCCATCGTGGTGGGGGATGAGCACATCCTCAACGAGGATGGTTTGCGTCTGGGCGATGAGTTCGTCAAGCACAAAATCCTTGATGCGATCGGCGATCTCTATCTGCTTGGTCACAGCCTGATCGGAGCGTTCACCGGCCACAAGACCGGCCACGCGCTGAACAACGCCCTGCTGCGCGCCCTGTTGGCGGACCCCGCTGCGTGGGAGGAGGTGATCTTCCTCAACGACGCGGAGCTGCCGATTGCCTACCATCATCCCCTGATGGCTGCGGCCTAAGTGTTTGCATCACCAAGGTTTTCTGGACACCCCGTAGGCGGGGCAGGGGATGAGGCCCCCCCCTCAAGGCCGCCGTGATGCCAG
>JBMFOY010000008.1:16577-26380 GCA_049969375.1 Halothiobacillaceae bacterium | reverse complement strand
GGACATGCGCCGCGACGAGACGAGCTGAAAAAATCCATGGATGGATCTTTTCAGCATTTCCCTTTCCCTAAGAGAGGTTGATATGCAATTGAAGGCGCTTGCGCGGATCGCCGTTCCGGCCGCCGGTCTCGTATTCCTGGCGGGGTGCTCATCTATCCCCGGGCTGGGCAAGGATGAGGCCCGCGAGGCGCGCCGTACCGGCAGCCTGCCCAGTCTCGAGGTGCCTCCCGCCTTTACCGCGCCCGATCCCGCCCTGGTCACCAGCGTGCCGCGCGCGGCCACCGCCTCGGGCGAGGCGGCGAAGAGCGGGGTCCCGGGGGGCAGTGTCCTGCTCAAGTCGGCCACCGTCAGCGTGGAGGGATCGCCCGACGCACGCTGGCTGAAGGTGGCGGCTGCGCCGGATGCGGTGTGGCCGCGCCTCGCCAGCTTCCTTCAGGAGGAAGGGTACAGTCTCAGCCGCCAAGATCCCAAGCTTGGCATTCTCGAATCCGACTGGACCGGCGGTAGTGCCGGCAATCCGGATGTGGGCGGCCTGCAGGGCCTGTTGAAGGGCATCACCCGCCTGTTCTTTGTGCCGGACCACGTGGACCGCGTGCGCCTGCGCATGGAGCGCGGCGAAAGCGATGCCGAGACCCGCGTCTTCCTTACCAGCCAGCGCATGGAGCGGGTCGAGGATGCCCCGCTGGTGCCGGGCACGTCGTCAGACACCTTTAAGTGGCAGATGGGTCAGGCCAGCGCCGACTTTGAGGCGGAGATGCTCAAGCGCCTGATGGTCTACCTGTCCGGCGATGACGCGCAGGCTCGTGCGCAGCTTGCCGCTTCCTTGCAGCCGCGCGCGCGCATGGTGTTCGATGCCAACAAGGATGCGCGCTATCTCGTCGTGCAGCAGGCCTATCCGGTGGTCCTCAACCGTACTACGGTCAGCCTCGAGCGGCTTGGCTTCGACGTGGTGAAGAAGGATGCCGACAATGGCGTGCTGCAGGTTCGCCATGCCCGTCCGCGCACCCTGTATGAGGGGGTCATCCTGCGTGGCGCGGAGCTTAGGCAGGGCGGCGGCGAGAATCCGGTCGCCCTCACCCTGCAGCTCAAGCCGCAGAAAGACGGCACCACCCGCATTGACATGGTGGATGTGGTCGGCGACAAGGATCTGCCGAAGTTCACTGCGGTGCTGGGCGAGCGCCTGACGCAGTCGCTGCGCTGATTCCCTTCGCGGTCGCGTGACATGACGAACCCGGCACAAGCCGGGTTCGTTGTTAGGGAAACGCTGAATCATTCAGCGTTTCCCGTTTGGGGCAGGATGCCCCAACGCGAACAACGCGTTCCGTCGTTGATTCGCGGAGTCCGTCGCGGACATGGGCCTTGATAAGACGAGCTGAAAAAATCCATGGATGGATTTTTTCAGAGTTTCCTTAGAGGCATGGACAGGCGGGGTCCATCCCTTGCTCGTTCCCTCCTATCGGAAACGACAGCCCCGGCTCAAGGCCGGGTCCGGGCGTTGTCAGTCCAGAAAGCTCAACGGCTCAACCGCGCATACGCCGAATGGTTGTGGATCGACTCGAAGTTCTCCACCTCGACGGAAAAGCCGTGGATGCGCGGCTCCTCGCCCAGGGCGTGGGCGACGTCGCGGATCATGTCCTCGACGAACTTCGGGTTCTCGTAGGCGCGCTCGGTGATGTACTTCTCGTCGGCGCGCTTGAGCAGGCCGAACAGCTCGCACGAGGCCTGGGCCTCAAGCAGTTGGATCAGCTCGGTCAGGCTAAGGGAAGGATCGCACTCCACCTCGGCACGGATGTGGGAACGCTGGTTGTGCGCGCCGTACTGCGAGATCTCCTTCGAGCAGGGGCAGAGGCTGGTGACCGGCACATCCACGCCCATGGTGACGTGCGTGGTGCAGCGATCGCCCGTTGCGGTGAGGCGCGCGCCGTAGTCCATCAGGCTGGAGACGCCGGATTTCGGCGCGACCTTGCGCACGAAGTAGGGGAAATTCATCTCGATGGTGCCGAAGTCGGCGTCCAGCAGCTCGAGCATCTCGCGGTGCAGCGCGGCCAGGCCCGCGGGAGAGATGACGCGCGGCGCATCGCCCAAGAGGGCGACGAAACGCGACATGTGGGTGCCCTTGCGGTCGTGCGGCAGGTTGACAGTGAAGGTGCAGGTGGCGATGGTGGACTGGGTGGTCCCGTCCGCCTCCTGGATCACCACCGGATGGCGTAGGCCCTTGATGCCGACGGCATCGATGGGGATGCAGCGGGTGTCGGTCAGGCCCTGGATGTCCGGAATAACTTCGCTCATCGGCGCGCTCATGCTTGGGTCTCGCGATAGGTCACGCAGGCGCGGTCGGTCTCCCACAGGGTGACGGCGGACACCCGCGCGTGTTTGCCGTTCAGGCGCTTGCCCACTTCCTGGTAGAACCAGGCGGCAATGTTCTCGGCGGTGGGATTGATGGTATCGAACGGCGGGATGTCGTTCAGGTAGAAGTGGTCCAGCATCTCCGCCACTTCGCGTGCGGCGCGCTTCATCTCCTTGAAGTCCACCACCATGCCGACCGCGTCCAGGCGGGTGCCGGTGACCTCCACCTCGACCTTCCAGTTGTGGCCGTGCATGCGGGCGCAGTTGCCGGCGTAGCCGTGCAACTGGTGCGCGGCGGCGAATTCGGTGTGAACCTTGAGGGTGTATTGGGCGGCCATGGCGGATAAGGGGGGGCAAAGCAAGGATGTTACGGGCGCGAACGGTTTGAGGCAAGGAAGTCCCTGATTTGTTTCAGGATACCCGCCGCATCCAGACCGTAGTGGCGGTGCAGTTCGGCCTGGCTGCCCTGTACGGTGATGACGTCCGGCAGGCCGAGGCGCAGGACGGGTAGGGCGATCCCCTCGTCGGCCAGCGCCTCCAGTACCGCGCTGCCCGCGCCACCCATCAGGGCGTGGTCCTCGAGGGTGACGAGGCGGGCATGGTTCATCGCGGCCTCACGCAGGGTTTCGACATCGAGCGGCTTGACGAAGCGCATGTCGATCACGCTGGCGTCGAGCTCCCCGGCAGCCTTCAGAGCCTCGTGCAGCAGCGGGCCGAAGGCGAGGATGGCGATCCCCCTGCCTCGGCGCCGCCAGACGGCCTGGCCGAGAGGGAGCGGCTCGAAGTCCTGCGGCACGCTTGCGCTGCAGCCTGCGCCGCGCGGGTAGCGCACCGCGCTTGGCCCCTCGAGGGTGAGGCCCAGTTCCAGCATGCGGTGGCATTCCGCCTCATCCGAAGGGGTCATGATGACCATGTTCGGCACGCAGCGCAGGAACGCAATGTCGTACAGCCCGGCATGGGTCGCCCCGTCCGCGCCGACGAGGCCCGCACGGTCGATGGCGAACAGCACCGGCAGGTTCTGCAGGGCGATGTCGTGCACCGCCTGGTCGTAGCCGCGCTGCAGGAAAGTGGAGTAGATGGCGAGCACCGGCCGCAGGCCCGCCGCGGCCAAGCCTCCGGCGAAGGTCACGGCGTGCTGCTCGGCGATGCCGACGTCGTAGTAGCGTTCGGGGAAGCGCATGGAGAAGTCGACCATGCCTGAGCCCTCGCACATGGCGGGGGTGATGCCCACCACGCGTACATCCCGCTCGGCCGCGCCACACAGCCAGTCGCTGAACACTTGGGTGAAGGTCACGGCCGGCTTGCCGGGGGCGGGCTCGAGCTTGTAGGGGTTGAACCGGCCCACCCCGTGGAAGCGCACGGGGTCGGCCTCGGCCGGGGCGTAACCGCGCCCCTTCTGGGTCACGACGTGCAACAGACGCGGCCCGCTTTGGGTTCTGAGGTTGGCGAGCACCTCGAGCAGGGTGGGAAGGTCGTGGCCGTCGACCGGACCGACGTAGCGGAAGCCGAGTTCCTCGAACAGGGCGCTGTGGGTGAGCATGCCCTTGACCTGCTCGCGTGCGCGGCGCACCAGCTCGCTGCCGGGCAGCAAGTCGAGCAGGTGCTTGCCGCCCTCGCGCACGCGGTTGTAGGTGCGGCTGGTGATAAGCCTTGCGAGGTGCTTGTTGAGCGCACCGACATTGGGCGAGATCGACATGGCGTTGTCGTTCAGTACCACCAGCAGGTTGGCTTTGCCGGCACCGGCGTGGTTGAGGGCCTCGAAGGCTTGGCCTGCGGTCAGCGCGCCGTCGCCGATCACCGCCACCGCCTGGTGCGGTAGCCCTTGGAGCTTGAACGCCTTGGCAAAGCCCAACGCGGCGCTGATCGAGGTGCTGGAGTGGCCGGCGCCGAAGGGGTCGTAGATGCTCTCCTCGCGCTTGGTGAAGCCGGAAATGCCGCCGAACTGGCGCAGGGTGGCCATCGCCTCGCGCCGACCGGTGAGGATTTTGTGCGCGTAGGCCTGGTGGCCCACGTCCCACACCAGCACGTCGCGCGGCAGGTCGAGCACGCGGTGCAGGGCGAGGGTCAGTTCAACCGTGCCGAGGTTGGCGGCGAGGTGACCGCCGGTGGTGGAGACGCTGTCGATGATGAAGCGGCGAAGCTCGCCGGCCAGCTGGTTGAGCTGGTCGGCGGGGAGGGCCTTCAGATCGGCGGGTGAATGGATGGTCTCGAGCAGTCTCATGCCTGGCGCTCGACGATGTAGCGGGCCAGGGCGCGCAGGTGGTCCGCACGTGGCAGGCCGTCGAGCGCGGCCTCCGCCTCGTCGCGCAGCTTGCCGGCCAGGACCTGCGCGGCCTCAAGGCCGAGCAGACTGACGTAGGTCGGCTTGGCATGGGCCGCATCCTTGCCCTGGGTCTTGCCCAGGATCTGGCTGTCGGCTGTCACGTCGAGGATGTCGTCGCGCACCTGGAAGGCCAGGCCGATGGCGCGGGCATAGCGCGTCAGGCGCTCAAGCATGGCCTCGTCCGGGTTGCCGGCGAGGGCGCCGAGGATGACGCTGGCCTCGATCAGCGCGCCGGTCTTCATGCGGTGCATGCGCTCCAGGGCGGCAAGCTCGGGACGCTGGCCGATAGCGGCGAGGTCGATAGCCTGCCCGCCGACCATGCCCTGGCTGCCGGCAGCGCGGGCGAGGGTGCTGATCATGGCGATGCGAGTTTTCTCGGCCAGGCCGGGGGCTTCGGCCAGAAGCTCGAAGGCGCGGGTTTGCAGCGCATCGCCGACGAGGATGGCAGTGGCCTCATCAAAGGCGCGGTGGCAGGTCGGCCGCCCCCGGCGCAGGTCGTCGTCGTCCATCGCCGGCAGGTCGTCGTGCACCAGCGAATAGGCGTGCATCATCTCCAGCGCGCAGGCGGGGGCGTCAAGGGCCGCCGTATCAGCATCGGCGAGCTCGCCCGAGGCGTAGACGAGGAAGGGGCGCACCCGCTTGCCGGGGCCGAGCACGGCATAGCGCATGGCCTCGACCAGCCGCGCCAGCGGGGAGGGGGCGGGTTCGGCGGGGAGGGCGCGCTCCAGGGCAGCCTCGACCCGGCTTGCTGCGGCCTTGAGCGCCAACAACAGCAGGGTGTCAGCGGGCATCGTCGTCGGGCAGGAAGGGTTCGGGCTGGTCAGTGCGTTGGCTTAGCATGTCGACCCTGGCCTGCGCGCTGGCCAGCATGGCCTGACATTGGCGGGTCAACTGCACGCCGCGCTCAAAGTCGCGCATGGCCTCGATCAGCGGCTGCTCGCCCTGCTCCATGCGCTGCACCAAGGTCTCCAGTTCCTTGAGCGAGGCCTCGAAGGCGGCGATGTCGGGGGTATCTGTTGTCTTGCTTGGTCTGGCGGCCATGCGGGGTGCCCGGTCGATGGGCTAATGATTTTACCACGCGGGCGCGGCGGTTCGCCGCAGGCTCACCAGATCAGTGAGAAATCGAAATGGATCGCGCAAGGACCGAGGTCGAAATCGACCGTTTCGTTGCCGACGTCCGCCAGCTTCGCGTAGCGGCCATCGAGGAGGTGAAGATCTTCGCCGTGCGATCCTCGGGCGCGATCAGGACGTAGTACTTCACCCCCTCGTGCTGGTAGATCTCGTACTTGGTGTTCTGGTCCTTGAGCGCGGTGGATTTGCAGAGCACCTCAAAGATCAGCACGGGGGCGCGGGTGAGGTAGGCCCCTTCGGCCGGGGGGCAAATGACCAGGTTGTCCGGCTGGAGGATGGTGTCCTCGCTAATGCGCCAGTCCACCGGCAACAAGGCCTGGTAAGCCTTGCACCCGCGCAGTTGTTCTTGCAGAGCCCAGGCGATCTTGTGGCGCACGGCCTGATGGGTGAGGGAGGGGGCGGGCGACATGGCTAGGGGATACCGTCGATCAGCTCCCAGCGTCCTTCCTACTGCACGTAGTCGTCGTAGGTGTAATACGGCAGGTCAAAGCGGGGTGCACGGCCCATGGTGATCTTCCTGCATGGAGCGGCCGATGAGTCGATTGTACGCCAAGCCCGGGATGGGGCTTACAAAAGCCCCAACGCCTCGGTCAGGCGGGTCACGCCGTGCAGTTCTATGTCCTTGGGCGGATTCCCCGCAAGATTGGCCTTGGGCACGATGGCGCGCCGGAAGCCGTGCTTCGCGGCCTCACGCAGCCGCTCGAGGCCGTGCGGCACCGGGCGCAGCTCTCCGGCAAGCCCGACCTCGCCGAAGATGACGGTGTCGGCCGGCAGCGGGCGGTTGCGCAGGCTGGAGAGGGCGGCACACAGGAGTGGCAGGTCGGCGGCAGTCTCGCTGATCTTCACCCCGCCCACCACGTTGATGAACACGTCTTGGTCGAACATGGCCACCCCCGCGTGGCGGTGCATGACCGCGAGCAGCATGGCCAGTCGGTTCTGCTCCAGTCCGACGGTGACGCGGCGTGGCTGGCCGAACGGGCTTTCCGCCACCAGCGCCTGAACCTCGACCAAAAGCGGGCGGGTGCCCTCGCGGGTGACCATGATCACACTGCCGGGCACCGGCTCCTCATGGCGGGAGAGGAAGATGGCCGAAGGGTTGCTCACCGGCTTGAGGCCGTGCTCGGTCATGGCAAACACGCCAAGCTCGTTGGCCGCGCCGAAGCGGTTCTTGACCGCACGGATCACGCGGTAGCGGCTGCCGGGCTCGCCCTCGAAATACAGCACGGTGTCGACGATGTGCTCAAGCAGGCGGGGCCCCGCGATCGCCCCCTCCTTGGTCACGTGGCCGATCAGAAACACGCAGATGCCGCGCT
The DNA here is from genome assembly GCA_049969375.1 of Halothiobacillaceae bacterium. Lineage (GTDB taxonomy): Bacteria > Pseudomonadota > Gammaproteobacteria > Halothiobacillales > Halothiobacillaceae > Thiofaba. Next base: position 19,267 of record JBMFOY010000008.1, on the reverse strand, counting down.
GCTTGGCCAGGCGAGTGAGCAGGGCGGCGGCCTCGCGCACCTGCGACACCGAGCCGGGCGCGGCGGTCAGGACCTCGGAGAACAGGGTCTGGATCGAATCGATCACCATGACGCCGGGGCGCAGGGCCTCCGCCTGCTGCACGATGCGCTCGACCGAGGTCTCGGCCAGGAGCTGCATGTCGGTGGCCTCAAGGCCGAGCCGCTGGGCGCGCAGGGCGACCTGGTCGAGCGACTCCTCGCCGGTGACGTACAGGCCGGGCAGGGTGGGCTGGAGGGCGACGAGGGTTTGCAACAGCAGGGTGGACTTGCCGATCCCCGGGTCCCCGCCGAGCAGGATCACCGAGCCGGGCACCAGGCCGCCGCCGAGCACGCGGTCGAGTTCGTCCAGACCCGTGGCCTGGCGCGGGGTCTTTTCCAGCTTCACGTCGCCCAGGCGGCGGGCCCCCTCGGCCCCAGCATAGTGTCCGCCCCGGCGTGTCTGGGTGGTGGGCGCGGCCTGCTCGGTCAGGCTGTTCCACGCCCCGCACTCGCCACACTGGCCGGCCCATTTGGGGCTGGTGGCGCCGCATTCGGCGCACACGTACTGGGTTTTGGGTTTCTGGGCCACGTTAAGGCTCAAGCTCAGTGGTGTGCTCGAGCGACGGCCACAGGCGCGCCTGCTCGACCACCTTGCGCGCAATCCGCGTCACTTCCAACGTACAGCCTGCCACTTCCAGGCGCACGCCGACTTCGGGGAGGGTTTGTAGTTGTTCCAGAATCAGGCCGCTCAAGGTGTTGGCGGTGTCGGTGGGCAGGTCGGTGCCGAGGCGTTTGTTGATCTCGCGCAGCGGGGTGGCGCCGTCGATCAGGAAGCTGCCATCCTCCTGCGGCTGGATCTCCGGGCTTTCCGCCGCCGGCTGTGAGGTGAACTCGCCGACGATTTCCTCGAGGATGTCCTCCAGGGTGATCAGGCCGAGGATGTCGCCGTACTCGTCCACCACCAGGCCCATGCGCTTCTTTTCGCGTTGGAAGTTGAGCAGCTGGGTGTGCAGCGAGGAGCCTTCGGGCACGTAGTAGGGTTCCTCGACCGAGCGCATGAAGGTCTTGAGGGTGAGTTCGCCTTTCTGGGCAATCGGCAAAAGGTGGCGCAGGTTGACGGTGCCGACGATGTGGTCGAGCGTGCCGCGGTAGACCGGCAGGCGGCTGAACGGGGTGGAGCCGATGGTGTGCAGGATCTCGTCCCAGTCGGCCTCAAGGTCGATGCCGCCCATCTCCTGGCGCGGCACCATGATGTCCTCGACCTTGGCCTCCTCCAGGTCGAGGATGCCGATCAGCATGGTCTGGTAGCGCTCGGACACCAGTCCGCCGGTCTCACCAAGCAGGGTGCGCAGCTCGTCGCGGGAAAGATGGTGTCCGCCGGCGGCGGTGACATGCACGCCGAACAGGCGCAAAAGACCATTCGACAGCAGGCTGACGGCCCACACCAGGGGGCCGGCGACCTTCTGCAGCCCGGTATAGACATAGGCTGCGGGCCAGGCGATACGCTCGGGGTACAGGGCGCCCAGGGTTTTGGGCGCGACCTCGCCGAAGATCAGCAGGGCGAGGGTGAGGGCGCCCGCCGCAATGGCGATCCCGGCCTCGCCGAACAGGCGCATGAAGATCACGGTGGCCAGGGTGGAGGCCATCACGTTGACGAAATTGTTGCCGAGCAGGATCAGACCGATCAGCTTGTCCGGACGCTCCAGCAGGCGCTGGGCCAGCCGCGCGCCGCGATGGCCTTCCAGCGCCAGGTGCTTCAGCCGGTAGCGGTTGAGGGTCATGAGCGCCGTCTCGGAGCCCGAGAAGAAGGCGGAGAGGAGGATCAGGGCGATGAGTGTGCCGATCAGCACACCTAGGGCTATGTTGTCCAAGAAGGATGTGGTGGTTGTGGAACCAAGGCTGGATGATAAGGCATCAGCGGATGATGCCCAACACCCATTCCAGCACGATCTTGCTGCCGAAGTAGGCGAGTAGGAGCACGCCGAAGCCGCTCAGGGTCCAGCGCACCGCCGTGCGGCCGCGCCAGCCCATGAAGGCGCGGCCGAGCAGTAGGCCGCCGAATACCGCCCAGGAGACGATGCTGAGCACCGTCTTGTGCACTAGGTGCTGGGCGAAAATATCCTCCAGGAACATGAAACCGGTGATCAGCGAGAGGGTCAGCAGGGCGAAGCCGGCGCCGATCAGGCGGAACAGCAGGATTTCCATGTCCTCCAAGGGCGGGAGGATGCGCGCGAAGGCCGCCGGTCTGCGCTGGTGCAGGGCGCGATGCTGGCTCGCCAGCAGCCAGGCCTGCAGTGCGGCGAGGGTGAACAGGCTGTAGGCGAGGATGGAGAGCAGGATGTGCACCTCCAGCGCCGGCTGGCTGCCGACCAGGCTACGCGGGGCGCCCGGCCAGCCGAGCTGGGCGGCGAGGGCGAGCATGGTCAGTGGCAGCACCGGCAGGGTCAGGTTCTCCAGCGGCTGGCGCAGGCTGGAGACCAGCACCAGCAGTAGGGTGACGAGGCCGGAGAGGGAAAGGGCCTTGAGCACACCAAGGTCGATGCCCTCCAGGCAGCACACGTCGCTGGCCAAGGCCACGGCGTGCAGCAGCGCGCCAACCAGGCCCAGGCCCAAGGCGAGCCCCTTGCCCGGGGTTTCGCCGGCGCGCAGCTGCGGCAGGCGGCGCCACAGCA
>JBMFOY010000008.1:0-16567 GCA_049969375.1 Halothiobacillaceae bacterium | reverse complement strand
GCAGGGTGGCAGCAGCATAGGCGGCGAGGGCGGGAATTCCGAACCAGAGGGCGGCGGGCATGGGGCAATCCTTCCGAGGTCTGTTCAGTCTATGCCGCGCTGCCGTGTCCGGGCAACGGCAGGGTCTTGTCGGCGTTGAGGATGCCGACCGGGTCGAAGACCTGCTTGATGCCGCGCATCAGGTCGATGGCCGTGCTGCCCAGTTCGCGCCCGATGAAGTCGCGTTTTTCCAGTCCCACGCCATGCTCGCCCGAGAGGGTGCCGCCGAGGGCGAGCACCAGGGTGAACACCTCATCCAGGCAGGCATGGGCGCGGGCAAGCTCCCCTGGCGCGTCGGGGTCGAGCAACAGGTTGACATGGATATTGCCGTTGCCGGCGTGACCGAAGTTGATGATCGGAATGGCGTGTGCGGCGGACAGTCGATCCAGTCCCGCGATCAGTTCCGGGATGCGTGAGACCGGGACCACCACGTCCTCGTTGATCTTCTTCGGCGCGACCTTGCGCAGGGCGGGGGAGAGGGCCTTGCGCGTGGCCCACAGCGATTCGACCTCGTGCGCATCGCGCGCCTCACGCCATTCCAGCAGGCCGTCCACCTCCGCCGCCTGGCGGATGGCGGTGATGGCGGGTTCCAGGCAGGCCGCCGGACCGTCGACCTCGATCATCAGCATGGCGCGTGCCTGCCTGGGGAGGTCGGTGTCGGTGTGGCCGCGGATCATGTCCATCGCTGCGCCGTCGATGAATTCCAGCGCGCAGGGGGTGACCGGTTGCGCCATCAGGCGGGCGACCGCGCGTGCGGCGCTGTCCATGTCGGCGTACAGGGCGCGCGCGGTGCGGATCGCCTCCGGCAGCGGGGTGAGCCGAAGGGTGGCCTCGGTGATGACCGCGAGGGTGCCTTCGGAGCCGATCAAGAGGCGGGTGAGGTCATAGCCGACCACGCCCTTGGTGGTGCGGGTGCCGGTGCGCAGCTCCTCGCCCCGACCGGTGACGGCGCGCAGGCCTAGCACGTTCTCGCGTACCGTGCCGTACTTCACCGCACGTGGCCCGGCCGAGTTGTAGGCGAGGTTGCCGCCCACGCTGCAGAACGGCGAGCTGGTCGGATCGGGCGGCCAGAAGAAGCCGTGCTCACGCGCGGCGGCCTGCACCTCGCCATTGGTCACGCCGGGCTCCACCACCATCAGGCGGTCATCGGGATTGACCTCCAGGATGCGGTTCATGCGCTCGAAACTGAGCACCACGCCGCCGTGGATGGGCACGGTGGCGCCCGTGGTGCCGGTGCCGCGCCCGCGCGCGATCAGCGGGATGCGGTGCGTGGCGCAAGTGCGCACCACCTCGCGCACCTGGTCGTGGCTGGTGGCGTAGACGACGGCATCCGGTGGGGCGTGGCGGCGGCTGTTGTCCATGCCGTAGGCCCACAGGGTGGCCGGCTCGGTGCTGACATGGGCGGTCCCCGCCGTGGCGCGCAGGGCCTGAAGTTGCACGGCGTCGAGCATCAGGCCAGCCCCAGCAGGCGGTGGTCGAGGGCGTCGCACAGGGCGTGCACGGCGGCCAGGCCCGCCTCGTGCAGGCTCGCCGGACAGGGGGTGTCGAGCCGGATGACCAGGTCGTCTTCCCGCAGGCGGCTGGCCACGCCCTCCGACATGGGGCCGCCGAGGAGGATCAGTCGCATATCGTGCAGGCGCGCGGTGTCGATCAGGCCCTCAAGGCCGTCCGTCCGGACGCCGCTGAAGACGAGCAGGGCATCCCCCGGGGCTGCCAGGCTGCCGATCTGCTGCATGCAGCCTGCGTCCTCATCCGGGAGGGGGTGCAGCAGGACGACCGGCAGGCCGGGGCGGGGCTGGACCATGCCGCGCAGCAGAAGACTCGCGGCACGCGCGGCCAGGGCCTGGGTCTTAGGCAGGGGGCAGAGGTAGACCCGGTGCCCTGCAAGGCAAGTGGCAAGCAGGCTTTCGGCGGCGGCAGCCAGGTCCGGGGCGGCGGCCTCAAGGGCCGTGCGGACATGGTGCAGGCGCGCCTCGGCATGTTGGAGGAGCAGTAGAGACAGTTCGGTTCCTTCGGCGTAGCTCAGGACGGGCATGGCTGGGGGGCTTCACAAAACGGTGCCGCATGGACACGGGTCACGCGGAGACTTCAAAGGCATTGGGGGCCCATTCTAGCGTGGTTTGGTCACCATCGCGGGTGATCCCGACCACATCGAAGCGACAGGGACGGGCAGCATGCTGGGGGTGGCGGCCGAGATACGCGCGGGCGGCGGTCAGCACGCGCTGCTGTTTGGCTGCGGTGACGCTCTCCAACGCCCCGACCAGGCCGCGGGCCGAGCGGCTGCGCACCTCGACGAACACCAGGGTGAGGCCGTCGAGCATCACCAGGTCGATCTCTCCCCCGCGGGCGCGGACGTTGCGCGCCAGCAGGCGCAGGCCGCGGCGTTCGAGGTACTCGAGGGCGAGTTGTTCGCCAGCCTCGCCTGCGGCGCGCCGCTCGCTCAAGGCTGGAGGGCTTCCAGGGGGTTGGCAAGACCGCCGCGAAACAGAGCCCAGGCGGGGGTGCGCTGGACGCGGTTGTCCGCGCCAAGCCGCAGTGTACCGGTCTGTCCGCGCAGTCCCTCGGGCCGTTTCGCCCCATCCAGGCGGGTGGCCAGCTGGTAGGCGTCGAAACCGAGGGCGAAGAGGCGCGGCTGGCCGGATAGCGCAGCCTGTTCGAAGCGGCTCGGGCCGGTCTGTCCGGGGCGGCGGGCGTAGTTGAGGATGAGCGGCATGTCGCAGAACTGCAGCCCATCCTTGTCGCGGTCGCTCGCTGGGCGCGGGGCGCCGTCATAGACATGCGAGGTGGCGAGGATGGGCAGGTTGCCGCCGCCGTTGGCGCGCAGCAGCGGCACCCAGGCTTGGGCGTCCCTGGCGCGGGCGATCAGGAACAGGGCGTCGACATCCTCGCGCATGCGCAGGCTGCCATCGATCGGGTCGGGCGCGGGGCGGAGGAGCTGGCGGGCCTGCTGTTCCCACATCGGGGAGCGCTGGCCATAGCGCAGAGTCTCCATCAGCTGGCCTCCGCCGGCCGCATAGCGGCTGATGAAGGCGCGCAGCATGCGCTCGCCGAGGGCATCCTGCGGGGCGAGTACCAGGGCGCGCAGGCTGCCCTGGGCCAGCATGCGCTCGGCAACGACCTGCGCCTCGTCTTCCGGCGGCAGTCCGAACTGGATCAGGTTGGGGCTGGTTGTGGCACCGTTCTCCAGCGTGTTGAGGGCAATCACCGGGACCTTGGGCTGGAAGCCGGTCAGGCGCTGGAGGGTCTCGCGGTCGAGCGGGCCGATCACGGCGGTGGCCCCGGCGGCAATGGCCTCGTCGACGCTGTGCCGGAAGCCTTCGGGATTACCTGTCACGGGGTATTCGCGCACCTCGGGGGCCTTCTCGCCGGCTTCCTCGCGAGCGAGCATGACGCCAGCCGTGACGGCGCGGGCAGCCTCGGCGAGGCGCGGCTCCTGCGAGAGGATGAGGGCGATGTGCGCCGTGGTCTGCGGCACGCGTGCCACCGCCTCGCGCTGCAGACGCTCGTACAGGGCGGGCAGCAGTGGATGGGAGGGATGGGCCTGGCGCCAGCGCTCCAGGGCATCCTTGCCTTTCCGTTGGGCATGCACCAGCTGGAGCCAGCCGCCAAGCTGCAGCTCCACGGTCTCGATCAGGGCCTTGTCGAAGTCGGCCTTGTCGAGACTGCCGAGCAGGCGAAGGATGGCCTCCTGATTGGCGGAGCGACGCTCGTCGGTCAGCAGGCCGTCGAGCGCGATGCGCTGGCGGGCGGCCTCCAGCGGACGCTGGTCGGCCTCCAGGGCACGTGCCAGCAGCTCCAGTCGGCGAGCGGCCTCGGCCACGCCGAGCGGGGCTGGGATGTCCTGCAGGACGCGGATGGCCTCGGCGGTGCGGCCCTGTTGCAGGGCTTCAAAGCCCAAGATGATCTGGGTGCGGCGCGGCTCGAGGGCCAACCACCCCTGGCGCTGGGCCAGGGGATCGCGCAGATAGGCCAGGGCATTCTGTGGCTTGTCCGCATCGATCAAGGTCTCGATGGCGCGCAGCTGCATGCTGGCCTGCTCGGCTCCTTGCAGCACGGCTGCTTTGCGCCACAGCGCGCTGGACAGTCGCACCGGTTCCTGGCTGCGTTCGGCCTCGGCCAGCGCCCGGTCGAGCGCGGTGGTATCAGGGCGCGGAGGCTGCTGCGGGGCGCAGGCGCTCAGCAGACCGGCGAGGAGGGCGAGGGTGATGGCGATCGAGTGCCCGCGGATCAGTCCTGTCACGGCGGTTTCCCTTTGGGATAAATCTGGGTACTGAAGGCTTCCCGGGCGGCGACAAGATCGGTACGACTTGCCTGCCGAGAGCTGGCCCTAGAGTATAGCCCAGTCAGTTTTGCGTATTAGGGAAACGCTGAATCATTCAGCGTTTCCCGTTTGGGGCAGGATGCCCCAACGCGAACAACGACGTCAGTCGTTGATTCGCGCAGGCCGTCGCGGACATGTGCCGCGATGAGATGAGATGAAAAAATCCATGGATGGATTTTTTCAGAGTTTCCCTAGGATCAGCCTATGTCTCTCGGCACCCTGTACGTCGTCGCCACGCCCATTGGCAACCTCATGGACTGGAGCCCGCGGGCGCGGGAGGTGCTTGCGGCCGTCGACCTCATCGCCGCCGAGGACACCCGCCATAGCCGCAAGCTGCTGCAGCACTTCGGCATCGCCACGCCGCTCACCGCCATGCATGCGCACAACGAGCAGCAGCGGGTGGAGGGCCTGCTCGAGCGCCTGCTCAGCGGGCAGTCCGTGGCCTTGATCTCGGACGCGGGCACGCCGCTCGTGAGCGATCCCGGCTTCCCGCTGGTGCGCGCGGCGCTGCGCGCCGGCGTACGTGTCTCGCCAGTCCCCGGCCCGAGCGCGGCGATGGCTGCCCTGTCGGTCTGTGGCCTGCCGAGCGACCGGTTCACCTTCGAGGGGTTCTTGCCGGCCAAGGGCTCGGCACGCAAGGCACGCCTGGTCGAGCTCGCGGACCAGACGTGCACCCTGATTTTCTTCGAGGCCCCGCACCGCCTGCTCGACTCCCTGCGCGATATGGCCGCGGTCTTCGGCGGGGGGCGTGAGGCGACCCTGGCGCGCGAGCTCACTAAGACCTTCGAGACGGTGCGCCTGGATACTCTCGAGGCGTTGGTGGACTGGGTGGCGGGGGACGAGGACCAGCAGCGTGGCGAGTGCGTGATTCTGGTGCGCGGGGCCGTGCCCGCGGCGGCAGAGGAGACGGCCGGGATCGGTCAGGAGGCCCTCCTGCGCAGCCTGTTGGCGCATGGCGTGCCGGTGAAGGGGGCGGCGGCGATTGCGGCCGACCTGCTGGGGGGCAGCAAGAAGACGTATTACCAGGCTTGCCTGGAGCTGCAGAAGCAGGAATGAAAAAGGCCCCGCTCAGCGGGGCCTTGAGATATTCGGTGATCAGCGGATTAGGAAATCCTCCAGGCGTGCCCCCTGTTCCAGACGCTCGCGTAGCCAGACAGGCTTCTGACCGCGGCCGGTCCAGGTCAGTTCGGGGTGGGCAGGATCGCGGTATTTCGGAGCGATTTTCGAGGTGGTCGTGCGCGCAGGTTTGCGAGAAGGCTTTTCCAGACCCACCAGTTCGGCGACGGAAATACCCAGTTGTTCGGCCGTGAGTTCGACCTGGCGGCGCAGCTCGCTGGCTTTTTTGGCTTTGGCCTGGCGAATGGCGGCCTCGGCACGCTTGATCAGCGTTTCCAGCTCTTCGATGCCGAACTGGCTAAGGTCGATGGAATCAATATTCATGGTATAGGTCCTTAGGTGATCCTTAGGTGGTGGAGTTCAAGATAACCCTATTCGATTTTAGTGAAATGAACGTGGTTATCAAGAGGTTTTCGTGGCCAGGAAAGCCGCGCGGTCGAAAAGCCATTCTCCAGTTTCCTCGTGGGCCTCGATCATTTTCATGGTCGCGGCGATGATTCCATCCTCCGCACGCATCTTCTCCTTTTCCATCCACTCTGTGACTTCAGTTTCATGGATCCCCTGTAGCCGCGCACAGCCGAGGAAGGTGGTGATGGCCATGCGATGAATTTCGGCGTGGCGGGGCAGTGAGGAGGGAAGTTTCTCGACCACGGCGATGACTGCGGCGGCGACTCGGGCCGCTTCGGGCTTGGCTTTCTGGTCCTCCCGCATGAACAGCCAGGACTGAGCGTTGATGAGGCCGTCCATGGGGCCTTCCTGCGCCAACATCAGCCACAGCGCCTGCCAGACGGCGTCGCGTCGCGAACGTGCGCGTCCAAGCTGGAACAGGGCGCGGGCGAGCTCCGGCCACAGCCTGGCCCGCACGAGCGCTTCGATGGCCTCCTGGCGCAGCGATTCCTCGGCCTCGGCATGCCCCTCGTCGCGGGCGATCTCAGCCAGCTCCAGCAGGGCGCGGGCCTCGTCCTCCGCACGCCCCGCCCGACGCGCGATTTCGATCACCGTCAGCCACTTGTCAGCTGACTGGGTGTTGTCGCCCAGCTCGCGTGCCAGCCGGGCGAGGGCGATTTCGCAACGCAGCCGACCGGCATGATCGTCCAGGGATTCCAGCAGGCTGGCGGCCTGCTCCAGCGCCTGCCAGGCGCGCAGGCCTTTGCCCTGTTGGCGGCAGAGGGTGGCGAGGTGTTCGAGCATGTCCGCGCGGATGACGCGCAGCGCGTCCTCCTGCGGTTCGCCAAGCTGCTTCAGTGCCTGCTCGAGATGGCCCATGGCTCGGGCTGAGTCGCCCATGGCATGTTCGGCGAGGGCCAGGGTGTGCAGCAGGGCGAAGTCCGGCCCGGCGGTCAGGGCCCGCTCCGCCACCTCGCGTGCTTCGGCAGGTCGCCCCGCGTTGAGCAGGGCATAGGCCAGGTGATCGGCGGTCTCGCAGGCGATGGAGTGCGCCTCCTCGGTGAGGGCATCTTCGAGCAACTGGCGCTGGCCTGCCTCGTCGAGACGGCCGGTACGCAGGGCCTGCAAACGGGAGTGGAGTGTGGAGGAGGGCATGGTACGGGAACCCTTGTCGCAGCGGGGTTGGATCGGGAAAAGAAAAGGCGCATGGTATCATCCAGTCACTTTTCCTTGTCGAACCCCCGCGTCCCGCACGGCCGAGAAAATCAAGACATGCATGCATCCATGAATACCCATCCCTCCTTCACCTTCAAGCGCCGACAGTGGATCGAGGCGCTGCAGCTGCACGTCGACGAGTATGAGCATATCGCCACCGGCGCGCGCCATTTCCATCTGGCAGCCGAGGACAATAACAATGTGTTTCTGGTCGGCCTGCGCACCGTGCCGCAGGATTCGACCGGGGTGGCGCATATTCTCGAGCACACCGCCCTGTGTGGTAGCGAGCGCTTCCCGGTGCGCGATCCATTCTTCATGATGACGCGCCGCTCGCTCAATACGTTCATGAATGCCTTCACCTCGAGCGACTGGACGGCCTATCCATTTGCCAGCCAGAATCGCAAGGATTTCATGAACCTGCTGGATGTTTATCTGGATGCGGTGTTTTTCGCCCGCCTGGATCCGCTGGATTTCGCCCAGGAAGGCCACCGGGTCGAATTCGCCAAGGTGGACGATCCGGAAAGCGAGCTGGTATTTAAGGGTGTGGTCTACAACGAAATGAAGGGGGCGATGAGCAACCCCGTCAGTGTGCTGTGGCAGTCGCTCACCAAGCACGTCTATCCGACCGTAACCTATCACCACAATAGTGGTGGTGATCCGGAAGCGATTCCTGATTTGACCTATGAGCAGCTGGTGGCATTCTACAAACGCCATTACCATCCCTCCAATGCCGTCTTCCTGACCTATGGCGATATCCCCGCGGCCGAGCTGCAGGCGATGTTCCAGGACAAGGCACTGAAGCACTTCGCCCGCATCGACCCGAATACCGCCGTTCCGCCGGAGCAGCGCTATGCCGAGCCGAAGGCGGTGAGCGAGCCTTATGCGGTGGAGGGCGAGACGGCGGATAAGACTCACGTCGTGGTCGGCTGGCTTTTGGGTGAGAACGCCGACCTTGAGGGGCTGCTGGAGGCCCAGCTCTTGTCCGGCGTGCTGCTCGACAACAGTGCCTCCCCGCTGATGCAGGCGTTGGAGACCACCAAGCTCGGCAGCGCGCCCTCGCCGTTGTGCGGGTTGGAGGACTCCCCCCGCGAGATGCTGTTCGCCGCCGGGGTGGAGGGCTCCAATCCGGAACACGCCGGGGCCATCGAGCGGCTGATCCTCGATGTGCTGGAGAAGGTGGCGACCGAGGGCGTGCCGCAGGAAGCGGTCGAGGCCGTGCTGCACCAGCTTGAACTCTCGCAGCGCGAGATCACCGGTGACTTCTACCCCTATGGCCTGCAGCTGATCCTGCACGCCCTCCCGGCGGCCATCCACGAAGGGGACCCGGTCGCCCTGCTCGACCTCGAGCCGGTGCTGACGACCTTGCGCGAACGCATCAAGGATCCGGAATACATCAAGGGCCTGACGCGCCGCCTGCTGCTCGACAATCCCCACCGGGTGCGCCTCGCCCTGGTGCCGGATACCGGGCTGGCCGCGCGGAAGGTTAAGGCCGAGAAGGCTCGACTGGCCGAACTCAAGGCCAGGATGAGCGAGGAGGACAAGCAGCGGGTGATCGAGCAGGCGCAGGCCCTGCTGGCGCGCCAGGCACGGCAGGACGATCCGGAGATCCTGCCCAAGGTCACCCGCGAGGACATTCCTGGGAGGCTCGACATCCCCATGCCCGTGCGCGTCGATGCCGCCCCGCGCCGCACCACCTGGTTCGATGCCAGCACCAACGGACTGATCTACACCCAGGTCGTCATGCCCATGCCGCAGCTCGATGACGACGAGCTGGCCCTCTTGCCTTATCTCACCAGCATGCTGAGCGAGGTTGGGGCGGGGCGGCATGACTATCTCGCCATGCAGCAGCGGATGGCGGCGGTCACCGGCGGTATCCATGCCTATGCTTCGGTGCGCGCTGAACTCGACGACGAGCAGCGCACCCGCGGCTACGTGGTGCTCTCCGGCAAGGCACTGGCACGCCATGGCGCGGCCCTGCAGGGGCTGATGAGCGAGGTGTTGGAGAGCGCGCGCTTCGACGAACTGCCGCGTCTGCGTGAACTGGTGGCCCAGACCCGCTTTGCCCGCGAGCAGGGCGTGACCTCCGCCGGCCACAGCCACGCGATGGCCATCGCCGCCTCGCGCCTGTCGCCTTCTGCCCGCCTCGCGCACCGCTGGAGCGGCTTGGCCGGGCTGCAGGAGCTCAAGGCGCTGGATGATGGGTTGGACGAGGCCGAGCGCCTGGAGGCCTTCGCCGGACGTCTGGCCGCGCTGCACCGCAAGCTGGTCGAGGCGCCGCGCGAGTGGCTGATGGTGGCCGAGGGGCGCAGCTTCGAGCTGCTCGAGAAGGCGCAGGCGAGCCACTGGGGTGAGCGTCAGGCGGGCGCGTCCGTGCTCACCCTGCCGGGAACTCGCGCGGCGACGCGCGAGGCCTGGCTGACCAACACCCAGGTGCACTTCTGCGCCAAGGCCTATCCTGCCGTGCCGATCGACCACGCCGATGCCGGCCCGCTGGCCCTGCTTGGGGCTTATCTGCGCAACGGCTTCCTGCACCGCGCCATCCGCGAGCAGGGCGGTGCCTACGGCGGCGGGGCGAGTTACGATCCGGAGTCCGCGAGCTTCCGCTTCTACTCCTACCGCGACCCCCGTTTGTCTGACACGCTGGCCGATTTCGACCGCGCCGTCGACTGGTTGCACGGCGAAGGCCACACCGCACAGGCGTTGGAGGAAGCCCTGCTGTCGGTCATCTCCAGCATCGACAAGCCGGGCTCGCCTGCAGGCGAGGCGAAGAAGGCCTTCCACAATGCCCTGCATGGCCTGACGCCGGAGCGCCGCATGGCCTACCGCAACCGCCTTCTGTATGTCACCCTGGATGACCTGCGCCGTGTTGCCGAGCGCTACCTCGCCCCTTCGCAGGCCAGCATCGGCGTGCTGACCCACGGTGGGGCGCGCACCGAGGTCGAGGGCCTAGGGCTCGCCATCGAGCAGGTCTGAGGTCGGTATGGCGGCATGATCAAGGGGGCGCAGGCCCCCTTTTTCATGTCCGCCCTACGGCGCGCGGGTCAAGCGGAGGAATTCGGAGTGAGCCTCGAGCAGGTCGCGGGCGGCCTTGCGCAGGTCGTCCAGGTCCGCCGCCGGCAGGGTCAGCACGGCAGGCAGGGCCAGCAGGCGAGATCGCCGGGCGGAGTCGGGCAGTTGGTTCAGGTTGACCTCGATCAGGCTGACGTCCAGTCCCTGTGCGCGCCAGGCCTCGGCGAGCAGATTCAGCTCGCGCAGTGTGTCCCGGTTGGTGTTGAGCAGCGGGATGCTGGTGGCCGCCTCTAGCACTGCCTCGGGTGGTGGGATGCTCGCCGATCGCTCCCAGCGATGATCGAGCGGTGCGGTGGCATTGACATGGATGACCACGATCCTGCGGGTCGCGTTGATGACGATGTGCGAGCTACCGTTGCGCCGCAGGTCGCCCAGCGCGGCGCCATGGAACAGGATGCGGTCGTAATACTCGGCGAGGATGACCAGCAGTGTGTCCGAAGATGGCTGGCTGGCCGCGCCTTGTGGCGCCGGCTGCAGTAGGGCAGGGCTTGCGGTCAGCGGGCGATTGAGCGGGTAATGCGCGCTACTGGCACAGCCGGCCAGGGCGATGGCGAACAGCTAGGCAAGGGCGATCCTGATCTGTGGCTGGATCGAGCCGGAAAAGAAGCGGGCAGGGAATGGCATGCATCGTCACCTTCGGTGAAGGGCGGCACGGGAGAACAGGAAGAAAGGGGTGGGGTGATCGATGGGATTCGAACCCACGACAACCGGAATCACAATCCGGGGCTCTACCAACTGAGCTACGACCACCATAGAGGACATGGCGCACCCGGCAGGGCTCGAACCTGCAACCCTCGGCTTAGAAGGCCGATGCTCTATCCAGTTGAGCTACGGGCGCAGTAGAGACGGTAAGTATTTCTAATATGGTCGGGGTGGAGGGATTTGAACCCCCGACAGCCTGCTCCCAAAGCAGGTGCGCTACCGGGCTGCGCTACACCCCGGATCAGATCTACTTGCCGAGTATGCGTTTGAGCTGCGCATTATATTGACTCATGCACAGAGCGTCAATCTTTGCGCTGCAATCCCTCACGCAACAGGGTGAGCACGGATTCCACGCGCAGGATCATGTCCCGCAGCGAGCCTGACGAGACGTGTCCCTCACTGTCGGCGCCATCGAGTTGCTGGCGTGCCCCGCTGATGGTGAAGCCCTGGTCGTAGAGCAGGGCGCGGATGCGGCGGATCAACTCGATGTCCTCGCGTTGGTAATAGCGCCGGTTGCCGCGCCGCTTGACTGGGCTGAGCTTGGGGAATTCCTGTTCCCAGTAGCGCAGCACATGCGGTTTTACGGCGCACAGCTCGCTGGCCTCGCCGATGGTGAAATAGCGCTTGGCCGGGATGGCGGGCAGCTCGTCGGTATCCTCAGGCCGTTTCCGTGCGTGCATGTTCCTCGACCAGCGACTTGAGTTTCTGACCGGCGCGGAAGGTCACCACGCGGCGCGCGGAAACCGGGATCATCTCACCGGTCTTCGGGTTGCGTCCGGGGCGCTCGTTCTTGTCGCGCAGGTGAAAATTGCCGAAGCCGGACAGCTTGACGTCCTTACCTTCGGCGAGGGCGTTGCGGATCTCCTCGAAGAACATCTCGACCAGATCCTTAGCCTCGCGCTTGTTGAGACCGAGTTCCTCGTAGAGGCGTTCGACCATGTCGGCCTTGGTCAGGGCCATAGTGTTACATCCTCAGGGTGATGCCAAAACGGGCCTGCAGACGTGCGAGCATCGCCGCGATCAGGCCGTCTACGTCAGTGTCGCCAAGGGTGCGCTCGTTATCTTGCAAAATCAAGCGGATAGCGATGCTTGCGAAAGTATCCGGTACGCCTTGGCCGCAGTAGACGTCGAATACCTCGACCTCACGCAGGAAGGCCGGAGCCGTCTCGCGCAGGCAGGTCAGCACCTCGGCCGAGCTTATTGCATCCGGCACCAGCAGGGCGAGGTCGCGGCGGATGATCGGGAAGCGCGAGACGGCCTGGTAGCGCGGTACGCGGCGTTGCAGCAGGAGGGTCTGGTGCAGTTCGAACAGCAGGACCTGGCCCGGAAGATCGAGCGCCTTCTCCAGCCTCGGATGCAGCACGCCCGCCCAACCGAGCTCCTCGCCATCAAGCATGAGGCGGGCGGACAGGCCCGGATGCAGGGCGGGGTGCTCGGCACGGCTCCATTGGACCCGGACGTTCAGGCCGCCGAGTTCGAGCAGGGCCTCGATGTCGCCCTTGAGATCGAAGAAGTCGGCCCGGCGGGTCTTTTGCCCCCATTGCTCGGGCAGCGCATCGCCGAACATGAGGCCGGCGAACATCGGCTCCTGCCTAAGCCCTTCCTCGCCCTGTACGAAGCGCAGGCCGCTCTCGAAGATGCGGACGCGCTCCTGCTGGCGGTTGAGGTTGTGGTGCAGGGTGTGGATCAGGCCGGCCCACAGGGTGGTGCGCATGGCGGCCATCTCACTAGAGATGGGGTTGGCCAGCACCAGGGGGGGGTGATGCGGGGTGAGCTTCTTAAGCAGCGGGGTGTCGACGAAGCTGTAGGTGATCACCTCGCGGTAGCCGAGGCTCACCATGCGCTCGCGCAGCTCGTTCAATCCCAGGTGCTGCTCCGGACGGGGTTGGATGGTGAGCTCAGCGGAGGGGAGGCGAGCGGGTAGCTTGGCATAGCCATGCAGGCGCGCAAGCTCCTCGATCAGGTCGACCTCGATGGCGATGTCGTGGCGGTGGCTGGGGGCGATCACGCTCCAGCCTTCCCCGCTGCGCGAGATCTGCATGCCGAGGCGGGTGAGGATGTCCTCCACCTCGGCATCGGTCAGGGTGAAGCCGAGCAGGCGCTCGATACGGGCACGCCGCAGCAGGATCGGGTGGCGCGTGGGCAGGTGCTCGGGGTGGCTAACCTCGACCACTGGGCCCGGGCAGCCACCAAATAGCGCACAGAGAAGTTCCGTGGCCCGCTCGATGGCCGTGCGCGGGAGTTCGGGGTCGGTGCCGCGCTCGAAGCGGTGCGCAGCATCGGTGTGCAGGCCCAGGCGGCGAGCACGACCAGCGAGGGCCTCGGGGGTAAAGTAGGCGCTCTCCAGCACGATGCGGGTGGTGCCTGCCCGCACCCCGGAATCTTGTCCACCGATGATGCCGGCGAGGGCGACGGGGCCCGAGTCATCGGCGATCACCAGCATGTCGGCCTCGAGGGTGAGGCGTTTGCCGTCCAGGCCGGTCATGGCCTCTCCGGCACGGGCCAGACGGACCTCGAGGCCGCCCTGCAGCCGGTCGAGATCGAAGGCATGCAGTGGCTGGCCGAGTTCGAGCATGACGTAGTTGGTCACGTCCACGATGGGGTGGATCGGACGCAGGCCACAGCGGCGCAGGCGCTCGCTCATCCACAGCGGGGTGGTTGCGTCCGTTGGAACGCCCTCGATGACGCGAGCGCAGTAGCGCGGACAGGCTGCAGGGGCGCTGAGAGTGATGCTGACGGCGGCGTCGCTGCGAGCCGGCACGAGGGACAGGGTGGGTCCCCCCAGAGGCAGGCCGTTCTGCGCCGCGGTCTCGCGCGCCAGGCCGAGGATGCTCAGGCAGTCGCCGCGGTTGGGGGTCATGCCCAGCTCGATGACGTGGTCGTCGAGGTCAAGGTAATCGCGGAAATCTGCGCCCACCGGGGCGTCTGCCGGCAGTTCGAGCAGACCATCGGGGTAGCCGACCAGGCCGAGCTCGTCCGCGCCGCACAACATGCCAAAGGACTCCACGCCACGCAGCTTGGCCTGTTTGATTGCAAGGCCCCCGGGCAGCTGGGCGCCCACGCGGGCGAAGGCGGCCATCAGGCCGGCGCGCGCATTGGGTGCGCCACACACGACCTGCACGGGGTGGCCTGAGCCGTCATCAACCTGGCAGACGCGCAGCTTGTCGGCGTCCGGATGCTGCTCGGCGGTAAGGATACGGGCCACCACCACGCCTAAGAAGGCCGGGGCGGCGGGTTCCAGGGCATCCAGCTCCAGGCCGGCCATGGTCAGCTGGGCGCCGAGTTCCTCGGCGGAGAGCGCGGGGTTGACCCACTCGCGCAGCCAGTGTTCGGAAAAACGCATGGTGGGTGTCTCTTAGGCGAACTGTTCGAGGAAGCGCAGGTCGTTCTCGAAGAACAGGCGCAGGTCGTCGATGTCGTAACGCAGCATGGTCAGGCGCTCGATGCCGAGGCCGAAGGCAAAGCCCTGATAGCGCTCGCTGTCGATCCCGACCGCGGCCAGCACGTTGGGATGCACCATGCCGCAGCCACCGATCTCCAGCCAGCCGTCGCCCCAGCTCATGTCCATCTCGGCCGAGGGCTCGGTGAAGGGGAAGAAGGAGGGGCGGAAGCGCACGGTCAAATCATCACGCTCGAAGAAGCGACGCAGAAACTCCTGCACCACCCCCTTCAGGTGGGCAAAGGTGATGCTCTCATCCACCCACAGCCCCTCGATCTGGTGGAACATGGGCGAGTGAGTGGCGTCCGAGTCACAGCGGTAGACCCGGCCGGGGGCAATGATCCGCAGAGGGGGGTGCTGCTTTTCCATCGCGCGGATCTGCACCGGCGAGGTGTGGGTGCGCAGCAGGGTGTGGGCATCGAAGTAGAAGGTGTCGTGCATCGCCCGCGCCGGGTGGCTCTCGGGGATGTTGAGCGCGGTGAAGTTGTGGAAGTCGTCCTCCACCTCGGGGCCTTCGGCTACGGCAAAGCCAAGCTGGCCAAGCAGGGCTTCGATGCGGCGCAGGGTGAGGGTGACCGGGTGCAGACTGCCCATGGTCTGGCGGCGGCCGGGCAGGGTGATATCCACCGCCTCGCTGGCCAGGCGCTGGGCCAGCTGTTCCGCCTCCAGCGCCTGCCTGCGCGCTTCGAGCGCCTGCTCGATTTTTTGGCGCAGGGCGTGGAGGGTCGCCCCCTGGGTACGCTTCTCCTCGGGGGGGAGCTTGCCCAGGCTCTTCATGGCCTCGGTGAGCAGGCCCTTCTTGCCGAGGAAACGGACTCGGATGGCATCCAGCGCGGCGAGCTCCGTGCTCGCTTCGATCTCGGGCAGCGCGGTGTCGATGGCCGCGGGGAGTGTGTTCGGATCAATAGGCGTATCGACGGTCATGCAGGCGACCTTCAGCAGGCATGGATGGATGGAAAACGCCAAGGTGAACCGGAGTTTTTCATCAACCCACGAGAGACAGACAAAAAGGGGGAGGCCCTAAGGCCGCCCCCTCTTGGAAAACGCTAAAAAAATCCATCCATGGATTTTTTCAGCTCGTCTTATCAAGGCGCATGTCCGCGACGGCCTTGGCGAATCAACGACTGAACTCGTCGTTCGCATTGGGGTATCCTGCCCCAAACGGGAAACGCTGAATGATTCAGCGTTTCCCTTGCGTGCGTACGGACGGTGCGTCGGCTCAGGCGGCGAGGGCTGCCTTGGCCTGCTCGGCCAGGGCGGCGAAGGCCGCCTTGTCGTGCACGGCGATGTCCGCCAGGACCTTGCGGTCGATCTCGACGGATGCCTTCTTCAGACCGTCCATCAGACGGCTGTAGGACAGACCGTTGTTGCGCGCCTCGGCATTGATACGCACGATCCACAGGCTGCGGAATTGGCGCTTCTTCTGACGGCGGTCGCGGTAGGCGTACTGGCCGGCCTTGATGACGGCCTGCTTGGCGACGCGGAAGGTCCGCGAGCGGGCGCCGTAATAGCCTTTGGCCTTGGCGAGGATCTTCTTGTGCTTGGCGCGGGCGATGACGCCACGTTTGACTCGTGCCATGGTGTGGTCTCCTTAATTCGGGCCAGTAATCAGGCGTAGGGCAGCAGGCGAACGAGCTGCTTGACGTCGCTCTCGTGGACGTAGACCGGGGCGCCGAGCTGACGCTTGGTCTTGCTGCTCTTCTTGGTCAGGATGTGGCGTTTGAAGGCGGATTTGCGCTTGAAGCCGCAGGCGGTCTTCTTGAAGCGCTTGGCCGCGCCGCTGTTGCTCTTGATCTTGGGCATCGTTTACGACTCCAGTTTCAGTGTTTCAAAATCCCGTGGCGCCGGAGCGTCAGCGCTGCAGGGCTGGGCCATGGGCCCAGGTGATCCGCCCTTGGCGGGCCACCCATGGGCCGGGTTTTCCCCGGCCTGACGAGACCCGGATGGCCGTCAAACGGCGTTCCGGGGCATCCAAAAAATGAGACGCCCCTCGGGAGGGGCGTCGGGGGCATCGCCTCGGCCTGCACGATCAGTGCTTTCGCGGGGCGACCACCATCACCATCTGCCGGCCTTCGAGCTTGGGGCGCTGCTCGACAATGGCCAGGTCGCCAAGATCCTTCTCGATGCGGTCATACATCTGCATGCCGATGTCCTGGTGGGCCATCTCGCGTCCGCGGAAGCGGAGGGTGATCTTGGCCTTGTTGCCTTCTTCCAGGAAGCGCACTTATAAGTTTAACTGCTTCATCTGCAATTTCTTGAGTTGCAGCAATTACCGCTGC
>JBMFOY010000007.1:0-28473 GCA_049969375.1 Halothiobacillaceae bacterium | reverse complement strand
GGGCTTGCCGCGCTCCCCGCCCGGCGGACGGCGCGGGCCGCGCGCCGGGGGCGTCGGCGCCGCCCGCTTCACCTCCATGCCAAGGCTCGCTGCCAGGGCATCGACCTCCTCCGGACTGAGCATCTTCCACTTGCCGGGCCTAAGGCGCGGCGGCAGGGTGAGATCGCCGTACTGGATGCGGATCAGGCGGCTGACAGTCAGGCCGACCGCCTCGAACATGCGCCGCACCTCGCGGTTGCGCCCTTCGCGCAGGCTTACGTGGTACCAATGGTTCATGCCGGTACCGCCCGCGTCGACGATCGCCTCGAACTTGGCCAGGCCATCCTCCAGTTCCACCCCGCCGAGCAGCTGCTTGCGCATGACCGGGGTCAGCTCGCCGAAGATGCGCGCGGCATAGACACGCAGCAGCTCCCGCGAGGGATGCATCATGCGGTTGGCCAGCTCGCCGTCGTTGGTGACAATCAGCAGGCCTGAGGTGTTAAAGTCCAGCCGGCCGACGGTGATCCAGCGCCCGTCGCGGATCGGCGGCAGGCTCTCGAACACGGTCGGCCGCCCCTCCGGGTCGGAACGGGTGGTCAGCTCGCCCTCCGGCTTGTGGTAGATCAGCACGCGGCGGGTGAAGGTCTCGGCGCGTGGACGCACCGGCTGGCCGCGTACCTCGATGCGGTCGGTCGGCAGCACCCGGGTGCCGAGGGTCGCGACCTCGCCGTTGACCGTCACCTCGCCAGCGACGATCCATGCCTCGATCGCGCGGCGCGACCCCAGACCCCAGCCCGCCAGCACCTTCTGTAAGCGTTCGCCCTGCATCATGTAACCTCGAATGAATCGAGAAATGATACACCGTGGCAGGCTCCGCACCGGTGCTATGCTTTTCCCATGTACAAGGATCTCTCACCCCGCAGTTGCGACATGGCGAGCCTGGACTGGCAGGGTGCAACCGGCGTACTCATCGCCCGCGGCGCATGGGATGCGCATGGCGCAGGCCCCCTCGCCCGCCAGCTGGCCACGGCCCTCCCGGAAGCCCGACCCTGGCGGCTCGACACCGAGGGCATCACCCGCATGGACACCGCCGGTGCGCTGCTTTTGCTGCATGTGATCGAGTGGCTGGAAGGCGCGGGCGGGACGGTCGACCTGGCCTCACTGCCGCCGCGGCACCGCGAGCTGCTGGAGCTGGTGCGCCGCCCAGGCCCACTCCAGCCTCCCGCCGCAGCAAAACCGTTGACCCCGTTGGAGAGGCTGGGCGAGGTGACCTTGGCCATCCTGCTCCACTTCTACGCCATCCTGACCTTCACCGGCGAGGTCGCACGCCACGCCGCCCCCCTGCTGCTGCGTCCCTGGCGGGTGCGCTGGGCGAGCGTGATCAACGAGGTCCACGCCGCGGGAGTACTCGCGGTCCCCATCGTCGCCCTGCTCTCATTCCTGATCGGCGTGGTGATCGCCTATCAGGCGGGCACGACCCTGGACCGCTTCGGCGCCAACATCTTCCTTGCCGACATGGTGGGCATCGTCACCCTGCGCGAGATGGCGCCGATGATCACCGCCATTGTCATCGCCGGCCGCACCGGCTCCAGCTACGCCGCGCGCATCGGCACCATGCGCGTGACCCAGGAGGTGGACGCCCTGCGCGCGCTTGCCCTGCCGCCGATCGAGATGCTGGTCATCCCGCGCGTCATCGCGCTCATCATCGCCCTGCCGCTCTTGACCGTGCTGGCCAATGCCGCCGGACTGTTCGGCGGGCTTTTAGTCTCGCATGAGATGTTCGGCCTTGATCTGTCCGTCGCCTTCGACCGTCTGGAGCAGATGAGGAACACCCATCTCTGGGTCGGCCTCATCAAGGCGCCGCTGTTCGCCGCCATCATCGCCCTGATCGGCTGCCACGAGGGCATGAAAGTCCGCGGCAGCGCGGCCGAGGTCGGCCAGGCCACCACCGCCAGCGTGGTGCAGGCGATCTTCTGGGTGATCGTGGTCGACGCCATCTTCTCCATCGTGTTCCGGGAGTTGGACCTGTGACGGCCGTCGTTCGGCCGGAGCTGGCCATAGAAGTTCGCGGCCTGGTCAACCGCTTCGGCAGCCAGACCGTGCACGAAGGCCTCGACCTTTTTGTGCCGCACGGCAGCGTGATCGCCCTGGTGGGCGGCAGCGGCACCGGCAAGACCGTGCTGCTCAACAACCTGATCATGCTCACCCGCCCGACCGCCGGCCACATCCGCATTCTGGGCCAGGATCTCGAACGCCTCGGCCTGCGCCAGCGCCAAGCCCTGCAGCTGCGGCTCGGGGTGATGTTCCAGATGGGCGCCCTGTTCACCTCGCTCACCGTGCTGGAGAATGTCTGCCTGCCGCTGGCCGAGCACACCGACCTGCCCCGCAGCTTGCGCGAGGAGGTGGGCATGCTCAAGATCCGCCTCGCCGGACTGCCCGCGGATGCCGCGCACAAGCGGCCGGACGAGCTGTCCGGCGGCATGGTCAAACGCGCCGCGCTGGCCCGCGCCCTGGCCCTGGACCCGGAGATCCTATTCCTCGACGAGCCCACCTCCGGGCTCGACCCGGTTGGGGCGCGCGCCTTCGATGCGCTGGTGCTGGAACTGCGCGAGCTGCTCGGCCTGACCGTATTCCAGATCACCCATGACCTGGACTCGATCTGGCACGGCGTGGACAGCGTCGCCTTTCTCGCCCGCCGGCGCGTGCTGGCCATGGCCCCTGCGGCGGAGCTGGCGCGCCGCGAAGAACCCGAACTGCGTGCCTATTTCGGCACCCGTCCACTGCAGGAAGCCCCCTGATGGAAACCCGTGTCGCCTATGCCGCCGTCGGCGCCTTCGTCATCATCCTTACCACTGCCCTAATCGGCCTGGGACTGTGGCTGGGCGCGGACATCGAGACCAAGCGCTACATGCCCTATATGTTCCTGACCAGCGAGTCCGCCTCCGGCATCAACCCCGGCACCGTCGTGCGCTACCACGGGGTGGAGGTCGGCCGGGTGAAACAGCTCCATCTCGACAACCCCGAGCAGGTGCGCATCCTGCTGGACATCGAGGAGGGCACGCCGATCAAGACCGACACCCGCGCCTCCATCGCCACCCAGGGGGTGACGGGGTTGGCCTTCATCGAATTGACCGGCGGCACAGTAAGCGCCCCCGACCTGCGCCCCGGCCCGGACGGCTCGCCCCCGCTCATCCCCCCCTCGCCCTCGCTGCTGCGCCGACTGGACGTGGCGGTGAGCCGCAACCTCGAGAACCTCGACCGGATCGCCCTGCAGCTGCAGGATGTGCTCAACGAAGAGAACCGCGCCGCCTTCTCTACCCTGATCCGCAACCTCGCCACCCTCAGCGAGACCCTGGCGCAAGAGCGCGGGCGCATGAGCGAGGTGCTGGCCAACAGCGAACGCCTGACCCGTGCCGGCGCCGAGACCCTCGAACGCCTGCCCGAGACCCTCGCCCGTCTGGACGGGACCCTGGACGAGGTGCGCACCGCCGCCGCAAACTTCCGCGAAACCAGCCGCACCCTGGGCGATGCCTCCCGCACCACCGTGCAAGACATCGGCGCGCTGCGGCGCAACCTTGAGCCGGGCCTGGAGAGCCTGTTACGCCAGATCGAATCGGCCACCGCTGTGGTCGAAGACCTCGCCCGCCAGCTCAAACGCGACCCCGGCCAACTGCTGCGCGGCGCCCCGTCGCGGGAGCCAGGCCCCGGCGAACACTGACCTTCTCAAAGCCACGACACTGCCATGATGCCCCGCCTGCTTACCGCCCTTTCCCTCGCCGTCCTGCTCGTCGGCTGCGGCGTCTTGCCGGACAAACCGGCACCGCAGACCAGCTACCGCCTGGAACCCGTGCTCCTCCTCCCCGCCTCGCCCACTGCAACCTCCTCGCTGACCTTACAGGTTTTGCAGCCGGTTGCCTCAACCAGCTTCGACACCGACCAGATCGCCTACCGCCGCGAGCCCTACCGGATCGATTACTACAGCCGCAGCCGTTGGGCCGAGCCCCCCACCGAGATGTTGGGTGGCCTGATCGCCCGCGCGCTGGAAGATGCCGGCCTGTTCCGCGTGGTGCTCGGCCCGGCAGCCCGCCTGCCGTCCGACCTGCGCCTGCACAGCGAACTGACTGCGCTCGAGCACATCATCCGCGATCCGAGCCAGACCCAGGGCAGCGAGGTGCGGCTGGCCATGCGCGTGCAGCTGGTCGAGTCCCGCTCGGCGCGCGTGCTGGCCAGCCAAAGTTTCGAGATCACCCGTCCCGCCTTCAGCGCGGACGCGCCCGGTGCCGTGGCCGCCGCCAACGAGGCCACGCGCGAGGCCATCGCAACCATCATCGCCTTCCTGCGCGAGCACACCCCAAACTGAGCGCCGCATCGCATAGGGAAACGCTGAATGATTCAGCGTTTCCTTACTTAACAGGCCGTTGAAAAACCCTTCTGTTGGATTGTAGGAGGCCCGCCCTCGGGCCGATGGCCCGTGTGAGGCTACCTTATCGCGGCGAGGGCGCCCGCTCCTACCCAGCGTTGAGCAGGCCGTTGAAAGGCGTTTTTCAACGGCCTGGTAAGGCCGCCCCCCCTGGGTCAGCGTGGTCGGCAACACCCTCAACTCGATCATCGGCCGTGCCCCGAAGGGCTTTGCAGTGATCACACTGCCTTGAGAGAATTTCCCCATTGGACACCTCCGTCCGAAAACCTCCACCCACCACGATCATGCGCCGCTCATTCCCCACCCTGCTGGCCTTAGGCCTGTTGCTGTGTGCGCCGCTGGCCGCCTCCGCCTTCGGCCTGGACGATGTTTCCCGCCAGGCCGAGCAGCTGGCGAAGAAGCCCTATGCCGCGCCGGCCACCCTGGTGCCGGAATACCTCGCCTCGCTCGACTACGCCCATTACCGCGAGATCCGCTTCCGCCCCGAACAAGCCGTGTGGCGCAAAGAAGGACTGCCCTTTCAGCTCCAGTTTTTCCACCCCGGGCACCACTACACCCGCCCCGTGCGCATCCACTTGATCGAGCAGAACCGCGTGCGGTCCCTCCCATTCCGGCCGGAGGCGTTCGATTACGGCAGCCTGCCCTTCGAGGGACGGGTACCCAAGGATCTTGGCTGGGCGGGTTTCCGCATTCACACCCCCCTAAATGCCCCCAGCAGCATGGACGAGGTGGCGGTGTTCCTCGGCGGCACCTATTTCCGCGCGCTCGGGCAGAACATGCACTACGGCCTGTCCGCGCGCGGGATTGCGATTGACACCGCCGAGGCGAAGGGCGAGGAATTCCCCGCCTTCACCGACTTCTGGATCGAGCAGCCCGCCACCGGCAGCAAGAAACTGACCGTGCTCGCCCTCATGGACAGCGCCAGCCTCACCGGGGCCTACCGCTTCATCATCGAGCCAGGCCGTGAGACGGTGATGCAGGTCGAGGCGCGCCTGTTCGCCCGCACGGGCGTCCGCAAACTCGGCCTGGCCCCGCTGACCAGCATGTTTCTGCACGGCGAGGCGACCGGCAACACCTTCGGCGACTTTCGCCCGGAGGAGCACGATTCCGATGGCCTGCTGATCCATGCGGCCAGCGGCGAATGGCTGTGGCGTCCGCTGGAGAACGCCCCGCAGGTCCGTATCAACCGCTTCGCCGCCGACCACGTGCGCGGCTTCGGCCTGATGCAGCGCGACCGAAACTTTGACCACTACCAGGACCTGGCGTGGCGCTACGAGGACCGCCCCAGCCTGTGGATCGAACCCATGGGCGACTGGGGCGCGGGCGGGGTGGAGCTGGTACGGCTGCCGAGCGACAACAGCACGCTCGACAACGTGGTCGCCTACTTCGTCCCGGTGCAGCCCTTGCAGGCGGGGCAGACCCTGCGCCTGGCTTGGCGCATGCGCTGGCTGAAGGACGATGCGGGTCTGCCCGGCGGGGCGCGGGTCATCGCCACCCGCCTGTCCACCTCCAACACCGAACGCCTGCCGGAGAACCAGGGCGTGGTGCGCTATGTGATTGACTTCGCCGGCGGAGACCTTGCGCGCCTACGCACCCCGGGCGAGGTCGAGGCGGTCAGCAGCCTGCATGGTACGGGGAGGATTCGCAGCCAGAGGCTGGAACCCAACCCCCACACCCAGGGCTGGCGCCTGACCCTGTTCGTCGAACCGCCCGGCGAGGGCACCGCCGAGTTGCGCGCCTTCCTCAAGCGTGGCGAAGCGGTGCTGAGCGAGACCTGGAGCGCGGCCTATCCCCCCTGATCCAGATGGTTGCAAAAGGGCTTTTCTGCCCTTTTGCAGCTCGTTTCGTCGCAGCACATGCCCGCGCTGACGGGGCTCGCGCCCTGCTAGAATACGATTCAGTACACTCCATCAAGGAACTGGTGATCGTGCCCCACTCCCCTTTTCAGGACCTGCCGAGCGCCTGGGCCGAGGCCGAGCGGCGCGTGGAGACCTATCTGCGTGCCATGCTGGTGCCGGCCAAGGTGCGCCAGGAGATGGTCACGGCCATCATCGAACGCGCCCGCGCCCATGAGGATGAGCTACCCTTGGTCGCCGCCATGCGGGAGGTGCATGCCCTGCTCAGCCGCCAGGTCGCCCGTACTCAGGGCGTCATCCCGGCCGACCAGATGACCGGCTCGGCCGCCTGGCGGGTGGCCGTCTGGCGCCACTCCACCTGCACCGAATGCACCTGGCGCGCGGTTCCCTGGGGCGCCCTGCAGCTCTCCCACGAAGGCAAGCACTTCCGCTGGACCGGCGGGGCCGCCATGCCGGAGGTCCGGCGCGCCGTGGTCTCCCCGGCGGAGATCCGCCCGGCCCCCGAAGGGCTGCTCTCCCGCCTGCTTGGCCTGAACGAAGACACCCGGGATTCCTGATGCGCATCCGCCCCGACGAGATCCAAACCATTGCCGGCGACCGCCGTCTCGCGCTCGCCATCCTGGTCCTCCTCCCCACCCTGATGGGCACCTGGGCCTTGAGCCAGACCCTGCCCTTCGGCGGCCGGCACCTGCTGGAAATACTCCTGCTCGGCCTGTTCGCCATCCTGTTCGCCTGGCTGTGGATCGGCCTGTGGACCGCGCTGATCGGCTTCTGGCTGACCCTCACCGGGCGCGACTGGCTGAAGATCAGCACCCTCAACGCCCGCCTGGATGGCAAGCCCACCCCGCTGGCCTCCACCGCCGTGGTGATGCCGATCTGCAACGAGGACGCCGACGAGGTGTTCGCCCGCATTCGCGCCACCTTCCTCTCGCTCAAAGCGACCGGCCAGCTGGAGCACTTCCGCTTCTACATCCTGTCCGACTCCAGCCAGCCGGAGAAGTGGGTCGACGAGGAGCTCGCCTGGGCGCGCCTGTGCCGCGAGGTGGACGGCTTCGAGCGCATCTTCTACCGCCGCCGCAAGTACCGGGTGAAGAAAAAGAGCGGCAACATCATCGACTTCCTGCGCCGCTGGGGTAAGCAGCACGAATACATGATCGTGCTGGATGCCGACAGCGTCATGTCCGGCGACACCCTGGTGCGCATGGTGCAGGCCATGGAGCGCAACCTGCACGTGGGCATCATCCAGACCCTGCCCTTCTCGCAGGGCATGGACACTCTGTATGCACGCATCCAGCAGTTCGCCGGCCGGCTATACTCGCCCATGTTCGCCGCGGGGCTCGCCTGGTGGTGGCTGGGCAATGGCCAGTACTGGGGCCACAACGTCATCAT
Source organism: Halothiobacillaceae bacterium (assembly GCA_049969375.1). Lineage (GTDB taxonomy): Bacteria > Pseudomonadota > Gammaproteobacteria > Halothiobacillales > Halothiobacillaceae > Thiofaba. The sequence goes on along the minus strand of JBMFOY010000007.1, from coordinate 20,829 downwards.
CCGCATCGCCCCATTCATGAGCCACTGCAACCTGCCGCGCATGCCGGGGATCAAGCCGTTCGGTGGAGAGATCCTGAGCCACGACTTCGTCGAGGCAGCGCTGATGAACCGCGCGGGCTTCGAGGTGTGGGTGGCCTACGACCTTGGCGGCAGCTGGGAGGAATACCCGCCCTCGCTCACCGACGACCTCAAGCGTGACCGCCGCTGGTGCCAGGGCAACCTGCAGCACGCCGGGGTGATGATCGCCGAGGGCCTGCCGCCGATGCAGCGCTTTCTGCTCATCAACGGCATCATGAGCTATGCCGGATCCCTGCTCTGGTTCAGCCTTCTGATCCTCACCACCCTGCTGGCCTGGATCGCACCGGAACATGCCCATGTGGACGTGGAGACGGCCCTGAAGCTGTTCTACGTCACCCTCGGCCTGCTATTCCTGCCCAAGGTCCTCAGCCTCGCCATGACCCTGCGCGACAAGGCGCGTGCCGAGCAGTTCGGCGGGCGGCTGGGGGTGAGCGCAAGCGTGTTGCTCGAAACCCTGCTCTCCGCCCTGTCCGCCCCCGTGCGCATGGTATTTCACAGCCGCTTCATCATCCTCACCCTGATGAACAAGACCGTGGCCTGGGGCACCCAGCAGCGCGGCGAGTTCGTCATGAGCTGGCGTGAGGCCGCGAGCAACTACGGCACCACCACCCTGCTGGGGCTGGTCTGGGGCGTGGCAGCCTGGTACGCAAGCCCCGTGTTCTTCGCCTGGCTCTCGCCAGTGCTGGCGGGCCTTGTGCTATCGATCCCGCTCGCCCGGCTGACCAGCCTCGGCTCGCTCGGCCGCCGCGCCCGCGCCGCCCGCTTGTTCATCACCCCGGAGGAGGTCAGCGCCCCGCCGGAGTTGGCCGAGTACCGCAAGGGGCTCGCCCTCTACCAGGCCGAGCGCGAGAAACTCGGCGACGTCGATGGCTTCGTGCTGGCGGTGGTCGAGCCTATCGCCAATGCCATCCACGCTGCCTTCCTCAGACCCCGCCGCAACCTGCCGGAGAGCGTGCGCCTGCGCCGCGCCTGGATGATGGACAAGGCCCTGCACGAGGGACCGGCGCAGCTGAGTCCGGCCGAACGGGCGGAACTGCTGAACGACCTGGACGCCATGCATACCCTGCACCAGCGCGTCTGGTCACTGCCGGACGTGGCGTTCAAGAAGTACTGGCCGGTACCGGGCCTGAATGCCTGAGGGTAGCCTCGGTGATAAGCTTCGCTGAGAGATGAACGCTCAAAGCGGCGTAGGCATCCCGCCCTTTGCGCCGCAATTTGTCCTCCCCTGGACCTTACCGGACGCCTCCGGCCAGCCGATCGGCCTGTCTTGCCCCCTGCTGCGCGACCTGCTGGTGCCGGCGCTGACGCTCGCCATGCTGGCGGCGATCGATTCGCTGCTGTGCGCGGTGGTGGTCTTCGCTCCTTGGCTTGCGCATGGGCCCATGGCTACTCTGGCCGCCATCCTGCTGCTCACGGCCTGGACCTGAGCGAGGCCCCGCATTTCGTGCACACGGTCAAGCTGGCCCCGCGTACCGACGTCGCCATGCTTTTGACCTACTTCGGCCTGACCATCTTCATCGACATGGTGGCTGCGGTCGGGGTCGGCATGGTGCTGGCGGCCTTCATCTTCATGCACCCGATGGCCAGCCTGACCGGCGGGCGCGAGCGCAAGCGCGGCGAACCCATGCCGTTCGAGCTGCCGGACTGGGCGGTGTTCTACGAGTTCAGCAGCCCACTGTTCTTCGGCGCCGCCGAGCAGGCCTTCGCCGCGCTGGACCGCGCGGCACGCTAGCACAAGGAAGCGAGCGTGATCATCATCGACTTCACCTTCGGCTGGTTGCACGACCGGCGCATCGGCGTGGTTATGAGCGGCATGCACCCGGCGGTGTACCGCCCCCTGCGCAAGGCCGAGTAGCACCCTACTCCAGCAGGGAGTTGAAAAAGGCTTCCTGCCCTTTCTCAACTTCCTGTTCAACGGTTGTTCAAGACCACTTCGAAATAGACTGGAGGCACGGAGGAGAACAATGCAACTGATCCTAATCCGTCACGCCCCGGCGGGCGACCGCGTGGAGTGGGCACGCAGCGGCCTGCCCGACGCGGACAGACCCTTGACCAAGGAAGGCCGTACCAAAATGCGCCGGATCGTGCGCGGCCTGCGGCGTGTGCTGGAGAGCCCCGAGCGGCTGTTCAGCAGCCCGCTGCTACGGGCCCGCGAGACGGCCGAGCTGCTGCTCGAGAGCTATCCTGACCTGCGCATCGAGACCGCCGCCGAGCTTGAGCCCGATGCCGATCCCGCAGCCACCCTCGCCTGGCTCAAGTCCCTCGACGATGGCCAGCGGATCGCCCTGGTCGGCCACGAGCCCCACCTCTCGGGCCTGCTCGCCCTGCTGGTGCACGGCACCCCAAGCCTAGACACCCTCCCCTTCCGCAAGGGGGGGGTGGCGATCCTTGAGCTCGACGCCATCCGCCCTGCCAGCGCCCGCCTGACCGCCTTCCTGCCGCCGCGCGTGCTGCGCGCCCTGGGCTGAGCGGGGCTATAATTCTGTTGAATCCAAGGCTGGAAACCCTCCGCATGACCGACTCAGGCAACCTGCTGGCCGCGATCGACCTCGGCTCCAACAGCTTTCACATGGTGGTGATGCGCCTTCTGCCGGACGGCCAGGTGCAGGTGGTGGATCGCCTCAAGGAGATGGTGCGCCTCGGTGGCGGCCTGGACGAGGCCAACAACCTCAGCCCGGAGGCCGCCGAGCGCGCGCTGGACTGCCTAGCCCGCTTCGGCCAGCGCCTGCGTGATATGCCGCGCGGCAGTGTGCGCGCGGTGGGTACCAATACCCTACGCCAGGCGAAAAACTCTGCCGAATTTCTCAGAAAGGCGCAGCAGGCCCTCGGCCACCCGATCGAAATCATCGCCGGGCGTGAGGAGGCCCGCCTGATCTACCTTGGCGTGGCGCATACCGACCTTGAGACGGACGAGAAGCGGCTGGTGGTGGACATTGGCGGTGGCAGCACCGAGATCATCGTTGGACAGGGCTTCACGCCGGAATTTATGGAGAGCATGCCGCTCGGCTGCGTGAGCATGACCCGCCGCTTCCTGGCCGACGGACTCTACACCCGCGAGACGCTCAAGCGCGCGGAAAGCGAGGCGCGGCTCGAGACCCGCCCCTACGAATACGCCTTCCGTCACCATCGCTGGCAACGCGCCGTCGGCGCCTCCGGCACCGCCAAGGCCCTGGCAGCGGTGTGCCAGGCCAACGGCTGGTGCGAGGCCGGACAGCTGACAGCCGAGGGCCTCGCCCGTATCCGCAAGGCGCTGATCAAAGCCGGACGCATGGAGCAGCTCGACCTGCCCGGTTTGAGCGAGGAACGCCGCCCGGTGTTCGCCGGCGGCTTTGTTGTGATGCAGGCGGTATTCGACGCCTTCGACATCGACACCATGCACATCTCCGAAGGCGCCCTGCGCGAGGGGCTGATCTTCGACCGCATCGGCCGCATGAGCGGGAACACGGTCCGGAGCGCCACCCTGGAACGGCTGCAGCGCGATTTCCGCGTGGATCGCGCCCATGCCCAGCGGGTGGCCGAGACCGCCCGACGCCTGTTCGAACGGGTACGCGAGGACTGGAACCTTGATCCCGAGCAGGATGGCAAGGTGCTATACAAGGCTGCCCTGCTGCATGAGATCGGCATGATGCTGGCGCACAGCGGCTATCACGAGCACGGAGCCTACATTTTACGTTACGCCGACATGCCGGGCTTCACCCAGCAGGAACAACAGCGCCTGGCCGCCATCGTGCTTGCCCACCGGCGCAAGCTGAAGAAGAGTTGGCTGAACGACCAACCGGACGAATGGCGCGACGCCAACCTGCGTCTGGCCGCCCTGCTGCGCCTGGCCGTGACCCTCCACCGCTCACGCTCGCCGCGCGAGGGCATCCCCATGCTTGCCATGGAGGCTGCCGGCAACGCGCTGCGCCTGGACTTCCCCCCCGGGTGGCTGGAGCGCCACCCTCTAACCCGCTCCGACCTCGAACGCGAAGCCGAGTACCTGGCCCCTCAGCTACGCATCAGCTTCCGCTGAAGCTGCCTCTTAAGGAAACGCTGAATAATTCAGCGTTTTCCGTTTGGGGCAGAATGCCCCAACGCGAACAACGCGTTCCGTCGTTGATTCGCCAAGTTCGTCGCGGACATGCGCCTTGATAAGACGCGCTGAAAAAATCCATGGATGGATTTTTTCAGCGTTTCCTTAAGAGGCCTCGGTCAAGTTCGTCCGCCAGTCTGCCTCCTGCCCATCAGCTCGCCTGTGCCAGCCGTTCGAGCAGCATGCGCTGCGCTGAACGCGGCTCCTCACCGGGTAAGGGCCGAACCCGAAGGTATTCACCATCCGGCTGTAGCTCCCAACTGCCGCGCGTGTCAGCAAAGGCCAACTCGAACACTTCGTCGATGATCCGCTCGCGCAGGGCCTTCTCCTCGATCGGGAAGCAGGTCTCGACGCGCGAGTAGAGGTTGCGCGGCATCCAGTCGGCGCTGGAGATGAACACCTCCTCGTTGCCGCCGTTGGCGAACATGAACACGCGAGCATGTTCAAGAAAGCGCCCCATCAGTGAGCGCACACGGATGTTCTCCGACATGCCCGGCACCCCCGGCCGCAGGCAGCAGATGCCGCGTACCACAAGCTCAATCCGAACCCCCGCCGTGGAGGCCTCGTACAAGGCGTGGATGATGCTCGGGTCGATCAGCGCGTTCATCTTGGCGCGGATCAGCGCCGGGCGGCCGGCACGGGCATGCTCGGCCTCGCGCCGGATGCGCTCAAGCATGCCCTCGCGCAGGGTGAAGGGCGATTGCAGCAGCTTCTTCAGCCGGATCCCGCGCGACAGGCCGGTGAGCTGGACGAACAGCTTGTGCACGTCCTCACCGATCTGCCGGTCATCGGTCAGCAGGCCATAGTCCGTGTAGGCGCGCGCAGTACCGGCGTGGTAGTTGCCAGAACCGAGGTGGACGAAGCGCTTGAGGGTGTCCCCCTCGCGCCGCACCACCAGGGTCATCTTGGCATGGGTTTTGTAGCCGACGATGCCGTAGGCGACATAGGCGCCGGCCTTCTGCAGGCGGGTCGCCATATTGATATTGGCGGCCTCATCGAAGCGGGCGCGCAATTCGATCACCGCCGTGACCTCCTTGCCCGCGCGCGCGGCCTGCTCCAGCGCATCGACGATGGCCGAATTGCTGCCGGTGCGGTAGAGGGTCTGCTTGATCGCCACCACCTTCGGGTCCTGCGCCGCCTGGCGGATGAACTCCACCACCGGGGCGAACGACTGGTAGGGGTGATGCATGAGAATGCGGCGATGCTTGGCGATGGCATCGAAGATGCTCTCGAAGCCCGCCAACTCGCGCGGCATGCCGGGGGTGAAGGGCGCGAACTTGAGCTCACCACGCTCGACCAGGTCATACACCGCCATCAGGCGATTGAGGTTGACCGGGCCATGGACCTTAAACAGCGCACGGCGGGAGAGGTCGAACTCCTCGAGCAGGTAGTCTGCCACCTCGTCCGGGCAGTTGTCCGCCACCTCGAGCCGCACGGCATCGCCGTAGTTGCGTTCCAGCAGCTCGCCCTGCAGTACCTCGAGCAGGTCCTCGTCCACATCCACATCGACCAGCAGGTCGCTGTTGCGGGTGACGCGGAACTGGTAGCAGCCGGTCACCTTCATGCCGGGGAACAGCTCGTCCACGTGGGCGTGGATGATCGAGCTGAGGAAGACGAAGTCATGCGGGCCGCTCCCCGCCGGCTCCGGCATGCGTACGATGCGCGGCAGACTGCGCGGCGCCTGCACCACGGCCATCCGGCCCTCGCGACCGAAGTCGTCCTCCCCCTCGAGGGTGACGACAAAGTTGAGGCTCTTGTTGAGCACGCGTGGGAAGGGGTGCGCGGGATCGAGGCCCAGCGGTGTGAGTACGGGGGCCAGCTCACTCAAAAAGTACTCCCGCACCCAAGCCGCCTGCTCCTTGTTCCAGTGGGTGCGGCGCACGAAGCGGATGCCCGCCTCGCGCAGGGCCGGGATCATCACATCGTTCAACACCCGGTACTGGTCCGCCACCAAAAGATGGGCCTCGTGGTAGACCTTCTCGAGCTGCTCGGCCGGGGTCATGCCGCACTCCCCGGCGCGCGTGACCCCGACGCGCAGCTGCTGGATCAGGCTCGCGACACGCACCTCGAAGAACTCGTCCAGGTTGCTCGACGAGATGCACAAAAAGCGCAAGCGCTCGAGCAGCGCCACTGCCTCGTCCGTCGCCAGCTCAAGCACACGACGGTTGAATTTCAAAAGGCTCAGCTCGCGATTGATGACCGGCGGCAAGGTGGTATCAAAGGACGTTTCGGCCGGGGATTCTGGCGTCATGTTTTTGCAAAAAATTTCAGGTTAATATTAAGTTTGTTCAAAAACTTATTGTTCGATCAGGACATCAAACATCCTGATATACCCTAGCCCATTCGCCGCATAGCGAGCAATCGTGCCACGCCAGGAGACCCCATGGACAAACAGACCCCACACATTACCCGTGCCTATGACCTCGAGCTCCAGCAGGCCCGAGGCATGGTGATGAACATGGGGGGGCTGGTCGAGCAACAGGTCGACAGTGCCCTGCGTGCCCTGTTCGAGCACAACGCCGAGCTCGGCCAGTCCGCAGCCACCGGGGACTACAAGGTCAACGAGTTCGAGGTCAAGATCGACGAACTGGTGGTCCAGACCATCGCCCTGCGCCAGCCGACCGCCAACGACCTGCGTTTCCTGTTCACCATCATCAAGATCATCACCGACCTCGAGCGCATCGGCGACAAGGCGGAGAAGATCGGCCGCCTGTCCATCGCCCTGGCACCGGTACTGGATGGCTTCAGCTTCGTCAATGACCTGCGCGCCATGGGCGATCAGGTGCAGAAGATGCTGCACGAGGCGCTGGACGCCTTCGCCCGGATGGATGCCGAGGCCGCCGCGCGCATCAGCGGCGAGGACCTGGAGGTCAACAAGACCTACAAGAAGGCCCTCAAGGAACTGATGAGACACATGGCCGAGAACCCGAACACCATCGACGTCAGCCTCGACATCCTGTGGTGCCTGCGCGCCATCGAGCGCATCGGCGACCACGTCACCAACCTGTGCGAATACGTGATCTTCCTGGTCAAGGGCAAGGACGTGCGCCACCTGACCCACGAGGACATGCTGCGCGAGGTGACCGGCTAACAGGCTGTCGAAAAACCCTTCTGTTGGGTTGTAAGAGGCCAGCCCTCGGGCCGATGGCCCGTTTGAGGCTACCTTATCGCGGCGAGGGTGCCGCTCCTACCCGAGGTCGAGCAGGTTGTTGAAAAACTCTTTTCAACGGCCTGGTAAAGCAAGCCATGGATGGCTTGCACACCGATCCATCACGCGAAGTGATGGATCTTCGGAGCGCGTCGCGCGGATATACGCCGTGATGAGACGCGCTGAAAAAATCCATGGATGGATTTTTCCAGTATTTCCAAAAGGAGGGCCATCGGCCTCTTGCCCATTTCAGCCCAGCACAACACTCAGCCGAAGCGCCCGGTGATGTAGTCCTCGGTTTCCTTCTTGCCCGGCTTGGTGAAGATGATGTTGGTGTGATCATATTCCACCAACCTGCCAAGGTACATGAAGGCGGTGTAGTCAGACACCCGCGCCGCCTGCTGCATATTGTGGGTCACAATCACCACAGTGAACTCGGTCTTGAGTTCGTGGATCAGCTCCTCGATCTTGAGGGTGGAGATCGGATCCAAGGCCGAGGTCGGCTCATCGAACAGGATCACCTCGGGCTTCACCGCGATGCTGCGCGCAATGCACAGGCGCTGCTGCTGGCCGCCGGAAAGGGCGGTGCCGGACTGTTTGAGCTTGTCCTTCACCTCGTCCCAGATCGCCGCCTTCTGCAGCGCCCACTCGACGCGGTCATCCATCTCCGACCTGGACATCTTCTCATACAGCTTCACGCCGAAGGCCACGTTGTCGTAGATCGACATCGGGAACGGCGTCGGCTTCTGGAACACCATGCCGACCTTGGCGCGCAGCAGGTTCACGTCCACGCCCTTCTCGAGCAGGTTGCGGCCATCCATGATGATCTCGCCCTCGGCGCGCTGACCGGGGTAGAGATCATAGATGCGGTTCATGGTACGCAGCAGGGTGGACTTGCCGCAGCCGGACGGGCCGATCAAGGCCGTCACCTGGCGATCCGGAATATTCATGCTGATACCGTGCAGCCCCTGGAACTTGCCGTAGAAGAAGTTCAGGTTGCGCAGCGCGAGCTTGGGATGCTCGACGTGACGGATGCCATCGACCTTCTCGGTCAGGGCATGGCCATGATGCATGCTGGCGCCGACAGCCGCGGACATGTCGAAGTTCACGCCGCCGCCCTGCAATGTCGCCGTAGTGCTCATGCTGGGGTTCTCCGTTGACTGGAATTACTTGTGGCCGCGCAACAGGCTGCGCGCCAGAATGTTCATGCCCAGGACAAGGACCGTGATCAGCAGCGCGGCCGCCCAGGCGAGTTCGCGCCAGTCGTCATACGGGCTCATGGCGAACTGGAAGATCACCACCGGCAGGTTGGCGATCGGCTCGTTCATGTTCAAGGTCCAGAACTGGTTGTTCAGCGCGGTGAACAAAAGCGGCGCGGTCTCACCGGTGATGCGCGCGGTGGCGAGGATGACGCCGGTCACCATGCCCGCGAGCGCCGCCTTGTACACCACCTGCATGATGACCATCCACTGCGGCGCGCCCAGCGCCGCGGCGGCCTCGCGCATCGCGGTCGGCACCAGCTTGAGCATGTTCTCGGTGGTACGCAGCACCACCGGGATCACGATGATCGCCAACGCCACCGCCCCAGCCCAGCCGGAGTAGTGTCCCTGGCGTATCACGATCAGCTCGTAGACGAACACCCCAATGATGATCGACGGCGCGGACAGCAGCACATCGTTAATGGTGCGCACGATCTCGGGGAAGACGCCACGCTTGCCGTACTCGGCCAGGTAGGTGCCGGCCAGGATGCCAATCGGTGTGCCGATGACCACTGCGGCAAGGGTCAGCATCAAGCTGCCGACCAAGGCATTGGCAATACCGCCCTGGCCACCGGGAGGCGGGGTCATCTGGGTGAACAGATCCCAGTTGATGACCGAAACCCCCTTCATGACCAGTACAGTGAGGATCCAGGCAAGGAAGAACAGGCCCACCAGGGTGGTCAGCACCGAGGCGGTCATATTGATGCGATTGATCAGGCGGCGGCGGGTGTAGAGTTCCATCATGGCTTCCTTTAGGTCTTGCGCCCTTCCTGGGTGGCCGCCAGGCGCATCAGCATCAGCTTGGACAGTATCAGGACGATGAAGGTGATGACGAACAGGATCAGCCCCATCGCGACCAAGGAATCCATCTGCAGACCGTCGGCCTCATTGAATTCGTTGGCCAGCTTTGCGGCGATGGTGTTGCCCGGCTCCAGCAGGCTGGTCGCCAGCACGGTGGCGTTGCCGATCACGAAGGTGACCGCCATGGTCTCGCCCAACGCCCGACCCAGGCCGAGCATGACGCCACCGACCACACCGGCCTTGGTGTAGGGCAGCACGACGTTCCACACCACTTCCCAGGTGGTGGCACCGATGCCATAAGCCGACTCCTTCAGGACGCTCGGGACGATGTCGAATACATCGCGCATCACCGAAGCCATGAAGGGCACGATCATCAGGGCGAGGATGATACCGGCGGTGAGCACGCTCACCCCGCTGGCACCACCGACCAGGGGCATCTGGAACAGTGCACCGATCAACGGCACGTTGCCGAGGGTGGCGACCAGGACCGGCTGGATGTTTTTGGCAAAGAACGGGGCAAAAAAGAACAGCCCCCACATGCCGTAGATGATCGACGGTACCGCCGCGAGCAGTTCAATGGCCGTGCCGACCGGGCGCTTGAGCCACTGCGGGGCCATTTCGGTAATGAAGATGGCAATGCCAAAGGACAATGGCAGGCCGATGATCATGGCGATCAGGGCGGCGATCAGGGTGCCCATCATCGGCGCCCAGGCACCGTACTCATCCTTGACCGGGTTCCAGGTCTCGTTGGTCAGGAAGTCCAGGCCAAACGCCTTGAAGGCCGGCATGGCACCCTGCACCAGCATGAAGATGATGCCCGCGAGCAGCAGCAGCACCAGGAAAGCGAAGAACAGCGCGGTCCAGCGGAAGGCGAGATCGCCTAGCGCGAACCTGCGCGAGGAACGTTCCATGGGCATGGGTATGTCGACCTCGTTGATGGCGCTTTCAATGGAGTTGGACATAGCTCGCAGGCTTCTGAAATAAGAAGGGGTTCAGGGATGCCTGAACCCCGGACTGCGCCCGTCCATAGGCGCGGATTGTAACATCCTTACTTGACGATCGCGGCGACGCCTTCACACTTGATGTTGGCCTTCCAGGACGCCTCGACCTGCTCGACCAGCTCCTTGGGCAGCGGCACGTATTCGAGCTCTTCCGCCATCTTGGCACCATGCTTCCAGGACCAGTCAAAGAACTTCAGCACGGCCTCGGTGCGGGCGCAGTCATTCGGCTCCTTATACACCAGGATGTTGGTCTGGTTGGCGATCGGCCAGGCATCTGCGCCCGGAGCATCGGTCAGCCACAGGTAGAAGTCAGTAGCGCCCTTCCAGTCAGCGCTGGCTGCGGCAGCAGCGGTGGACTTGGAGCTGACGCTGACGTAATTGCCCGCCTTGTTCTTCATCTGCACGGTGGCCAGCTTGTTCTGCTTGGCGTAGGCAGACTCGACATAGCCAATGGCGCCCTCGATCTGCTTGACGTAAGAAGCAACACCCTCGTTGCCCTTGCCACCCATGCCGACCGGCCAGTTGACGGCCTTACCCTCGCCAACCTTCTCCTTCCACTCCGGGCTGATCTTGGCCAGGTAGTTGGTAAACACCGCCGTGGTGCCCGAGCCATCGGAGCGACGAACCACGGAGATCAGCTTGTCCGGCAGAGCCACACCCGGGTTGAGGGCGGCGATCTTCGGATCATTCCACTTGGTGATCTTGCCCAGATAGATATCGGCCAGCACCTCCTGATCCATCTTCAGCTGGTTGGCTTCAATACCAGCCAGATTCACCACCGGAACCACGGCACCCATAACGGCCGGGAACTGGGTCATGCCGTGCTCGGCCAGCTTCTCGGGCGGCAGCGCGTCATCGGAGGCGCCAAAGTCCACGGTCTTGGCAATGATCTGCTTGACACCACCACCGGAACCGATGGACTGATAGTTCAGCTTGACGCCGGTTTCCTTGTTGTAGGCCTCGGCCCACTTGGCATAGATCGGGTACGGGAAGGTCGCACCCGCACCGTTGATGGTGGTCACCTCGGCGGCCTGAACGGCACCGGCAGCGAGCATGGCGCCGGCAATCAGGGTCATGCGAAACATGGTCATGGTCTAGTCCTCAGTTCGGTTGGCTGCTCGACCCGGCCTTGGCCCGGTCAATCAAAAGGCCTTGGGAAGCATAAGCTCAAGGATTATCTTCACGGCGAGGCGTGTCTATTCCATGAAGGAATCATGAAGTTTTTATGACAGAGGACGGGGGTTCGCCAGCGCGGCCGGAAAAATACAGCGGAACACGCTGCCCTTGCCAAGCGCACTCTCGATCTCCAGCCGCCCCTGGTGACGCAGCAGCACGTGCTTAACAATCGCCAGGCCGAGGCCGGTACCGCCGCGCGCACGGGAACGGCCCACGTCGACGCGATAGAAGCGTTCGGTCAGGCGCGGGATGTGCTGCGGGGCGATGCCGATGCCCGTGTCCTGCACCTCGAATACCAGGCCACGCGCATCCTCCAGCCAGCGGACCGTGACCACCCCCGCCGCAGGGGTGTATTTGACGGCGTTGAACACCAGGTTGGAAAACAGGCTGTCGAGTTCGCGCGGTATGCCGCGCATACGCAGATTGGGCGAGATCTCGCGCACCAGCAGGTGCCTCTCGCCAGCGCTCAATTGCTCAGCCACACCCATAATGGTTTCGAGCATCGCCGGCACGTTGACCCACTCGAACTGGTCCTCGCTCGGCGAGGTGGTTTCCAGACGCGAGAGCAGAAGCAGGTCCTCGACGATGCGCCGCATGCGCTCGGACTGCAGGTGCATGTGCTCGAGGATACGCAGCAGCTCGTCAGGCAAATCATCCCCCGTATCGAGCAGGGTCTCGATATAGCCCGCCAGCACGGTCAAGGGGGTACGCAACTCGTGCGAGACATTGGCCACGAAGTCCTGGCGCATCGCCTGCAGGCGCTGCAGACGGGTCACGTCGCGCGCGACCAGCAGCCGGCGCCCCTGCACGTAAGGGAAGATGTGCATATTGAGGATGCGCCCAGGGTCATCACTGGCGGGCACTTCGACATCCCGCGTCCAATCCTCGCCATGCAGGTAGTCAATGAAGGCCGGCTGACGGATCAGGTGGTCGATGGGCAGGCCGACGTCGCGCTGGCGCAGACCGAGCTGCTGGCGGGAGGGCGGATTGAAGCCGAGGATGCGGTTGTCCGCATCGAGGGCCACCACAGCATCTGGCAAGGCATCCGCCGCACGGCGGTATTCGCGGATCAGGCGCAACCAGCGGCGCTCGCGCCGGCGCTGGGCGGCGCGAGCACGGCGCAGGCGCTGGCCAAGGTCCGCCAACCAACCACCGGCATAGCGGCTAGGCGGGGTCTCGGGCCGCTCCAGCCAGCGGGCCAGGCGCGCCACCACCCACAACAGGCGCATGACGACCAGTGCCAGGCCCAGGCCCAGCCCCGCCCAGACATGTCCGGACAACACGCCGAAAACGAGCCCTACGGCGGCCAGGGCCCCGACCAGGAGGATTTCCGCGCGCAAGCCCCCCGGCATCAGACGCGGCTGGAGAAGCGGTAGCCCGCGCCGCGCACGGTCTGGATCATGGCGTCATGCCCGCTCGGCGCGAGGGCCTTGCGCAGGCGCAGGATGTGCACGTCCACGGTCCGCTCCTCGACGAAGCTGTTGCGCCCCCACACGCGGTCGAGCAGCTGGCCACGGCTGTAGACCCGCTCGGGATGGGTCATGAAGAACTCGAGCAGGCGGAACTCGGTCGGCCCCATCTCCAGCGACTGCCCCTGGGCCGTGACCCGGTGCCCCCCGGTATCCAATTCCAGCCCATCGATCCGGATCACCGTGCTCTCACCTTCCGGCGTCGCGCGGCGAAGGACGGCCTTGATGCGCGCCAAAAGCTCGCGCGGCGAAAACGGCTTGGTGATGTAGTCATCCGCACCCGCCTCGAGGCCGGTCACCTTATCCTCTTCCTCGCCGCGCGCGGTGAGCATGATGATCGGCACGTCGCGGGTGAGCTCGTCCTTCTTCAGCCGGCGGGCCAGTTCCAGGCCGCTCGCGCCCGGCAACATCCAGTCGAGCAGGATCAGATCCGGCACCTGACGGACCAGGCACTCGAAGGCCTCGGCGATGTCGCCGGCCTCCACCAGGGTGTAGCCCGCCCGGCCAAGGGCGAAGCTCACCATCTCGCGGATAGGCTTCTCGTCTTCAACGATCAGAATGGTCTTGCCGGACATGGTGACCTCACAGCGATGTCATATTGCGCGCTGTTTTTTACGACAATAGCGTGACATTTGCGTGACAGGCTAGGGGCGCAGCCCCCCGGGCGGCTACCATTGTCCCGACAGCCAAGGAGACCCGCCATGAACCTGCCATCCGCCCAGATTATCCGTCAGGACGTCACCCGCGCGCTCGAGGAGGACATCGGCAGCGGCGACCTGTCCGCCCAACTGGTCCCGGAAGGGAAGCTCGCCGAGGCGCGCGTGATCACCCGCGAGCCTATGCATCTGGCTGGAGCGGCCTGGTTCGACGAGGTGTTCCGCCAGGTCGACCCACGCATCGAGGTACGCTGGGCGGCGATGGACGGCGACCACCTCGCCCCAGGCGCCCTGCTCTGCACCCTGCACGGCCCTGCACGCGGCATCCTCAGCGGGGAGCGCGCGGCGCTGAACTTCATCCAGACCCTGTCCGCCACCGCCACCCGCACGCACAAGTTCGTCCGCGCCGTACATGGTACCCGCGCGCGCATCCTCGACACGCGCAAGACCCTGCCGGGCCTGCGTCAAGCGCAAAAGTACGCCGTGATCTGCGGTGGCGGCTGGAACCACCGCATGGGGCTTTTTGACGCCATTCTGATCAAGGAGAACCACATTGCCGCAGCCGGCGGCATCACCCCCGCCGTGGTCCATGCACGCCACCAGAGTCCGGGCGTGCCGATCGAAGTGGAAGTGGAGAATCTGGAGCAGCTGGAGGAGGCGCTGATGGCTGGAGTGCCGCGCATCCTGCTCGACAATTTCAACCTCGACCTGCTGCGCGCGGCCGTCAGCCTGACCGCCGGCCGCGCCGAGCTGGAGGCCTCGGGCGGGGTGAGCCTGGAGAACGTGCGCGCCATCGCCGAGACCGGGGTGGACTTCATCTCCATCGGCAGCCTGACCAAGGACATCCAGGCCATCGATCTGTCGATGCGTTTCGACGGGCTTTGAGCGGCAAGCAGCGCGGGACGCTCCAAAGACAAAGGGGCCCGCAGGCCCCCGAGGATGTGTTGGCTGGCTGAAGGGTCAGTCGGCTTGGCGACGCAGGAAGGCCGGGATGTCGACCAGGTCCAGGTTGAGCGCAGCATTGCCCGCCATGGGGGCGGCGACCGGCTCGGCGCGCAGGTGGGTGCGGCTCTCATTGTTGACCACCACGCGCGGCCGCTCGCCCTGCGCCGCCTGCTTGGCGCTAAGACCGGTGGCGACCACGGTGACGCGGATCTCGCCAGCCATGTCCATGTCGATCGCGGTGCCGATCTTGACATTGGCGTCCTCGGCGGCCATCTCGCGAATGATCTCGCCAATCTCGTTGTAGTCGCCGATGGTGAGATCCGGACCGGCGGTGACGTTGACGAGGATGCCGCGCGCGCCCATCAGCTCAATATCCTCCAGGAACGGGCTGTGGATGGCGGCCTCGGCGGCCTCGCGGGCACGGTTCTCGCCACTGGCCGAGCCGGTGCCCATCATCGCCGTACCCATGCTCCCCATCACGGTGCGCACGTCGGCAAAGTCCACGTTGATCAGTCCCGGACGGGTGATCAGCTCGGAGATGCCCTGAACCGCGGAGTAGAGTACGTCATTGGCGGCGTTGAAGGCATCCATCAGCGAGGCCGACTTGCCCATCACGGCGAGCAGCTTCTCGTTCGGGATGACGATGAGCGAATCCACCTGCTTTTCCAGCTCGCGGATGCCATTCATCGCCTGCTCCATACGGCGCTTGCCCTCGAACGGGAAGGGCTTGGTGACCACCGCCACGGTGAGGATACCCATATCCTTGGCGATCTGGGCAATCACCGGGGCGGCGCCGGTGCCGGTACCACCGCCCATGCCGGTGGTGATGAAGACCATGTCGGCACCGGAGAGCACCTCCTGAATGCGGTCACAGTCCTCCAGGGCGGCCTGACGGCCAAGCTCCGGATTGGCGCCCGCGCCCAGGCCCTTGGTGATGTTGGCGCCGATCTGCAGCTGCACGCGGGCCTGCGACTTCTTCAGCGCCTGCACGTCGGTGTTGGCGCAAATGAAATCCACGCCCTCGATGGCGCTCTGCAGCATGTGCGCCACGGCGTTGCCACCGCCACCGCCGACGCCGACCACCTTGATGTTGGCGTTATCGGAATATGTATCAACCAGTTCAAACATGTTTATCTCCTCTCCCCCTACACTTTGCTCGAGGGACAAAAACCATCAGAAACCATTATCAAAAATGTCCTTGGAACCAGCTCTTCATGCGCTCCCAGGTGGATGGACCTGACGCTGACGGTCGCCGTGTAAGGAAAGAGGGGCGCATCCCCCTCTGACCAAACAGCAGCAAGCCCACCCCCGTGGCATGCATCGGATTGCGCGCCACGTCCTTCATACCCGACACCCGCTGCGGAATACCAAGGCGAACCGGCATGTGCAGGATCTCCTCGGCCAATTCCACCACCCCATCCATCAGCGCACAGCCCCCCGTGAGCACCACGCCTGCGGTGACGCGCTCCTCGAAGCCGCTGCGGCGGAGCTCCTCGCGCACATGCATGAGGATCTCCTCGTAGCGTGCCTCGACGATCTCGCCCAGACTGTTGCGTGACAGGCGTCGCGCCGGGCGGTCGCCCACGCTCGGCACCTCGATGAACTCGCTGCCGGAGGGGGCGTGGCCCAAGGTCGCGTGCTCAAGCTTGATCTTCTCGGCGAACTGGGTCGGCGTACGCAGGCCGACGGCGATGTCGTTGGTGACCTGATCACCCGCGATCGGGATCACCGCGGTATGGCGGATGGCTCCGTCGAGAAACACCGCCATGTCGGTCGTGCCGCCGCCGATGTCCACCAGGCACACGCCCAGCTGGCGCTCGTCGTCATGCAGCACCGCCTCGGCGCTGGCGAGCTGCTCGAGGATCATCTCGTCCACCCTAAGGCCGCAGCGCTCGATGCACTTGCTGATGTTCTGCGCCGCGCTGACCGCCCCGGTGACCAGGTGCACCCTCACCTCCAGGCGCACGCCGGACATGCCGATCGGCTGGCGGATGCCCTCCTGGCCGTCGATGATGAACTCCTGCGGCAGCACGTGGATGATCTGCTGGTCAGCAGGCAGCGCGATCGCGCGTGCCGCGTCGATGGCGCGGTCCACATCGTCCTGAGTGACCTCCTGCTCCTTGATCGCGACGATGCCGTGCGAGTTACGGCTCTGCACATGGCTTCCGGCAATCCCCGCGCGCACCGCGTGGATCTGGCAGTCGGCCATCAGCTCCGCCTCGCTCACCGCGCGCTGGATGGACTGCACGGTGGACTCGATGTCCACCACCACCCCGCGCTTGAGCCCGCGCGAGGCGCTCTGGCCGAGGCCGATGACCTCGATCGCGCCGTCGACCCCCACCTCTCCGACGATGGCAACCACCTTGGAAGTGCCGATATCAAGCCCCACCACGAGGTTCTTGTCGGTTTTCTTGGACATGCAAAAACGCCCTTGCTCGTTGAACCTAACCGCCGGAAGCTGCCTTCCAGCGCACACTGAATCCATGCGCATAGCGCAGATCGACCTCCGCCACCTCGTCGATGCGGCCAGCGAGGGTCTTGTCGAACACGTCGAGGAAGCGACGCAGGCGCGCCTCGGTATCCATCCGTCCCATGCGGATCGCCGTACCGTTGTCGAGCACCACGGTCAGCGAGCCGCGCTGATCTTCGCGCAGGGCCTGCGGCTTGAGACCGACCGCCTCAAGCTGCTGGCGTAAGTCCTTGAAGCGCTCCCACAGACGCTGCTCGCGCCCATCCGGACCACTCAGGGCTGGCAGACCGGAAAGTTCGCCCCCCATGTCTGGATAGATCAGCGTGCCATCGGCGGTCAACACCGCGTCACCGCGCCACAACGCCAGTGGGGTGTGCTCCTCGACCCACAGGTGCAGCGTATCCGGCCACTCGCGGCGCACGCGCGCCTCGCGTACCCAGGCCAGCCCCCCCAACCCCTCCAGCACACCGTCGAGGTCCACGCCGAAGAAACTCATCCCGTTGAGGCGGTTGTCGACCGCCGACTGCACCGCCACGGGCGGCAGGCGCTTGAGTTCGCCGTCCACCTTCACTACCCGGATCGGGAAGGTCCACGGGTCGTGCAGCGTGCGCCAGCCCCAGGCGAGCAGCGTCACCATCCCCCCCAGCACCGCGAGGTGCAGGGTATGCCGGCCGATCTGCCCCCACGGCAGGCGACGCCTCGGCGTGGCCTGGGCCACGGGGCGGGCGGCGGCCAGGCGGACCATCAGCCCACGGCCTCCTGCCCGAGGGTGGTGGCGAGGATGGCCAGCACCAGATCCCCGAAGTCCATCCCGTCCGCCCGCGCCGCCATCGGCACCAGGCTGTGGTCGGTCATGCCCGGCACGGTATTGATCTCCAGCAGCCAGAAACGGTCGGCGCCATCACGCATCACGTCCACCCGGCCCCAGCCGCTCGCCCCGATCGTGCGGAAGGCCGCCAGGGCGAGGGACTTGAGTTCCGCCTCCGCCTCAGGCGGCAGGCCGCAGGGGCAGTGGTAGCGGGTGTCGTTGGCGATGTATTTGGCGTCAAAATCGTAGAAGTCGTGACTGGTCTCCAGCCGGATCGGTGGCAGGGCCCGATCGCCAAGGATGGCGACGGTGTATTCGCCGCCCTTGATGAACTGTTCCGCCAGCACCGGGCCAAAAGCGGCAGCCTTGGCGAATGCGGCCGGCAGATCGGCGGACGTCCGGACCTTGCTCATGCCGATGCTCGATCCCTCAAGGGCAGGCTTGACCATCAGCGGCAGGGCCAGCTCCCGCGCCGCCGCCTCGGCATCGGCCATGCTTTCCAGCACACGGAAGGCTGGGGTGGGCAGCCCTGCTCCAAGCCACAGCTGCTTGGTGCGCAGCTTGTCCATGCCGAGCGCGGAGGCCAGCACGCCGCTTCCGGTGTAGGGCAGGCCGAGCAGCTCCAGCGCCCCCTGGATCACGCCATCCTCCCCGCCGCGGCCATGCATGATGATGAAGGCACGCTCGAAGGCGCCCGCCTTGAGCTGTTCAACTACATCCCGCCCGGCGTCGATGCCGTGTGCATCCACACCGCGCGTCTGCAAGGCCTCCAGCACGGCGCGCCCGCTCTTGAGGGAGACCTCGCGCTCGGCGGACCAGCCGCCGTACAGCACGGCCACGCGACCGAACTGCTTCGGATCGCCCATCATCACTTTTCCTCCTTCCACAAATCTGCCAGACGCGGGGCCAGCTGGCCGATATTGCCCGCCCCCATCACCAGCAGGACATCGCCGTCGTGCAGCAAGCCCGCGAGGATCTCCGGCATCTCCTCCACCTTGTCCACGAACACCGGCTCCAGCCGTCCGCGCGCACGCACCGCACGCGCCAGGGCACGGCCGTCGGCATTGGGAATCGGCGCCTCGCCGGCGGCGTAAACCTCAGTGAGCAGCAGCAGGTCGGGCTCGGACAGGACGGTGGCGAAGTCATCGAGCAGATCGCGGGTGCGGGTGTAACGGTGCGGCTGGAAGGCCAGCACCAGGCGGCGGTCGGGGTAGGCCCCACGTACGGCCTCCAGCGTGGCGGCGATCTCGCGCGGGTGGTGGCCGTAGTCGTCGATCAGCGCGATCCGGCGGCCATCCAGCAAGGCGGTGCCGTAGGACTGCTGACGCCGACCGATGCCCTGGAAGCCGGCCAGGGCCCGCTGCATGGCCGCAATCTCCACCCCGAGTTCGTGCGCCACCACCATGGCCGCGAGGGCGTTGAGCACGTTGTGTCGGCCCGGCTGGTTGAGGCGTACCTCGAAGCGCTCCACGCCCGGCAGCATGACGGTGAAGCGCATCCCGCATCCGTCAGCCTGCACATCGACGGCGCGGGCGTCGTTGTCCTCGCTAAAGCCGTAGGTCACCACTGGGCGGGCGGCGCGGGGCAGCAGTTCCCGCACGACCGGGTCATCGCCGCACATCACCGCCATGCCGTAGAACGGCAGGTTGTGGAGGAACTCGACGAAGGTGTCCTTCAGGCGCTCGAAGTCGCCGCCGTAGGTCTCCAGATGATCCGCATCGATGTTGGTGACGATGGCAATCATTGGCTGCAAGTGCAGGAAGGAGGCGTCGCTCTCATCCGCCTCAGCCACCAGGTAATGACCACTGCCCAGGCGCGCATGGCTGTTGCTGCTGTTGAGCCGACCGCCGATGACGTAGGTGGGGTCGAGCCCCCCCTCGGCCAGCAGCGAGGCGACCAGGCTGGTGGTCGTGGTCTTGCCGTGCGTGCCGGCCACCGCAATGCCATAGCGGAAGCGCATCAGCTCGGCCAGCATCTCGGCGCGGCGGATGACTGGGATGCGCTGGGCATGGGCCTCGGCCACTTCCGGGTTGTCGCTGCGCACCGCGGTGGAGGTGACCACCACGTCAGCACCGTGCACCAGCTCGGCGTCGTGGCCGATCCACACCTTAGCCCCGCGCTCGCGCAGGCGGCGTACGGAGGCACTCTCGGCCACGTCGCTGCCGCTGACCATGTAGCCGAGGTTGAGCAGCACCTCGGCGATACCGCTCATGCCCACGCCGCCGATGCCGACGAAGTGGATGCGGCGCACGCGGCGCATGGACGGTTTGTGGGTCAAAAGCGGGGTCATGCGTTGTTGTCCTCCAGCCAGGGCGCGCACAGATCGAGCACGCGTTCGGCGGCGTCCGGGCGCGCCTGGGCACGCGCCCGGCGGGCCATCTCCACGAGCCGTGCGCGATCACGCTCCAAGGCGCGCAGCCGCTCGGCCAGCCGCCCGGCGGTCAGTTCGTGTTGTTGAATCAGTTCGGCGGCGCCGGCATCGGCCAGCACGGCGGCATTGTGGGTTTGGTGGTCATCCACCGCATGCGGGAAGGGCACCAGGAGGCTGCCCACCCCCGCCGCGGCCAGCTCGGCCACGGTCAAGGCCCCGGCACGGCAGAGCACCAGGTCCGCCCAGGCGTAGGCCGCGGCCATGTCGGCGATGAAGGGCTCGACGCGGGCAGCCACGCCCGCCCGCCCATAGGCGGCATAGGCCTCGTCGACCATCTTGCCGCCCGCCTGGTGCCAGACCTCGGGGCGTTCGCTTGGGGCGAGCAGGGCGAGGGCCTGCGGCACGGTCTCGTTCAGGGCGCGTGCGCCCAGGCTGCCGCCCACCACCAAGAGACGCAGCGGACCTTGCCGTCCGGCCATGCGCTCGTCCGGCGGCGGCAGGGCGGCAATGTCCGGGCGCACGGGATTGCCGATGACCTCGGCACCTTTGGCAAACGCGCCGGGATAGCCTGCCAG
>JBMFOY010000006.1:0-28734 GCA_049969375.1 Halothiobacillaceae bacterium | reverse complement strand
AGGCGGTGGACACGCTGGAACTGGCGGCCGACGGCATCAAGCGCACCCAGTTCCTACACCGGCTGCAGGGCGAAATCACCAAGCGCGGCGTGGTGGACGTGTTGCGCAAGGGCGTGAGCCACGGGCCGGTCCATGTTGATCTCTACAAGCTGCTGCCCACGCCGGGTAACGCGGCGGCGGCGGAGGCCTTCGGCAAGAACATCTTTAGCGTCACCCGGCAAGTGCGCTACAGCAACGACGAGTCGCAGCGCGCGCTGGATCTGGTGATTTTCATCAACGGCTTGCCGGTGCTGACCTTCGAGTTGAAAAACTCGCTGACCAAGCAAACCCTGGCGGACGCCATCGTCCAGTACCAGACCACGCGAGAGCCCCGGGAACTGCTGTTCCAGTTGGGGCGTTGCGTGGCGCATTTCGCGGTGGATGACAACGAGGCCGCGTTCTGCACCGAGCTCAAGGGCAAGGCCTCGTGGTTCCTGCCCTTCAACCAGGGCTGGAACAGCGGCGCGGGCAACCCGCCGAACCCGAATGGCCTGAGAACCGACTACCTGTGGAAGCAGGTGCTGGCGAAGGAGTCGCTGGCCAACATCATCGAAAACTACGCGCAGATCGTCGAGGAAGAAGAAGAGGATGCCAGCGGCCGCAAACGCAAGACGCGCAAGCAGGTCTTCCCCAGGTACCACCAGCTCCGTACGGTGCGCGCGCTGCTGCGCCGCAGCCGCGCGGACGGTGTGGGCAAGCGTTACCTGATCCAGCACTCGGCCGGCAGCGGCAAGAGCAACACCATTGCCTGGCTGGCACACCAGTTGGTGGAGCTGCGCCGCAAGGACGACCCTTCGAAGCCGCAGTTCGACTCGGTCATCGTCATCACCGACCGCCGCGCGCTGGATGCGCAGATCGCCCGCACGATCAAGGCCTACGACCACGTGGCTTCGATCTACGGCCATTCGGAAAGCGCCGAGGAGCTGCGCGCCTTTCTGCGCCGGGGTAAGAAGATCATCGTCACCACGGTGCAGAAGTTCCCGTTCATCTTGGATGAGCTGGGCGACCTCGGCGACAAGAAGTTCGCGCTGCTGATCGATGAGGCCCACTCCAGCCAAGGCGGCAAGACGACGGCCAAGATGCATCTGGCGCTGTCCGGTCACACTGCGGAAGGCGGCGAGGAGGAAGAAGAATCGGTCGAGGATAAGATCAACGCCTTGATCGAGTCGCGCAAGATGTTGGTCAACGCCAGCTACTACGCCTTCACGGCCACGCCTAAGACCAAGACCTTGGAGCTATTCGGCGAGCGCCAGGTGGTGGGCGACCAGGTGCAGTTCCGCTCGCCCGAAGAATTGACCTACACCACCAAGCAGGCGATTCAGGAGGGCTTCATCCTCGATGTGATTGCCAACTACACGCCGGTGTCGAGCTTCTACCACGTTGCTAAGATCGTCGAGCATGACCCGGAGGTGGACAAGGCCAAGGCGTTGAAGAAGATCCGGCGCTACGTGGAATCCCACGACAAGGCGATCCGCCGCAAGGCGGAGATCATGGTCGATCACTTTATTGAACAGGTGATCGGCGCCAAGAAGATCGCAGGCCGCGCACGCGCAATGATCGTCTGCAACGGCATCGCCCGGGCCATCGACTACTTCCGCGAGGTATCAGGCTACCTCGCCGAGATCAAGAGCCCGTACAAGGCCATCGTGGCGTACTCCGGCGATTTCGAGATCGGCGGGGCAAGGAAAACCGAGGCCGATCTCAACGGATTCCCGAGCAAGGATATTCCAACCAAGCTCAGGCAAGAGCCGTATCGCTTCCTGATCGTTGCCAACAAGTTCGTCACCGGCTTCGACGAACCCTTGCTGCACACGATGTACGTGGACAAGCCGCTGGCAGGCGTGCTGGCGGTGCAGACCCTGTCACGCCTGAACCGGGCGCATCCACAGAAGCACGACACCTTCGTGCTCGACTTCGCCGATAACGCGGAAGCCGTCAAGGCGGCGTTCCAGGAGTACTACCGCGCCACGATCCAGGAGGGGGAGACCGACCCGAACAAGCTTCACGATCTGAAGAGTGATCTAGACGCCCAGCAGGTGTATAGCGCTAGCCAAGTGGAAGAGTTGGTGGCGCTGTACTTGAGCGGCGCAGACCGGGACAAACTCGATCCGATCCTCGATGCATGCGTCGCCGAGTACGTCGAGAAGCTCTCCGAGGACGACCAAGTAAAGTTCAAGGGCAAGGCGAAGGCCTTTATCCGCAGCTATGCGTTCCTTTCGGCCATCCTGCCCTACGGGCACCCGGCATGGGAGAAGCTGTCGATCTTCCTCAACTTCCTGATCCCGAAGCTGCCCGCACCCAAGGAGGAAGACTTGTCCAAGGGCGTGCTCGAAGCCATCGACATGGATAGCTATCGTGCACAGGCGCAGGCTTCCATGCGTATGGCGATGGACGATGCCGATGCCTTCGTCGAGCCGCCACCGCCCGGTGGCGGCGGAGTTGGCGGCGAGCCGGAGCTGGAGAGGCTGTCGAACATCATCAGAGAGTTCAACGACCTGTTCGGCAATATCGAGTGGCATGACGCCGATAAGATTCGCAAGGTCGTCACCGAAGAGATTCCGGCGCGCGTCGCCAAGGATCGCGCCTACCAGAACGCGCAGGCCAACTCGGGCAAGCAGAACGCGCGGCTGGAGCACGATAAGGCGCTTAACCGCGTGGTGCTGGAGCTGCTCGACGACCACATCGAACTCTTCAAGCAGTTCAGCGACAACCCGAACTTCAAGCGTTGGTTGGCGGACATGGTGTTCGATTCGACCTACCGCCCAGGAAGAAGCCGACCGCCGCTCCCTCTCAGGAAACTCTGAAAAAATCCATGGATGGATTTTTTCAGAGTTTCCCTAGCTTTTGCATCGGCAGGCAGCCTGGTCGGCTCTGAGGCGGGCAAGAGGCTGGGTTCACTGTCCGGTCGTTTCGGGCAGGTGACGGGTAAACCAGTCGGCCGCCGCATCGGCGACCTGCTCCCGCTGCCATGGGCGAACAGAACGAGGCCAATCGCATGTTCGGGTAGGCCGAGCAGCCCTTCGTGGGGGGCGTCGTCCAGCAAAAGGGTAACGGCTTGTGAAGCTTGGCGGGTCATGGCTGGTTTTCCGCAGTGGTGGGGCACATCCCAGTCTTATAATCCGTGTGCAAGAATTTTTTTGTTGAAGGAGCTTGTCCGATGCGCCTGTTTCTTGTTGCCTTGGGGATGGTTCTTGGTTCCCCTTCTATATTCGCGGTGGATGTCGGTCTGTCCGCCGGAATGAATTTCTTTGGCGAGGATAAAAATGCCTCCATACAGGAATTGCGACTGCGAGGCGGAAGCTTCTGGAACCCGACTCCTGCCCTCCAGTTTCATCTGGAGGGCGGGGTTGGCCGTATGGAAAGCAAAGGTGACTCCATCTGGCGTCTGTCTGCAGGTCCTGTCCTCCAGTTGCGCCCCTCGGGCGCGGGTTGGGCGCTGGATGCCGGCTGGCGTCCGACTTGGCTGAGCCAGCGCGGTTTCGGCGAGGTTGATCTGGGCGGCAAGGTGCAGTTCGACTCCCACGTCGGGTTGCGCCTTGACCTTGGGCGTTCGCTGAACCTGGGCTACCGTATCCACCACATCTCCAACGGCGATCTGTACGAGCACAACCCAGGCATCAACATGCAGAGTCTCGAACTGGGTGGGCGGTTCTGAAGTCCTGGGCCCATCCTTGCGAGGGATTCCACATGAAAGACCTGATCTGTCTGACCGAATACAGCCACGGTGCCGGCTGCGGCTGCAAGATCGCACCGAACGTGCTGGATGGCCTGCTGCACTCGCAGCTTGAGGCCTTCCACGACCCCCGCCTTGTGGTCGGCAACGCCTCGCGCGACGACGCGGCGGTGTACGACCTGGGTGATGGGCGCGGAGTGATTTCCACCACCGACTTCTTCATGCCGATCGTTGACGACCCGTTCGACTTCGGCCGCATTGCTGCCACCAACGCCATCTCCGACGTGTATGCCATGGGCGGCCGGCCGCTGATGGCGATTGCGATCTTTGGCTGGCCGATCGACAAGCTGCCGGCCGAGGTCGGCCGCCAAGTGATCGAGGGCGGGCGCGCGGCCTGCCACGCCGCAGGCATTCCGCTCGCTGGCGGGCACAGCATCGACGCCCCCGAGCCGATCTTCGGCTTGGCGGTGACCGGCGAGGTGGCCCTGCACAACCTCAAGCGCAACGACACGGCCCGCGCGGGCGCCAAGCTCTATCTCTCCAAACCGATCGGCATCGGCCTTTTGACCACCGCGCAGAAGGGCAAGAAACTCGCGCCCGAGCACGCCCATATCGCGCGTGACTGGATGGTGACGCTGAATACCTTCGGCTCGGCGATCAGCGATATGGACAAGCTGGTGGCGATGACCGACGTGACCGGTTTCGGCCTGCTCGGCCACCTGCTGGAGATGTGCGAGGGCAGCGGGGTGAATGCGCGCATCTTTCTTGATGCCGTGCCGGTCATCCCCGAGGCGCGCGAATATGCCGCCATGGGCTGCTCGCCCGGCGGTACGCACCGCAATTTCGCGAGCTACGGTCACAAGGTCGCGCCGATCACGGACGAGGCGAAACTGATCCTGTGTGACCCGCAGACCTCCGGCGGCCTGTTGATGGCGGTCATGCCTGAGGGCGAGCCGGAGTTCCTGCGCCGCGCCGAGGCCGCCGGCCTGGATCTTAAGCCGTTTGGCGAGTTGCTGCCGCGCCTGGGTGACGGCCCGTTCGTGGAGGTGGTGTGACCGCCTTGCCCGTCACGGCGGACTACGCCCGCCTGTTCCTGGAGGATGTGCCGCTGCTCGACCTGCGCGCGCCGGTCGAATTCGCCGAGGGCGCCTTCCCGCAGGCGGAGAACCTTCCGCTTTTGACGGACGAGGAGCGCCACCGGGTCGGTATCCGCTACAAGGAAGCGGGGCAGGACGCCGCGATCGAACTCGGCTACCGGCTCGTTTCCGGCGAGGAGAAGTCCCGGCGCATCGCCTTGTGGGCCGACTGGGCGCGGCGCCATCCCGACGGGGTGCTCTACTGCTTCCGGGGGGGCTTGCGCTCGCGCCTGACCCAGCAGATGCTGGCGGAGGAGGCGGGGATCGTCGTGCCGCGTGTGACCGGTGGCTACAAGGCCCTGCGCCGCTTCCTGCTGAATACCCTAGCCGAGCGCTCGGTCAGCCAGCCGCTGGTCGTTCTGGGCGGACGGACCGGCTCAGGAAAGACCCATTTGCTGCAAAGGGTCGATAACAGCATCGATCTTGAGGGTATTGCGCATCATCGCGGCTCGGCTTTCGGGCGCCATGCCTCCCCGCAGCCGAGCCAGATCAACATCGACAATGCGGTTGCCATCCGGCTGCTGCGTTTCACGGGAAACATGCCGGTGCTGGTGGAGGACGAGGGGCGGGCCATCGGCAGTCGCGAGGTGCCGCAGGCCCTGTACGCCGCCATGCAGACCTCGCCGCTGGTCCTGCTGGAGGAGTCGCTCGAGACGCGCGAGGCGCAGTCGTTCAAGGACTACGTGCTCGATAGCCTGGCAGAATTCCGCAGGCTCCATGGGGAGGAGGAAGGCTTCGCGCTTTACGCCGAGCAGGTACGCGTCAGCCTCGCCCGCATCCAGCGGCGGCTGGGGGGCTTGCGCTACCGGCAGCTGACCGATCTGCTCGAGGACGCCCTGATGGCCTTCCGCGCGGGTGAGGACGCAGGCATGCGGGAGTTCGTGCGCCGTCTGCTGCTCGAATACTACGACCCGATGTACGACTACCAGATCAGCAAGAAGCTCGACCGCGTCATCTTTCGCGGTGATCGCGAGGCTGTACTCGAGTGGTGGAAGACGAGGCTGGACATGGCATGACCCGCGACCGGATCTATGCCGATCTGCATGCGCGGGTCGAGCCGTTCGTCTTCGACGAGCAAGTCGCCGCGGTCTTCCCGGACATGATCCGGCGCTCGGTGCCTGGCTATGAACTGATCCTGCAGGCCCTGCCCTGGCTCGCGGCGCGCGTGGTGCAGCCGGGCTCCGTGGTCTACGACCTCGGCTGCTCGCTCGGCGCCGGAACGCAGGCGGTTCGCCGCGGGGTAAAGGTGGATGGGTGCCGGATGATCGCCGTCGATACCTCAGAGGCGATGATCCGGCGCGCGGGCGAGTGGCTCGGCAGCTTTCGCTCGGAGGTGCCGGTTGAGCTGGTGCAGGCCGACGTTCTGGATGTCCTGATCGAAAACGCCTCGCTCGTTCTGCTCAATTTCACCCTCCAGTTCATCCCCTTGGAGCGCCGACTTGAACTGCTGCGCCGCATCCGCGCCGGCCTGCGGCCCGGCGGTGTGCTGCTGCTGTCGGAGAAGATCGCCTTCGAGGATGCCCGCATGGAGCACCTGATCACCGAGTTGCACCACGACTTCAAGCGCGCGCAGGGCTATTCGGAGCTGGAGATTGCGCAGAAGCGCCAGGCACTCGAGAACGTGCTGGTGCCGGAGCCCCTGGAGGCGCACCGCGCCCGCCTGCGCGAGGCGGGGTTCGTTTCATGTGAAACATGGCTGCAGCACACCCGCTTCGTATCCCTCTTGGCCATGGCGTGAAGCACATCATGATGATCGACCTGCCGGCCCTGCGCCAGGAGCTTGCGGGCCATCCGCTCGAAGCCTGGCTCAACTGGCTGCCTTCTGAGCTGGATGTGCAGCTTGATCCTGCGCGCAACGGCAACCTGCCCCGCTTCCAGGCGGCTCTTGAGGCGTGCCCGCCGCTGCGCGCCACGCATGTCGATCTTGCGCGAGACGCGATCCTGATCGGTGCGGAGGATGAAGTGGATGCCGTGACGCGGGCGCACCTGGAGCAGGCCCTGCGCGGGCTGATGCCCTGGCGCAAGGGGCCGTTCGACGTGTTCGGCATCTACGTCGACACCGAGTGGCGTTCGGACTGGAAGTGGGCGCGCGTGGCGCCTCACCTTGCCCCGCTCGCCGGGCGCGATGTGCTGGATGTGGGATGTGGCAGCGGCTACCACCTGCTGCGCATGCGCGGGGCGGGGGCCAGGCTTGCCATCGGCATCGACCCCTCGGTCCTGTTCACCGCCCAGTTCGCCCTGCTGCGCACGCTGTCAGGAACGAGCCACGCACACGTCCTGCCCTTCACCCTCGAGGGTCTTCCCCAGCGCCTGCCGGTGTTCGATACGGTATTCTCGATGGGCGTAATCTACCATCGGCGCGATCCGCTGGAGCATCTTGCCCAACTTGCCGAGTGCCTGCGCCCGGGCGGCCAGTTGGTGCTGGAAGGACTGGTGATCGAGGGCGGGGAAGGCGACTGCCTGTATCCTGCAGAGACCGGGTCTGGGCGCTACGCCATGATGCGCAATGTGTGGGCGGTGCCTTCGGCGGCCACCCTGCGCGGCTGGGTGGAGGCGGCCGGTTTCCGCGGCGCTAGGATCGTGGACGAGGGCGTGACGACCACCGCCGAGCAGCGCCGGACCGGCTGGATGCAGTTCCAGTCGTTGGCCGATTTCCTTGATCCGCTCGATCCGGCGCGCACGGTGGAAGGGTATCCCGCGCCGCGCCGCGCGATCATCGTCGCCGAACGCTGATCCACCACCTGACCCACTACATGCGGCGCTCGGTGCCCGAGCGCGCGTGGTGGCTGCATTGCCCGTGGGAGGCCTCGGCCCAAGTGTTGCGGCCGCGGGCATCACCCCTTGGGAAATGCTGAATCATTCAGTGTTTCCCATTTGGGGCCGGACGCCCTTTTTCAACGGCCTGTTAATCGTGGATAAAAAAATTCTGTGTGATAGACAAAAAAAATATGGAACTTCTTGGAATTTTCTGATGGTTTTGTCATTCCCCCATGCGTAAGATGGATTTCGTGCAAGGGCGCGTGAACGAGTGGAGGCGGGAGCGCGCAGCAGCCTGAGGCTGTAGGATGGCACGGGCCAGGAGGCCGGAGAGACATGAAATCTGGAGGTTTCACCGCATCAGGATGTGCACAGGATGCCTGGATGGCGCGCTGGGATGCAGACTTATGGAATGCGCGCCCGGAGGGCGCGGGCAGGGATGGCCTCTATGACCGGAAGGCCGGCGGTGATGACACTGCCGGCCTTTTTCATGTGAGCCCCAGCCGCCGGGTCGGACTCGGACGTGCAAGCCATGGATGGCTTGCACGCAGATCAATCACGCTAAGTGATTGATTTCGACGTTGCGAGTTGAAAAAGGGCAGGAAGCCCTTTTTCAACGGCCTGTTAGGCCGGACGGCGCAGCTCGCGCGGCAGCGGGAAGACCACGTCCTCGCACACACCCTCGTCCTCGCGTTCGAGGCTTGCGCCGCAGCAGGACTTCAGGTGGGCGATGACGCGCTGCACCAGCACCTCGGGGGCGGAGGCGCCGGCGGTCAGGCCGATGCGCATCTTGCCGGCCAGCCAGTCCGCCTGGATGTCCTCCGGGCCATCGATCAAAAAGCTCGGCACGCCCATCTGCTCGCCGATCTCGCGCAGGCGGTTCGAGTTGGAGCTGGTTTTGCTTCCCACCACCAGCAGCAGGTCGCATGCGGACGCCAGCCGCTTCACCGCGTCCTGGCGATTCTGGGTGGCGTAGCAGATGTCGTCCTTGCGCGGCCCTTGGATCAGCGGAAAGCGCGCGCGCAGGGCCTCGACGATGGTGCGGGTCTCATCCAGCGAGAGGGTGGTCTGGGTTGAGTAGGCGAGGTTGGCAGGGTCGCGCACCTCCATGCGCGCTACGTCCTCAATCGACTCGACTAAGTGGATTTGGCCGCCGAAGGTGCTGTCGTAGTGGCCCATGGTGCCCTCGACCTCGGGGTGGCCGGCGTGGCCGATCAGGACCACGTCGCGGCCCTGGCGGGAGAGGCGGGCCACCTCCATGTGCACCTTGGTCACCAGCGGGCAGGTGGCGTCGAACACCTGCAAGCCGCGTGCGGCCGCCTCCTCCTGGATGGCGCGGGAGACACCGTGCGCGCTGAAGATCAACGTGGCGCCGTCCGGCACCTCGGCCAGCTCCTCGATGAAGATTGCCCCCTTGGCCTTCAGCCCCTCGACGATGTAGCGATTGTGGACGATCTCGTGGCGCACGTAGATCGGCGCGCCGAACATATCCAGCGCGCGCTCGACGATCTCGATCGCGCGGTCGACCCCGGCGCAGAAGCCACGCGGGTTGGCGAGCTGGATGAGGGGATGGCTGGTCATGGCGGGAACTTAGCACTGCACGTCGAGGATATGCACCTCGAAGATGAGGGGAAAACCGGCGAGGGGATGGTTGAAGTCGACCTTCAGGCCTTCCTCGGTCAGGTCCAGCACCCGGCCTACCGTGGTCTCGCCGCTTGGCAGCTCGAACTCAATGAACTGGCCCAGCTTTGGCTCGACATCGGCGCTGAGATCCTCCGGCGGCAGGATGAAGACCTTGTCCGGATCGGGCAGGGGAAAGGCGGTGCCAGGAGCGATCTTAAAACGCCCCTGCTCGCCGGCCTGCATGCCCTGGAAGGCGAACTCCAGCCCCGGGCTGATGGTGCCATCGCCCACCAGCAGTTCCAGCGGGGCGTCCTCGCTGGCCGCGTCGATCTCGGTGCCGTCCGGGAGCGTGAGGCGGAAGGCCAGCTTGACTCGGCATCCGGGGAGGATCTTAGCCATGGGGTTCGTCTTTCTTTTTCTCGAACAGCATCAGTACGACCAGCAGGACCGCGCCCACGGTGATGGCGGAGTCGGCGATGTTGAAGGCCGGCCAGTGGTAGTTGCGCCAGTAAAGGTCGATGAAGTCGATCACGTAACCGTACCAGACGCGGTCGATGGCATTGCCCAGTGCGCCGCCGATGATCAGGGCGAGGGCGATGCCCGTCCAGCGCTCGTGGGCCTGCAGGGCGCGCATCCACATGATGAGCCAAGCGCTGACCCCGGCGGCGAGGGCGAGGAAGAACCAGCGCTGCCAGCCGCCCGCCTCGCCGAGGAAGCTGAACGCGGCGCCGGGGTTGTGCATCAGGGTCAGGTTGAAGCCGGGGAAGACCGGCACCGGGTTGGCATAGCCCAAGGCTTGGCTCGCCCACCACTTGGTGACCTGGTCGAGAAGGATGACGGCCAGGGCCAGGCCCAGGCCGTTGCGCAGGATCGGGGTCATGCGAAGCGGCGGGTCTCGCCCGCGCCCTCGATGTTCTGCACACAGCGGCTGCACAGCTCGGGGTGCGCGGCGTGGCTGCCGACGTCCTCGCGGTGGTGCCAGCAGCGCACGCATTTGCCGTGCAGTGAGGCCTTGGCGGCGATAGCGATCTGGCCACCCTCGATGTCTACCACGGTACTCTCCGCCGGGCGGGCGGCGAGCGGGTGGACGCGGGCGTAGGAGGTGATCAGCACAAAGCGCAGCTCATCCTCCAGGCGCTGGAGGATATCCAGGGTGGCGTCGTCGGCGTAGATGTCCACCTCGGCGTCCAGGTTGGCACCGATGGTGCCGTCCTTGCGCAGGCCCTCGAGCACGGCCAGCACCTCGTCACGCACGGCGAGGATGCGCTCCCAGGCCCGTGGGCCGAGTGCGGCGTCTTCCGCCATGCGTGCAAGGCCGGTGTAATGGGTGGCGAGGAACACGGAGTCCTCGCGGCTGCCTGGCAGATAGCCCCACAGCTCCTCGGCGGTGAAGCTCGCAATTGGCGCGATCCAGCGGGTGAGGGCCTCGACGATGTGCCACTGCGCGGTCTGGCTGGAGCGGCGGGCGCGCGAGCTAGCCTGACAGGTGTACTGCCTATCTTTGGTCACGTCCAGGTAGAAGCCGCCCAGGGTCACCGAGCAGAAGTTGTGCACCGCGTGCACCACCTGGTGGAAGTTGTAGCTGTCATAGGCGGCGAGGATCTCGTCCTGCAGGCGCGCGGCCTGATCGATCGCCCACTGGTCCAGCGGCAGCATGTCCTTGAACGGCACGGCGTCCACAGGCTGGAAGTCCTTGAGGTTGGCCAGAAGGTAGCGGGCGGTGTTGCGGATGCGGCGGTAGGTATCGCCCGCGCGCTTGAGGATCTCATCGGAGACGGTGATCTCGCTGCGGTAGTCACTGGAGGCCACCCACAGGCGCAGCACGTCCGCGCCCATCGCGTTCACCACCTTCTGCGGGGCGATGACGTTGCCAAGCGACTTGGACATCTTGCGCCCCTGCGCGTCCACGGTGAAGCCATGGGTCAGCACCTGCCGGTACGGCGGGCGGGCGTGCATGCCGATGGCGGTCATGAGCGAGGACTGGAACCAGCCGCGGTGCTGGTCGGAGCCTTCCAGGTACAGGTCAGCCGGGTCGCGCAGCTCCTCGCGCTGGGCCAGTACGCCGTAGTGGCTGACACCGGAGTCGAACCACACGTCCAGGGTGTCGGTGACCTTGCGGTAGTGTTCGGCCTCCGCGCCCAGAAGCTCGGACGGGTCAAGGCTGAACCAGGCATCCACGCCGCCCGATTCTATCCGCTGCGCAACCTGCTCAATCAGCTCGCTGGTACGGGGATGCAGCGCGCCGCTGTCCTTGTGCACGAACAGGGCGATGGGCACGCCCCAGGTGCGCTGGCGCGAGATGCACCAGTCCGGGCGGCCCTCGACCATGGCGGTGATGCGATTCTCACCCCATTCCGGGACCCAGCGGGTCGCCTTGATGGCCTCCAGTGCCTTGACGCGTAGGCCGTTGACGTCCATGCCGATGAACCATTGCGGGGTGGCACGGAAGATCAGCGGGGTCTTGTGCCGCCAGCAGTGCGGGAAGCTGTGGTTGAGCTTGCTGGCGTGCTGCAGGCGGCCGCGCTCGCGCAGAAGCTCGATGATGACTGGGTTGGCCTTGCTCACGTGCAGCCCCTCGACAAAGGGGGTGCCCGGCTTGAAGCGCCCGGCATCGTCCACCGGGTTATCGACCGGCAGGCCGTAGCGGCTGCCTGCGACATAGTCCTCCTGGCCGTGGCCGGGCGCGGTGTGGACCGCACCGGTGCCGGCGTCGGTGGTGACATGCTCGCCGAGGATGATGGGCACCTGGCGCTTAAGGAAGGGATGCTGGAGCTTCAGGTGCTCCAAGGCGGCGCCCTTGGCGCGGCCGACGATGGCCGCGCCTTCTAGCCCATAGCGCTTGAGGGTGGTCTCGACCAGCGCCTCGGCCAGCAGCAGACGCGCGCCCTCGGCCTGCACCAGCACATAGTCCAGCTCGCCGTTGAGCGCCACGCCCTGGTTGGCGGGCAGGGTCCAGGGGGTGGTGGTCCAGATGACCACTTCGATGGGGCCCTTACCCGTGGCATTCAGGGCCTTCTCGAACGCGGCCTGATCGACGGCCTGGAAGCGCACGTCGATGGCATCCGAGGTCTTGTCCTGGTACTCCACCTCGGCCTCGGCCAGCGCGGAGCCGCACTCCACGCACCAGTGCACCGGCTTTTGGCCCTGCACCAGGTGGCCGTTGGCGATGATCCGGCCCAGCGCGCGGAGGATGTCGGCCTCGAACCGGTAGTCCATGGTCAGGTAGGGGTGGTTCCAGTCGCCCAACACCCCCAGGCGCATAAAGTCCGCCTTCTGGCGCTCCACCTGCTCGGCGGCGTAGGCACGGCAGGCGTCGCGGAATTCACGCGCGCTCACCGCCTCCCCGGCCTTGCCCAGTTTTTTCTCCACCTGCAGCTCGATCGGCAGGCCGTGGCAGTCCCAGCCAGGGACGTAGGGCGCGTCGAAGCCCGCCAGGGTCTTGCTC
This sequence comes from Halothiobacillaceae bacterium, assembly GCA_049969375.1. Taxonomy (GTDB): domain Bacteria; phylum Pseudomonadota; class Gammaproteobacteria; order Halothiobacillales; family Halothiobacillaceae; genus Thiofaba. Next base: position 16,061 of record JBMFOY010000006.1, on the reverse strand, counting down.
TTGACGATGATGTCTTTGAGCACCTTGTTGACCGCGTGGCCGATGTGGATGTCGCCGTTGGCGTAGGGCGGGCCATCGTGCAGCACGAATTTCGGCCGACCGGCGCAGGCCTCGCGGATGCGTCCGTACAGGTTCTTCTCCTGCCAGCGGGCCAGCGTTTCCGGCTCGCGCTGCGGCAGGTTGCCGCGCATGGGGAAGTCGGTTTCCGGCAGGTTGAGTGTGGCCTTGTAGACGGATTCGCTGGCGGTGTCTTTGGACATGGGAGGAGGCGGGATAAATAAGGAACAAATGAGTTCCGATTATTCCCGATTTGCCTTGATCTCGCCAGTAAGGAGGGCCCGTGCCGCTGCGGCATCCTTGGCGATCTGCTCGACCAGTTCGCCCAGGCCCGTGAAGCGTCGCTCCTTGCGGATGAAGGCGCGGAAGCGCACCTCCACCCGCTTGCCGTAGGCATCGCCGGTCCAGTCGAAGACATGGGCCTCGACGCGTGGGATGACACCGCCGACGGTGGGGCGGATGCCGGCGTTGGCGACGCCGGGCAGGGGGCGGTCGGCGAGGCCGAGGATCTCGACGGCGTACACCCCATGCAGGGCGAAGTGCTTGCGCCCCAGTGGCAGGTTGAGGGTGGGGAAACCGAGCAGGCGGCCGCGTTTGTCGCCGTGGGTGACGCGGGCGCACAGGCTGTAGGGGTGCCCCAACCCCAACAGGCGGGCGGCGTCATCCAGTCTCCCTTCGCTGAGGGCGGCGCGCACTAGGGTGCTGGAAATGCGTTCGCCGTCCAGCATGACCTGCGGGGTGGACTCGACCGAGAAGCCGTGCTCCGCGCCCATCCGCTGCAGCAGGGCGAAGTCGCCGCCGCGCCTGTGGCCGAAGCGGAAGTCGTCACCGATCAGGACATGGCGGGCGTGGAGTTTCCCGACCAGGATGTCACGCACGAAGTCCTCAGCAGGCTGAGTGGCGAGCGCGGAGTTGAAGCGCAGGATGCGCAGCTCATCGACGAGGCCGGAAGCGGCAAGCCAGGCGGCCTTCTCGCGCAGGCTCATCAGGCGCGGCACGGGCGTCGGAGAAAAGACCTCGCGCGGCAGGGGCTCGAAGGTCAGCACCACGCGGCGGAGGCCTTCGGTCCTGGCTATGTCATCCAGCCGCTGCATCAGGGCCTGGTGGCCGAGGTGGAGACCGTCGAAGTTCCCGATGGTCACCACGCTCCCCGGGGGCGTGCAACGGCCCGTGCCATAGATCAGCTCCATGTCGCCTCCTCCCGTTTCAGGTCGCGCAGACGCAGGCCGAGGGCGGCGAGCAGGGCGAAGTAGACCGCGACCGCGCCGAGCACGAGGCCGGCGAGCCACAGGGCGCGCTGGCTGCTGTGCATGGCCGACCAAGCGGCAAGCTCGGGGGCGAGCAGGAACAGAAGCGCGCCCATGCCGAGGGTGGCGCCACCGGCCTGCAGGGCGAGCCTGCGCCACTGGCGGCCGGGTTGGTAGACGGCGCTTCTGCGCAGGGCGCGGTACAGCCAGAAAGCATTGAGCCAGGCGGCGAAGGCGGTGGCGGCCGCCAGCGCGGCGTGGGTGCCGGGGACGGCGAGCAGGATCATCGGTACGACGACCGTGGCTTTGAAGGCGAGGTTGGCGAGCACCGCGCGGATGCCGATCTTCACCGGGGTGGTGGTGTCCTGGCGGGCATAGAAGCCGGGCGCCAGCACCTTGATCAGCAGGAAGCCGGGCAGGCCGAGGCTGTAGGCGATCAGGGAGCGTTGCGCCATGGCCGTGTCATGGGCGGAAAACTCGCCGTACTGGAACAGGGTGGCGAGCAGGGGACCGGCCAGTAGGACCAGCCCTACGGTGGCCGGCAGGGCGAGCAGCACGGTCAGGCGCAGGCCCCAGTCGAGGGTCTGGTTGAAGTCGGCACCCGAGTTTGCGGCGTGCTCGCGCGAGAGCTTGGGCAGGATCACGGTGGCGAGCGCCACGCCAAACATGCCGAGCGGGAACTCGACCAGCCGGTCGGAGTAGTACAGCCAGGACACCGAGCCTGCGATCAGGAAGGAGGCGAGGATGGTGTCGATCAAGAGATTCAGTTGCGTGACCGACGAGCCGAAGATCGCTGGCAGCATGAGCTTCATGGTCTTGTTCACGCCCGCGTGGCGGCGGGCGATTTTTGGCCGGGGCAGCAGGCCCATACGCCACAGCCAAGGCAGCTGGAAGAAAAGTTGCACCGCGCCGGCGACAAACACCCCCCAGGAGAGCACGATCAGGGGTTCCTCGGCATGGTGGGCGCCGAGAAAGGCCGCGCCGATCAGCACGATGTTGAGCCACACCGGGGTGAGCGCGGGGATGGCGAACCGGCCGAAGCTGTTGAGCAGGCTGCTGGCGAAGGCGGTCAGCGAGATGAAGAACAAATAGGGGAATGTGATGCGCAGCATAGTCTCCGCCAGCGCCAGCTGCTCGGGGTTTCCCGTGAAACCTGGGGCGAACAGCAGCAGCAGGAGGGGGGCGGCGGCGACACCGATCGTCGTCACCAGCAGCAGCACCGCGCCCAGGGTGCCAGCGACATGGGCAATGTAGTCGAGCATCTCCTCCTGGCTGCGCTTCTCGCGGTACTCCGCGAGCACCGGCACGAAGGCCTGCTGGAAGGCGCCTTCGGCGAACAGGCGGCGCAGGAAGTTGGGGATCTTGAACACCACGAAGAAGGCGTCGGTGGCCGCCGACGCGCCGAACAGCCTGGCGAACACGATGTCGCGCACGAAGCCGAGGATGCGCGAGATGAGGGTCATCGCGCTGATTACGGCGGTGGATCGGAGGAGGGAGCGGCTCATGCGGGCATTGTAGCCGTGACCTCGCCCTCATACGCCATTGCGCAGCATCAGCTCCGGCGGGTGAGGCTCAAGGTAGACCTGGCCGGCCACGTAGGGGTGCGGGTGGCGGCGGAAGTGGTGGCGCAGCAGGGTGATCGGCACGATCAGCGGCACCCGACCCTCGCGGTAGTCGTCGATGATCCGCGCCAGCTCCTCGCGGTCGCCGCCGTCCAGCTCGTCACGCAGGTAGCCGGCCAGGTGCTGGAGCACATTGGCATTCTTGCCGCGGCTGGCAATATGTTTGAGGCCGCGCATGAGGGTGAGCAGATAGTCGGCGGCCAGCGGTTCGAGGTCCACTTGGCGCAGGTTGGCGAGTAGCCGCCCGAGGGCGGTGTAGGTCTGCGGGTGATGGGCTAGGATCAGCAGCTTGTGCCGGGTATGGAAGTCGAGCAGGGCGGCGGCGCTCAGCCCCTCATGCACCATGCGGCGCCAGCGGTGCAGCGTGAAGACGCGGGTGATGAAGTTGTCGCGCAGGATGGGGTCGCCAAGACGGCCCTCTTCCTCGCAGGGCAGCTCCGGCCGCGCGTTCATGAAGACTTCCGCGAACTGGCCCACGCCCTTTTTCTCCGGTGGGCGATCGTTCGTCCAGCCCTCGTACAGGGTCACCCGCTCCATGCCGCAGCTCGGCGACTTGCTCTTGAGGATATAGCCGCACAGCTCGGGGTGGCGCTCGGCCTGGGCCCGGCCCGTGGTACGCAGGGCGTCGGTGACGTCCAGGTCATGGTCCTTGTTGCCGCGCACCCGCACCACACCGTCGATCTTGATCAGGCGCAGGGATTGGCGCGGGGTGCCAAGCCCAATCGCCATCTCCGGGCAGAAGGGCACGAAATGGAAGAACTGGCCGAGGGTGCGGATGATGTAGTTGTCGCGCTTGTGGCCGCCGTCGAAGCGGACCTCTTCGCCAAGCAGGCAGCTGCTGATGCCGACGGGGATGCGGATGTCCTGCATGGGGGGAACCTTTACCGGGGAACCGTCTTGACGCAGCATATCAGCAAAAAACGGCCCGCCGATGCGTCGATTCCTTCCCCTCCTGACCCTGCCTGTGCTGCTCGCGCCGGCCGGTGCCCTCCTTGCGGCCGCGGTCGAGCCTGAGCTTGCCATCGCGCCGAGCCGCCTGCCGCAGCGGCTGGACGAGTCGCCGTCCGCCGTGACGGTGATCGACCGCGAGATGTTGCGCGAGGCGGGCGTGCGCCGCATCGCCGACATCCTGCGCCTGGTGCCGGGCATGGTGGTCGGCAGCCGCAGTCCGGCGGTCCAGCCTGCGACCTACCTTGGTCTCTCCGATGACTACTCGCGCCGTGTGCAGGTGCTGGTCGACGGCATCTCCATCTACGCCCCCTCGACCGGGGCGGTGCTGTGGCAGGACCTGCCGCTCGCGGTTGAGGATATCGATCGCATCGAGGTGGTGCGTGGCCCCAATACGGCGGCCTACGGCAGTCATGCCCTGCTTGCCACCATCAAGATCACCACCGTCGTGCCGCGTGAGGTCTCGCGCTGGGAGGCGGGTGGGGCGATCGGATCGAACGGCGTGCGCGATGCCCATGCCCGTCTGGCGGGCAGCGGCTCCGCCGGCGCCTGGATGCTTAGCGTCGTCCACCAGCAGGACGACGGTCTAGATGGTCGCGCCGTCGATGACCGTGGCGGCCGACGGATGGACGGGGTGCGGCTGAAGGGTGAGCTCGATCTATCGCCGTCCACGGACATGCAGTGGCAGCTCGGGGCCGCCCGCGCGCGCAACGGCATCGGTGCCGCGCTGGAGCAGGATGTCAGTGGCACCATCAACGATGCCTTCCTCGATGAGAACGACCACCAGTTCCTCACCCTTCACCATCGTCCCGATGGGGGGGGCGAGTGGGTGCTGCGCCTGGCGCGCAATGCGCAGAGTTACAAGGAGGCCGATGGGCTGCGCTATGACTGGGTCTACAGGCTGGTGGACGATGTGCCTTCGGCAGTCCTTGAGCCCTTGAGCCTGACGCGTAGCTATCGCGCCGCCCGCTACGAGGCGGAATTGGAGCATCACCTGGTTCCCCTCGGCGCGGTGCGCGGTGTATGGGGCATGGGCCTGCGCCGGGAGGAGGCGCAGGGGGAGCGGTTCTTCGGTACTCCGTCCAGCCAGCGGCTGGACAGCGGGCGCCTGTTCGGCCATGCCGAGTGGCGGATCGCTCCGAACTGGCTGCTCAACGGCGGGGCCATGGTGGAGCGCTCCTCCATCAGCGAGCCGGTCTTCACCCCCCGCCTGGCCCTGATCCATCACCTGGCGCCGGGCCACACCCTGCGTGCGGGCTGGAGCACGGGAACCCGCCAGCCGCTGCTGTTCGAGAACCAGGGCCGAACCGCGGCCTGGGACAGGGACGGGCATCCGGTCTGGCTGACCCTGGCGTCCGGCGCGGCGAGCGGCGGCCTGAAGGTCGAGCGCGCAACCGAATGGAGCCTCGGCTACCTGTGGGTGCCCCGGCGGGGGATTCAACTGGACCTGCGCGCCTTCCATCTGCGCCTCAAGGATCCCATCCGTCCCATGATGAGGGCCGAGAACGAGATGAACACACTGCTCTATCCCATCGGAGGGGACTGGCTGCCGCTGGTGCTGGACATGTGCAATGGCGGGTCGGTCAGCGTGCGCGGGCTGGAGGCCCAGCTCGACACCCGCCTGGCACGGGACCTCAGCCTGCATCTGAGCTACGCCCTGACCGAGGCGCGCGAGGACGAGGACCTCGGGCCGGAGTGGCCGGACTATGCCGCCACGGTGCCGCGGCATACCGCCGGTCTGCTGCTCACCCAGCGCCTCGGTGAAGGCTGGGATGCCAGCTTGCGGCTACACTATACCAGCCCCATGCAGTGGGGCTTCCTCACCCGCGATGCGCTCGACGCCTCGACCGGCGTGGCCGCCAGGATCGGTTATGTGCGCCGGTTCGGCGCCCAGCGCATGCGGATCGACCTGATCGGGGAAAACCTCAATGGACGAGTGCATGATTTCGACATGGACCGTGGCTGGGGCCGGGCCGTCTGGCTGCGGCTGGCGCTCGACGCTAACTGAGGCCATGCGTCGATGTATCCTCCTGCTGTTGGGGCTGCTCGTGCTGCTGGCCGGCCCCGTGCGGGCGGAGGATGTCTGGCTGTTGAGTGTGGAGGAGGGCGAGGCGATCGCCAAATCGCTGCGTTCCGCTCTGCCTCCGGGGATGAGCCTTGCACAGCAGCGCTTGGGTGACGGCGCCGGGGTGCGCTGCGTCGGCGCGCGCCTGGTGCTGGCGGTGGGTGAGGCCGCGACCCGCGCGGCGCTGCGCGGCTGCCCGCAGGCGAAGGTCTGGGCCCTGGGACTGCCCACCCTCAGCCTCGATGCCCTGCGCGCGGGTGCACCAGAGCGCCTGTCCGGCGTGGCCTCGGACCCGCCGCTCGCGCGCCAGGTGGCCCTGTTGGATGCCCTGCGGCCCCGCCCCCGCCAGGTGGCGGTGCCCTATTCGCCGGCCGCTGAAGGGCTGGCCCGCGCCGCTGCGCAGATCCTGAGCGCACACGGTTTCCTGCCCGTCCTGCTCCCATCCCGGCCGGACGATCAGCCCCTGCGCCCGCTGCGCGAGGTACTGGGCGAGGTCCAGGCCGTGCTCGCCCTGGCCGATCCTGCGCTTTATCACGAGGGCCTGCTCAAGCACTGGCTGCTGATGACGGCGCGCGAGGGGGTGCCGATGGTCGGCGGGCTCGGTCTGCAGGATGTGCGGCGAGGCGTGGTGGCCGCCGCTGTGCAGGAGGAGGGGGCAGCCATCGCGCTGACCGTGCATCTCTTGCCCGAGCTGTTCGGCCCAGACCCCTTGCCGCCGGTGCAGGTGCTGGACCAGGCCCGCGTCCTGCACAATCCGCTCATGCTCAGCCGGCTCGGCCTGCGACTGGAGGAGGGGGAGTGATGCGCGGCCATTCGGTCACCACGCAATTGATGTTGCTCGCCATTTTGCCGCTGGCGGTGCTGTTCATCGGCCTCACCCTCTTCTACGCCCACAACCGCAACGTCCTGTTGGACGAGCAATTCGAGGCGCGGGTGCACGATCTCTCCCGCGGGCTGGCTGCGCGGGCCACCCAAAGCCTGCTGGCCGGCGATATGGAGGCTCTCGACGACCTCGCCCGCGAGATGGTGGGCGAGTCCAACATTTACGGTCTGCGCCTGGCCGACCCGATGGGCGATCCACTGGTCAAGCGTGGTCAGGGCCCGAAGAGTGCCCCCGCCGACGCCCTGCGCGCGGTGTTCATGCCACTGTGCATCCCGCAGCGGGGCGAGGATGATCCGCTGCGCATCGGCGAGGTCTGGATCTGGTTCGACCAGCGACCGGTGAATGCGATCAAGCGCCAGGGTTTCTGGCAGGCGATGGTCCTGGCCGTGCTGCTGGCCCTGGTGGTCGGCGGGGTGGCCTGGCGCCTGGCCACGCGCATCCTGCGCCCTTTGCGCGAATCGCTTGATGCCATGCGCCGGATCGGTCATGGGATCGGCGGGGTCAGGGTTGCCGAGGACGCCGACAACGAACTGCGCCAATTGCAGCGCGGGGTCAACCTGTTGGCCGACGCGCTGGAGGCCCAGGAGCGCCTGCGCGCGGAGGCCGTGCGCCACGACCTCGCGCGCGAGCGGGCCGAGCAGGCCAAGGCCGTGCGCACCCTCTTCCTTGCCCACATGAGCCACGAGATCCGCACGCCGCTCAGCGCCCTGGTCGGCTTCATGCACCTGCTGCGGCGCGAGTATGCCGACCAGCCGATGAGCCTGCGTGGCCAGCAGTACCTGGAGGCGATGGAGCAGTCGGCCCGCCACCTTGGCGAGCTGATTGGCGACATCCTCGACTTTTCCCGCATCGAGTCCGGCAAGCTCGAGCTTCGTTCGGTGCCGTTCTCGGCCATCCGTCTGCTGGACGAGGTGGCGATCGAGCTGGCTGAGCGTGCGCGTGCCAAGGGACTGTACATCGACGTGGTGAGCTTCCTCGACGTGCCTGAGCGGGTCGTGAGCGACCCGCTGCGCCTGCGCCAGGTGCTCATCAATCTGCTCTCCAACGCGATCAAGTTCAGCCCGCAGGGTGGGATCGTCATGCGCCTGATGCTGGAGCAGCCACCGGACGAGCAGGGCGAGGGGTGCGTGCTGCGTTTCGAGGTAGAGGACAGCGGCCCCGGCATCCCCGAGGCGGACCGGCAGCGCCTGCTAGAGCCCTTCGAACAGTTGGACGCGGGGACCGAGCGGGCGCACGAGGGCACGGGCCTTGGGCTCGCCATCTGTCGCGGGCTGGTGGAGCGCGCGGGCGGCGAGCTGCATCTCGACGAGGGGGCGCTGGGGGGGGCCATGCTGAGCTTCACCTGGCCGGTACGGGGTGCCGTGCCTGGGCCGGAGCGCGGTGCCCTCCCGGTGCGGGTGGCGGTGGTGGATGACCGTACGAGCTTCCGGCAGGCGGCCTACACCCGCTTCAGTCGCCTGGGCTGGAGCGTCCAGCTGGAGGAAGGCGGGCTTGCGTCGGCGGGATGGCGCGGGTTGCTCGATCGCCTGCCGGACGGCCTCGACGTCCTCGCCCTGCGTGATCCCGTGGAGCGTGGCGAGGATGGCCGGGCGGCCTTGCTCGGCATGGCGATCGATGGACGGCAACGGGCACGGCACGTGCTGGTCTGCACCGCGCGCGACGAACCGGACTGGGAGCGGCGCCTCGAGCATTTGGGGGCTACGGTGATCCGTTGCCCCGCTTCCCAGCGCGACCTCGAGCGCGCGGTCGAGGGCCTGGGCGACCTCCTCTTTCATGCCGATGCCCGTCCGATCGCTGACGAGGTGGGCGGCGCGGCCTTCGAGGGTAGGACGATCCTCGTGGTCGACGATCATCCGCTCAACCGCGAAGTGCTTGGCCAGCTGCTCGAGCAGGCCGGTGCGCGCGTAGTGCTGGCCGCGAGCGGGGAGGAGGCCCTGGCCCGGCGCAAGGGTGTGGATGCTGTCCTACTCGACCTGCACATGCCGGGCATGGATGGCGAGGTGGTGCTGCGCGAGCTGCGGACGCACCAGCCCGAGCTCCCCGTGCTCATGCTGACCGCTGACACCGTGGGCGAGACCGCGGAACGCCTGCAGGAGGCGGGGGCGAGGGCGGTGCTGCACAAGCCGGTGAGCGAGACCCGGCTGTTCGATGCATTGGCCACGGCCTTGGGGCAGCCCCTGCCGTCGCCGTCCCCTCCGCTGGAATTGGAGGGCCTGCGGGCGCGTTTCTGGCGGGATGAGTGGCCCTCCTTCGCCACGCGCCTGCGCGCCGCGCGCCTGGCGGAAGACGGCCCGGCGCTGCACGAACTGCTGCACACCCTGGCCGGTACGGCGGGACTGGTGGGGTTGACCGGCCTGGCGGATGCCGCCCGGCGGCTGGACGAGACCTGGCGGGCCGTCGGCCGGACGCCCGACGACGGTGCCCTGTGGGGCGCGTTGTGGCAACAGGCAGAGGAGGAGAAGCGATGATCAGGCTTGCCCTGGCGGATGATCAAACCTTGGTGCGACAGGCCCTGCGCATGCATCTCGACGGCCAGCGCGCGCTTTCTGTGGTGGCTGATGTGGACTCGGGCGAGGCCCTGCTCGCGTTGGTTGGGCGTGAGGATCTGCATGTCGTGATGATCGACATCCACATGCCCGGCATGGGCGGGCTGGAGACCATGCGCCGCCTGCGCGCCCTCGAGCGGGGGCCGAGGATTATCGGCCTGTCCTCCATCACCACCCCGGCCTTCGTCCGCGACCTGTTCCGCGATGAGTTGATCGACGGCTATGTCTCCAAAGAGGCTGCCGGTCATGACCTGCTGTGTGCGGTGGTGGAGGTCGCGGCGGGCCGGCGTTTCATCTGCCCGCGCCTCGCAGCGGCGCTGCAGGCCGAGCCGGAGGGGGCGACGCAGCGCTTCGCCAGCCTGACTGAGCGCGAGCGTGAGGTGCTGATGCAGGTCTTTGCCGGTCACGACAACAAGGCCATCGCCCAGAACCTGATGTTGTCGGAAAAGACGGTCAGCCAGCACAAGCAGAACGCGCTGCGCAAGCTCGGGGTCCATGGCGAGATCGAGGCCTACCGGCTGGCGCGGCTGGAGGGGTGGGTGGAATAGGCGGGGATGTTCGGGAAGCGAAGGCTTTGCGAGCCCATCGCCCATCTCCCAATGGGTTAACCTTATGCGGCCATGATCACCTGTCACCATCACAAGGCTGGCCGCTGCCGCTCCTGTGGCTTGATCGAGTGGCCTTATGCCGAACAGCTCCAGCGCAAGCAGCAGGCTTGCCGCGCGGCGCTGGCCGCTTGGCCTGGCCTGGCCTGGCGGCCTCCTGTGGCGAGTGCCGAGTCGGGTTTTCGCAACAAGGCCAAAATGGTCGTCTCTGGCACCACGCAGGCCCCGGTGCTCGGCATCCTCGATCCTGCAGGCCGAGGCGTGGACCTGCGTGACTGCCCGCTCTATCCGCCCGCCATGCAGGCGGCCTTCGGCCCGATCATCGACCTCATCCGTGTAGCGGGAATTGCGCCCTACGACGTGCCCGCGCGGCGGGGGGAGCTGAAGTACGTCCTGCTTACGATCTGCGAGCAGAGCGGCGAGATGATGCTGCGCCTCGTGCTGCGCTCGCGGGCCATGATTCCCGCCCTTCGTCAGCATCTACCCAAGCTGCAGGCATGCCTCCCCGGCCTGAAGGTGGTGTCGGTCAACCTGCAGCCCGAACACAAGGCAATCCTTGAGGGTGAGGAAGAGATCGTGCTGACGGAGCAGCAGACCCTTACCATGTGGCTGAACGGCCTGTCGCTGCACCTGCGGCCGAAGAGCTTCTTTCAGACCAACAGCGCGGTGGCCGCCGCGCTCTACGCCACCGCGCGCGACTGGGTGGCTTCGATCGCCCCGCAGGGGATGTGGGACCTGTTCTGCGGGGTGGGTGGCTTCGCCCTGCATTGTGCCCCGTTTGTGCGTGGCACGGTGACGGGCATCGAGGTGAGTATCGAGGCGATCGCCAGCGCACGCCAGTCGGCCGCGGAGCTTGGTCTGACCAATATCGTGTTCCGCGCCCTCACGGCGGACGACTTCGCCCTTGGTCAGACGCAGGTGCCGGAACTGGTGCTGGTCAACCCGCCGCGGCGCGGCATTGGCCCGGCGCTATGCGCCTTCTTGGAGTCTTCTGCGGCGCGCTGGCTGGTCTATTCCAGCTGCAACCCGGCGAGTTTGGCTTCGGACATCGCGCGGTTGCCATCGTTTACGCCGGTTCGCGCCCAGTTGTTCGACATCTTCCCGCATACCGCGCACAGCGAGGTGCTGGTGCTGCTTGAGCGCAGGAACTAAGGAAGCTCTGAAAAAATCCATCCATGGATTTTTTCAGCGCGTCTTATCAAGGCGCATGTCCGCGACGGCCTCCGCGAATCAATGACTGAACTCGTTGTTCGCATGGGTGTGTCCTGCCCCAAACAGCAAACGCTGAAAAATTCAGCGTTTCCCTTGGTGAAAGACAGCGGGTTCAGCCCGGGGAGCGGTCGAGCGATGAAGGGATGGTTGTGGGTGGCGTTGCCCGTCATGGCGCTGACCGGATGCGCGGGCCCGGGCTATGTGCACGAGACGTACTACGGCGACGGTTACTACGACCCACAGCCGTATCCCCGGACGGTCTATGTGCATCGCGAGACCTACTACGAGCCGAGGCCGCGGGTTGTGGTGGTCGAGGAGCCGAGAACGGTGGTGGTCAGGCCGCCCGCCCCGCACTATTGGCATGCCGAGCAACGGCGCATTGAGGAGCGTTACGAGCCCCGCCCGCGTGGTGGGGGCGATGTGAAGCGCCTATGGGGAGATGGCGAGGGCGTGTCGCGCTTCCAGGAGCGCCGCGAGCATCGCTATGAGGCCACCCTGCCTCGCGAGCTCGCGGCGAAGCCCCTCTGGCGCGAGCGCGAACCCTGGGCGGGTCTGGAGCAGGCGCCACGAAAAGACGCTCTGGCAAGGCATGGGGTGCAGGACAAAGCGCATCGTGAGAACAGGCTGGCGCGCGAGGAGGACCGTCCGCGTTGAGCATCACCCGCTGGCCTGAGGGTGTCGGGCGAGGGGGTGTTCGTGCAGAAGTGGCGCGCCCGTAGGGATTCGAACCCCAGACCTCTGCCTCCGGAGGGCAGCGCTCTATCCAGCTGAGCTACGGGCGCTTGGGGTGCAAAAGCATACCCCCTATCTAATCGATCCGTCCATTTTTTTATTGTCCCGCCTGGATGCGGTGGACCTATAATGCCCTTTTAAGTCGTGGTGCCCGGGGCGCCACTTCGCGGGTTTTCCAAAAACAACGAGGATTTTTTCGTGGCCCAGCATGATGTGAAAGTGGACTCGATGGCCAAGGTCATCACCGCCCTTGGCATGGTGCTCCTGCTGATCGCGGTCGGTTACATGGCGAAGTCGCTGATGAACACGATCGCGCGAGGCAGCACCAAGGGTGAGGTGGTGACGGCTCCGGCCGCACCGGCCGCACCGCCGGCCGCCGAAGCTCCGGCGGCGGCCGCGCCTGCCGCAGCTGCTCCTGCCGCAGCCGCTGCAACCGGTGATGCTGCGGCCGGTGCGGCCAAATACGCCACCTGTGCGGCCTGTCACGGCGCGAACGGCGAGGGATCCGGTGCCTTCCCGAAGCTTGCCGGCCTGTCTGCCTCGGACGTCGAGGGCAAGCTGAAGAAGTATCGCGCCGGCGAGCAGGTCGGCCCGATGACTTCCATGATGGCGCCGAATGCGGCCAGCTTGTCGGACGCCGACATCGCCAACCTGGCCGCGCACATCGCCTCCTTCGGTGGCGCCGCGGCCGCCTCGGCCGCCGCTGCTCCTGCCGCGGCTGCCCCGGCCGCAGCCGCGGCGGGTGACGTAGCCGCTGGCAAGACCAAGTTCGCTACCTGCGCGTCCTGCCATGGCAGGAACGGCGAGGGCCAGGGCATGTTCCCGAGGGTGGCCGGCCAGTCTGCAGCCGACCTGGCGGCCAAGCTGAAGAAGTACCGTGCGGGTGAGACCGTCGGACCGAACAGCGCGATGATGGCGCCGAACGCCGCCGGTCTGTCGGATGGCGACATCGCCGACCTGAGCGCTTATATCGCCTCGCTGTAAGGCTATGGCCTGACGGGGTGGCATGGATCGCCCCCGTGAAATAGGAAGAAGGGAGCCGGTGGCTCCTTTTTTTGTTGCCCGGGCGGTGGAAAAAACAAAGCCCGCCAAGGCGCGATGCCTGGCGGGCTTTTCTGTCGGCGTCCGGCGCGGCCTTGTTACCGAAAGGTCAGTTCGGCCGCTGGACCGGTCCGAGCAGCAGCGAGCCTTTCATTTTCTTCGGTGCCGGCAGGCCCATCAGTTCGAGCACGGTGGCGGCGATGTTGGCGATGCCGCCGCCGGTACGCAGGCGCCAAGGCTGCTCGTCGATGATGATGCAGGGTACGGGGTAGATGGTGTGCTGGGTGTGCGGTTCGCGGGTGATCGGGTCGACCATCTCGTCGCAGTTGCCGTGGTCGGCGGTGATGATGACGCTGTAGCCGGCCTCGACGGCGGCGTCCACCACGCGGCCCACATGGGTGTCGACCGCCTCGACAGCGGCGATCACCGCTTCGCGGATGGCGGTGTGGCCGACCATGTCGCCGTTGGCGAAGTTGACCAGGATGAAGGCATATTCGTTCTTCTGGATGGCGGCGATGGTCGCGTCGGCGACCTCGGCGGCGCTCATCTCCGGCTTGAGATCGTAGGTGGCGACCTTGGGCGAGGGCACCATCACGCGGTCCTCACCGGCGAAAGGCTGCTCCTTGCCGCCGTTGAAGAAGAAGGTGACGTGGGCGTACTTCTCGGTTTCGGCGCAGTGGAACTGCTTGTAGCCGGCCTGGCTGATGACCTCGGCCAGGGTCACGCCCGGGCGCTCTGGCGGGAAGCCGATCGGGGAGAGGAAGCGCGGATCGTACTCGGTCAGACAGGTGACGGTGAGCGGGTCGAATTCGAAGCGGTCGAAGCCGGTGAAGCCCTTCTGGCCGAGCGCCTCGGCCAGCTGGCGCGGGCGGTCGTTGCGGAAATTGAAGAAGATCAAACCATCGGTGTCACCGTGCGGGGCCTCCCAGGCATCGAGCACCATGGGTTCGATGAACTCGTCCGTCTTGCCTTCGGCATAGGCCTGTTCGATCGCCGCGCGCGCGCTCTGGGCACGCTTGCCGTGGCCGTGCACGATGGCGTCCCAGGCCTTGAAGGTGCGCTCCCAGCGCTGGTCGCGGTCCATGGCGTAGTAGCGGCCGCAGATCGTGGCGATGGCGCCGCCGGCGTCGGCCAGCGCGGCCTCGACCTCGGTCAGGTAGTGGATGGCATTCTTGGGCGCGGTGTCGCGGCCGTCGGTGAACATGTGCACCAGCGGGCGCGCGCCCTGTTTCTTGGCCAAGCGGATGAGCGCAAGCAGGTGGTTGACGTGGCTGTGTACGCCGCCGTCGGAGACCAGGCCGACCAGGTGTAGGGGGCGGTTGTTCTTGGCCGATTTCTGCGCCGCCATCACCAGCGCCGGAACCTCGAAGAAGCTGCCGTCGGCAATGGCATCGTCGATGCGCACCAAGTCCTGGCGATGGATGTCGCCGCAGCCGAGGGTCAGGTGGCCGACCTCGGAGTTGCCCATCTGCCCGTCCGGCAGGCCGCAGGCGCGGCCGGAGGCCTCGAGCACGGTGTGCGGATGGTTGGCGAAGAATCCGTCAAGCCGGGGCGTGCGCGCGAGGGCGACGGCGTTGTTCTCGCGGCTCGGGTTGACGCCGACGCCGTCGAGGATGACGAGGATGACGGGGCGGCGGGGGGCGAGGGATGAGTTGGACATTGCGGTGCGGAGGCGGCTATCGGGTCAATGAAATCAAATGGTTCACTATAACAGAAACGGCCATCCCGATCAGGGGGGTTGCCTCATGGTGGTGTGGCGGCCCTCCGAGCGAGAGCGGTGGCGTGCTTAAGCGGCGCGCGCCGGGCTTCGATGCCGATACCGCCGGGCGGGCCCCCAGCGACGCCGAGCATGTCGGCCAGTTCCGTCCACTGTGCGCTGGCGGAGGGGTATTCGTCATCGGCCAGTTCGGCCGTGCGTCCGCTCCACGGGGGCAATGGACGGCGGCTGGGCTGCCAGCCCTGTGCTCCGCCGAAGTCGCGTGCGGCAGCCCGGAGGAGGGCGCGGGCGCGGGCCAGGTCGTCTTCGCTGCCCAGAACCTCACCCCAGCGGGCCAATCCGGCAGCGAGGCTCACGGTGGCCTGCAGCTCTTCAGTGGACAGGAGGGGAAGGCGTCGCAGCTGCCGGGCCAGCTCCCGGGCGGCGGCACAGGCCGGGGCGAGTCCCGCTTGGCAGGCCTCGGCCAGGGTCGCGAGCAGCTGACCATTGGCCGCGAGGGGGATCTGCTCGTCGCGCGGATGCACAGGGCGCGGGCGGGCAGCCGTGAGCAGGGCGATGGCCTGGCGGTTAGCGGTCTCTCCACCAGGGCGCAAGGGCAGGCGACCCGGTCCCTAGGACTCATGCCTGACCCAGGTCCAGCGGCGGGCGGCCTCCAGCCGCGGGCCGTCCAGCACGGCGGCGAGCGCCGCGTCATCCCACAGGTAGCCACCGCCCTCCACGCCTTTGGTGTCCAGGGCTGAGATGGCGGCAACAAAGCCACCGGAGGGATGGGCAAAGTCGCGCAGGATCACCCGGATCAGGTCGTGACCGACCGTGCCCAGGTCCGGACGTCCAAACAGGCGGCTGGCCCGCAGATAAACGCGGGCCAGCAGGGCTTAGTCGATCAGCATCTGCTCGAAATGGGGCAGCTGCCAGTCGGGGTCGATGGTGTAGCGGAAGAAGCCGCCGCCGAGTGAGTCACGCAGGCCGCCCTGGGCCATGGCCTCGAGCGTGGTCGCAAGGAACGCCGCCAGTGCGTCGTCGGGCTGCTGTTCGATCAGGCGTAGTGCGGCCAGCAGTCGCGGTGCATGCGGAAACTTGGCGCCGTGCCCGAAGCCGCCAGCGAGCAGGTCGGCCTCGGCCAGCAAGGCCTCGCGCAGCAGGGCGCGGGCCTCGGCGGGGGGCATGGGGCTGGATGAGGTAGGCACCGGGCGCAGTTCCTCGCTGGTGCTCCGGGCGAGCGTCCGCAGGCGATCGGGTTTCGCCTGCCACAGGTCCTGCAGGCGCTGCAGGCGGGCCATGAGATCGGCGCGCGGTGCATAGATGAAGCCGTACAGCGGGTCGCCGTCGGGGGTGAGGACCAGGTTGAGTGGCCAGCCGGCGCGCCCGCTGATGGCCTGCATGGCT
>JBMFOY010000005.1:0-29606 GCA_049969375.1 Halothiobacillaceae bacterium | reverse complement strand
GTGGTTTTCGATGATCCCATACACGAGACTCAGACCCAGGCCGGTTCCCTTCCCTTCTTCCTTCGTGGTGAAGAACGGCTCGAAAATGTGGGGCAGCACGTCTTCCGGGATCCCGGGCCCCGTGTCGGAGATCTGAATGACCGCATACCGGCCATCTTCGGAACGCGAGGTGCGCACCCGCAGTTGTCCCTGCCCTTCCATGGCCTCGGCGGCGTTCAGGATGATGTTCATGAAGACATGGTTGAGCTGCTGCACGTCTGAGGGAACCTTGGGGAGCGACGGGTCGAGTTCCTTCACGATTTCGATATTGTGGAACAGGGACTGGTTTTCGAGCAGGAACAAGGTCTGAGACAGGGCGTGGTTCAGGTCGTTCAGGCGGATCTCCTGCCGGGTCTGACGGGCGAACTCCAGGAGCTCCCGGATCGTGTTCCGGCACCGTTCCGCGTCGTCCAGGATCCGCCTGAGATCGCTCTCGGCGGCTTCGTCGAGAGCGTACTCCTCGAGCATGAGCTGGGCGTAAAGCGTGATGCCGCCCAGAGGATTGTTGAGCTGGTGAGCCACGCCGGCAGCGAGCTTGCCCAGGGAGGCCATCTTCTCCGCCACCGGCCGGTCGTGAACGCGGTACAGGCCCTCGATCTTGCGTCGCTCGAGGAAACGCGCGGCCGCGACGTTGGCTGCGATCATGCATTCCTCGATCAGGCGGTGGGCGTCATTGCGCTCGTAGGGCACGATCGCCTCGATCTTGCGTCCCTCGCCGAACACGATCTTGGTTTCGGTGGTGTCGAAGTCCATCGCGCCGCGGCGGGTGCGCGCCTCCATCAGCGCGCCGTACAAACCATGCAGGGATTCGAGGTGGGGCACGATCGGGGCATATTCCTTGCGCAGGGCTTCATCCTTGTCGAGCAGGATCTTCGCCACCTGGGTGTAGGTCATGCGCGCGTGCGAGCGCATCACCCCCTCATAGAAGCGCGAGCGAATGATGACGCCCTCGCGGTTGATCAGCATCTCGCACACCATGCACAGCCGGTCGACATGCGGATTGATCGAGCACAGGCCGTTGGAGAGGATCTCCGGCAGCATGGGGATGACCCGGCCCGGGAAATAGACCGAAGTGCTGCGGAAGAAGGCCTCGCGATCCAGCGGACTGCCCACGGTGACGTAGTGGGAGACATCGGCGATGGCGACGATCAGGCGCCAGCCCTTGGCGGTCGGCTCGCAGTAAACCGCATCGTCGAAGTCGCGTGCGTCCTCGCCGTCGATGGTGACCAGCGGCACATCGCGCAGGTCGACGCGCCCAAGCTTGTCGACCTCGGCCACCTCCTCGGAGAGACCCGCGATCTGCGCCAGCACATCCTCCGGCCACGCATGGCGCAAACCATGGGTGTGGATGGCGACGTCGATCTCCATGCCCGGCGCCATGTGATCGCCCAGCACCTCGACCACCTGCCCGACCGGCTTGTTGCGGAAGGTCGGCTGTTCGACCAACTGCACGCGCACGATCTGGCCGTCCTGCGCGTCACCGAGCGCGTCCTGCGGGATCAGTACGTCCTGGGTAATGCGCTTGTTGTCCGGGATGACGAAGGCTACGCCGGATTCCAATACCAGGCGGCCGACCACCTCGGCATTGGCGCGCTCGAGCACCTCGACCAGCGCCCCCTCGCGGCGGCCGCGCTGGTCGATGCCAGTGATCTGCACCACCGCGCGGTCGCCGTGCAGCAGGGCGCGCATCTGGCGCGCGGAGAGGAACACGTCATCCCCCCCCTCGTCCGGTACCAGGAAGCCGAAGCCGTCCTTGTGGCCGATCACGCGGCCGCGCACCAGCTCGGACTTGTCCAACGGTACGTAGCCACCCTTGCGGTTGCGGATCAGCTGTCCGTCGCGCTCCATGGCCCGAAGGCGACGGCGCAGGGCCTCGATGCGCTCATCATCGTCATAACCGAGATTGAGGAGCAAGCGCTCAAAAGTCATGGGGCTGCCATGCGCCTTGATCATCTCGAGCAGGAGCTCGCGGCTGGCGATCGGGTTTTCGTACTTTTCCGCTTCGCGCTCGGCGTGCGGATCAAGCTTTGAGGTCATGCGGGCGTAGGCTCGATGGAATGCTTAAGGGATCACAAGGGCTTAGCATACCGCAAGCGTTGTGATCTTGCCGGGATGGAATGGATACCGACCGCGACCGGAGGCAGGATGGGATGGGCGGATCGGGCGAGGACAGGGGGCCGCGACGGGGGCGTACTCAGCGCGAGGGGGAACGAAAACATGACGCCGCCCCCCTCTTCCATTCAGACCGCGAACGGGTGGCGGAGGATGATTGTCTCTTCGCGATCCGGACCGGTGGAGATGATGTCCACCGGTACACCACACACCTCCTCGATGCGACGGATGTAGGCGCGCGCCGTAGCCGGTAGGTCCTCGACGCGCTTGATGCCGACGGTGGATTGGCTCCAGCCCGGCATGTCCTCGTAGATCGGCTCGATGCTGGCGAAGCCGTCCGCGCCGACCGGCGGAGCCTTCATGACCTGGCCGTCCACCTTGTAGCCGACGCACAGGCGGAGGTTGTCAAGACCGTCCAGCACGTCCAGCTTGGTCAGGCACAGGCCGCTGATGCTGTTGATCTGCACCGCACGGCGCAGGGCGACGGCATCGAACCAGCCGCAGCGGCGTTGGCGACCGGTGGTCGCACCGAACTCGTGGCCACGGGTGCCAAGATGCTTGCCGATCGGGTCGCCGACGTCCTGGGCCGCGTCGTACTCCAGCTCAGTCGGGAAGGGGCCAGCGCCGACCCGGGTGGTGTAGGCCTTGGTGATGCCGAGCACGTAGTCCAGCTCCAACGGACCAACGCCAGTGCCGGTGGAAGCGCCGCCGGCGGTGGTGTTGGACGAGGTGACGAACGGATAGGTGCCATGGTCGATGTCCAGCAGCGTGCCCTGGGCACCCTCGAACAGGATGTTTCTGCCCGCGCGGCGCAGCTCGTGCAGGTATTCCGTCACATCACAGATCATCGGCGCGAGGATCTCGGCATAGCCCATGCAGTCATCCAGCACGCGCTGGAAGTCGACGGTATCCGCGTTGAAATAGTTCTTCAGCACGAAGTTGTGATAGTCCAACACCGAGCCGAGCTTCTCGGCAAAGCGCTCGCGGTGCATGAGGTCGATCAGGCGCAGGGCGCGGCGCGCCACCTTGTCCTCGTAGGCTGGCCCGATGCCGCGCCCGGTGGTACCGATGGCGCCACGGCCAGCGGCACGCTCGCGGGCCTGATCCAGCGCCACATGGTAGGGCAGAATCAACGGGCAGGCGGCGGACAGCTTCAGGCGCTCGCGCACCGGCACGCCCCGTGCCTCGAGCTGGGCCATCTCCTTGAGCAGGGCATCCGGCGCGAGCACCACGCCGTTGCCGATCACGCACTCCACCCCCTCGCGCAGGATGCCGGAGGGAATCAGGTGCAGGACGGTCTTCTCGCCATTCACCCATAGCGTGTGACCGGCGTTGTGACCGCCCTGGAAACGCACCACAGCGGCGACCTGATCGGTCAGCAGGTCAACGACCTTGCCCTTGCCCTCGTCGCCCCACTGGGAGCCCAGAACCACAATACTTTTGGCCATGAAGGTCAAATCTCAATCTTTGGGTAATGCTTTGACGATCCAGGCGGAGTGTTCGCATGCAATCACACGGTCAAAACCGTGCGCGCGAAGCTCCTCCCAGCGCTCAGGGGTCGGTCCCTCCTCGGCGAGTGCGTACACGACCCTCTCGCCCCGCGCGCGCAGTTCACGCACCAGGGCAGTCAACTCAGGGTCATCCCCGGAGGGGGCAAGGATGGCCCCCCTACCCCCCTCCGTGGGGGCGGCAAAGGCGACCAGCGCACGCACATCCGCGGAAAAACCGGTGGCCGGGCGGGCGCGGCCGAAGGCCTCGCCAATGCCGTCGTAACGCCCGCCACGCGCAATCGCCTGCCCCTGTCCCGGCACATAGGCCGCGAACACGATGCCGGTGTGGTAGTGGTAGCCGCGCAGTTCGGCCAGGTCAAAATGCAGCCGGACCGCCCCGCCCCGCCCCTGCAGGGCACGGGCCACCGCGCCGAGGTCGGCCAGGGCCTGCTGCACCTTATCACCGGCCACCGCCAGAAGACAGCTGGCCTCATCCAGGACGGTCAAGCCCTCGCCATGCAGATCAGGCAGGGCGCGCAGCATGGCAGCGATCCCCTCCGGAAGCCGGCGAGCGGCGATGAAGTCCTCGATCTCCGGCACAGCCTTACGCTGCAACAGATCGAAGAAGCCCGCCTCATCCTCCGCATCGAAGCCGGCCTGGCGCGCGAGGGCGCGGTAGATGCCGACATGCCCGAGGTCCAGCCAGACCTCGCGCACCCCGGCGACATCGAGGGTATCGAGCATCAGACGCAGGATCTCGATGTCGCTCGCGGTGCCGGCATGGCCGAACAGTTCGGCGCCCACCTGCATCGGCGCGCGCGTGCCGGCGAAACCGCCGGGCAGCGCGTGCAGCACGGTGCCTAGGTAGCACAGACGGGTTGGCCCTTCCTGGCGCAGGCTGTGCGCGTCGATGCGCGCCATCTGTGGCGTCATGTCGGCACGCACGCCCATCAGGCGGCCGGTCAGCTGGTCGATCAGCTTGAATGTCGACAAGTCGAGATCGTCGCCCGGATGAATCAGCAGCGATTCGACATACTCGACCATGGGCGGGATGACGAGCTCGTATCCCCAGGCACGGAAATGGTCGAGCAGGCGGCGACGCAGGGCCTCGGTGGCCCACGCCGCCTGCGGAAGAAGCTCGTCGATGCCAGCCGGAAGCAGCCAGCGATTTTCTTGTGTCATTCCGAATTCACCCACGCACGATGCCGAGCAGCACGAGGCCAAGCATGATGATGCCCATGGCCACCAGGCGCAGCGTACGATCCGGCAGGGCCGCAAGCTGTTCGACCGACTGGCGGTAAATCCTCGGGCTGATGAGGGGAAGCAGTCCCTCGAGCACGAGCACTAGGGCCAGGGCGGCCCACAAATCGTCGGACATGGTCGGGATTACCGCTTGTCCGAACCCGCGGGGCTGCCGAAGTAGCGGAAGAACTCGCTGTCCGGTTGCAGCACCAGGACGTCGTCCTTACCGGTGAAGGACTTCCGGTAGGCCTCGAGGCTGCGGTAGAACTCGAAAAACTCCCGGTCCTTGCCATACGCCTCGGCGTACAGGCGCGCCGCCTCGGCATCCCCTTCGCCGCGGATGGCCTGCGATTCGGCATAGGCATTGGCGAGGATTTCATCACGCTGGCGCTCAGCATCCGCGGTGATCTTCTTCGCCTGTTCCTCCCCGCGTGAGCGGAAGGCCTTGGCGACGGTAGCGCGTTCTTTCTCCATGCGCCGGTAGACGGACTCGCTGACCTCGGACGGCAGGTCGATGCGCTTGATGCGCACGTCCATCACCTCGATGCCGAGCTTGGCGGCCTCCACGTTCGCCGCGGTGCGAACGGCGTCCATCATCTCGCCGCGCGCACCCGTGACGGCATCCTGGATGGTGCGGGCAGAGAGCTGGCTCTTCATGCCGTCCTTGACGATCTGCGACAGGCGCGCCGCCGCGGCCCGCTCATCCCCGCGGGTGGAGCGGTGATAGAGGCTCACATCAGCAATCCGCCACTTGATGAAGGCATCGACGATGACGTTCTTCTTCTCGCTGGTCAGATAACGCTCGGGCGGCGCATCCAGACTCAACAGACGGCCGTCGTAACGGCGGATACTGTGGATGAATGGCAGCTTGAAATGCAGACCCGGCGCGAAATCGGTCTTGACGATCTCACCCAAGCGGAACATGACTACGTGGTCATATTCGCGCACAGTGAAGGTCGACATGGCCAGCAGGCCAGCGCCGAGCGCCAGGGCAGGCAGGATGAGGTTACGCGAGGACATTACGGGGTCTCCCTCGAGCGCAGGTCAGTGCGGGCGCGCGAATCCATGCGCGGCAGGGCCTGGGTGGACGCCTGAGCCGGTGCGGGCGGCTGGGCCGCGGCAGGGGCCTCGGCAGGCTTGCCCCCCTGCATCATGCGGTCGAGCGGCAGATAGAGAACGTTATTGCCACCCTGCACATCCATGACCACCTTGCTGCTCTTGCCCAGCACGTTCTCGACGGTTTCGAGGTACAAACGCTTGCGGGTCACCTCCGGCGCCTGGCGGTACTCGACCAGCAGGTCACTGAAGCGCTTGGCCTCACCCTCGGCGGCCTTGCTTACGCGGGTGCGGTAGGCGCGCGCCTCCTCGATCATCTGCGTGGCCTGGCCGCGGGCTTGCGGGATGATGCCGTTGGCATAGGCCTCCGCCTCATTGATGAAGCGCTGCTCGTCCTCGCGCGCCTTGATGGCATCGGCAAAGGCGGGCTGCACCGGCTCGGGCGGCTGGGCATCCTGCAAGTTGACCGACTTGACGTCCAGCCCGGTCGCGTAACGGTCGAGGATCTCCTGAACCACGGACTTCACCTGGCCGGGGATCTCCGCCCGCCCTTCAGTGAGAACGTAATCCATGGTGTTCTTGCCGATCACCTCACGCACCGCACTCTGACTGGCCTCCTGCAAGGTGCCATCCGGGTCGCGGACATTGAACAGATACTGGGCCGGATCTTTGACGTTGTACTGCACGGCCACCTCGACATCGACGATGTTCTCGTCCGCGGTAAGGATCTGCATCTTCATCTGCTTACTGCGGAACTGGTCTACATCCACCGCTTCCACGGTCTGGATGGGGTACGGTAGATGCCAGTGCGGACCGGGCAGGCTGGTGCCGACATACTTGCCGAACTGCATCACGACGCCACGCTGGCCGTCATTGACGATGTAAATGCCCGAGGCCAGCCACACGGCCAGACCGATGCCGGCGAGCAGACCGATGCCGCCGGCACCCGGTCCCTTGGCGGGGCCCTTGCCGCCCAGCTTGCCGCCGAGATCTTTCAGCCACTGGTCGAGATTCGGGCCTTCACCGCCACGACGGGGCGATTTCCACGGATCCTGGGGGCCACCGCCAGGCTCATTCCACGCCATAAGCTGTCCTCTCAAAGGGCATTTGATTTCAAGGGAAACGCTGAATCATTCAGCGTTTCCCGTTTGTTTGGGGCAGGATGTCCCAACGCGAACAACGCGTTCCGTCGTTGATTCGCACAGTCCGTCGCGGACATGCGCCGCGACGAGCTGAAAAAATCCATGGATGGATTTTTTCAGAGTCTCCCAAGGCCGGGGATTTTATGGAAAGGTTGCAGGCCCAAGCAAGGAAAGTCACCGATCCAGCGCAAGCCAAAGACCCGGTTCGTGGGCCAGCAACTGATTCCAGCGCACGGCGGGAAGGCGCAGGCCGAGGTGCCAACGCCCCCCCTCGTCCATCTGCTCGGAGGTGATCGCCCCCTCGGCATACAGGCGGGCGCGCAGGCGAGCCTCCGCAGGCTCCAGGCACACGTTGAGGCACACGACCTCCGCAGCCAGGCAGGCCTCGATCGCCTCGAACAGCAGGTCGATGCCGAGCCCCTTAGCCGCCGAGATCCAGACCCTGCGCGGACGCCCCTCCTCGTCGACCTCGATGCGCGGCTCGCGCCCCATCAGGTCGATCTTGTTATAAACCTCGAGCACGGGGACCGCGCCGGCACCGATCTGTGTCAACACGCCCTCGACCTCGGCGATGCGCTCGTCCCGCCCCTCGCCCTGCACGTCGATCACGTGCAGCAGCAGGGCCGCCTCGCGTGTCTCCTCCAGGGTGGAGCGGAAGGCCGCCACCAGCTCGTGCGGCAGATCGGCAATAAACCCGACCGTATCGGCCAGCACCATCGACCCGCCCTGCGGCAGCTCGACCCGGCGCAGGGTGGCATCAAGGGTAGCAAACAGTTGGTCGGCGGCGTACACGCCCGCCTCGGTCAAGCGGTTGAACAAGGTGGACTTGCCGGCGTTAGTGTAGCCGACCAGGGCCACGGTGGGCACCTCGGCGCGCTGACGCCCCTTGCGGCCTTCCCGCCGCTGCGCGCGGACCTTCTCCAGCCGCTTCTTCAGCTGGTTGATCCGCACCGCAACCAGACGCCGGTCGGTCTCCAGCTGGGTCTCACCCGGGCCACGCAGACCAATGCCGCCCTTTTGGCGCTCAAGGTGGGTCCAGCCGCGCACCAGACGCGTGGAGAGGTGCTGCAACTGGGCCAGCTCGACCTGCAGCTTGCCCTCATGCGAACGGGCACGCTGGGCAAAGATATCGAGGATCAGCCCGGCACGGTCAAGCACCCGGCAACCGAGCAGCTTTTCGAGGTTGCGCTCCTGGCTCGGGGAGAGGTCATGATTGACGATGACGAGGCTCGCCCCGCGCACCTCGACCTCTTGCTTGAGCTCCTCCGCCTTGCCGCTGCCGATCAGGGTGCGCGCATCGAACTGGGTGCGGGTGACGACCAGCACGCTCTCGATGGCGGCCCCGGCGGAGCGGGCGAGCTCGACGAACTCATCGAGCGCCTCGGGGGATTCATCCGTGCGCGAGCGCACGTGCAGCAGGACGGCCTTCTCGCCCTCCCCGGTAGTCTTCACCCCGGGACGTTCGAACAATTCCATCTGCGCTTCAGACGCCTGTGTTGAGATCAGGATGGCCGGTCTCGACATCCTGCCCGTCGGACGGGATGTCCATCTGCACCGGACGAGCCGGCACGATGGTGGAAATGGCGTGTTTGTACACCATCTGGCTGACGGTATTGCGCAGCAGCACAACGTAGGCGTCGAAGGATTCCACCTGGCCCTGCAGCTTGATGCCGTTAACCAGGTAGATGGACACCGGCACGCGCTCGCGACGCAGGGCGTTCAGAAAGGGTTCTTGCAGGGTTTGGCCTTTGGCCATGAAATCGTCCTCAAATCATTCTTAAATACATGTTAGCACGCAGCAAAACAGCCCCCGGCGAGCCAGGACTCCAGCCCTGCGGCCAACCGGTCAGGGACCCCATCCACGCCCAGCTCATACAGGTTCTGCTCGCTGCGCAGCCAAGTCATCTGCCGCTTGGCCAGCCCACGGGTTGCGGTCACGCCCAGTTCGACCATCCGTTCATAGGTATGGGCGCCCTCGAGATATTCCCAGACCTGGCGATAGCCCACGGAGCGCATGGACGGCAGGCCAAGATGCAGGTCACCGCGCGCACGCAGCACCTCAACCTCCTGGATGAACCCGGCCTTAAGCATCTGGGTAAAACGTTCGGCAATGCGTTGGCGCAGGAGTTCACGCGGTGGAATCAAGGCGAGTTTCAGTACCCGGCCGACCTCTGGCGCCGCCTGCTCTCGGCCGCGCGCCTGCCACTCGGACAGCGGCACCCCGGTCAGTCGCCACACCTCCAGCGCCCGCCCGAGCCGCTGAGGATCGTTCGGGTGGATGCGCGCGGCGGCCTGCGGGTCGACCCGGGCGAGCTCCTCGTGCAAGGCCGCCCAACCTCGTACCGTAGCCTCGGCCTGGATCGCCTCGCGCAGCGCGGGATCGGCGGCGGGCAGCTCGGCCAGGCCATGCTCCAGGGCGCGGTAGTAGAGCATGGTGCCACCGACCAGCAGCGGGATGCGGCCGCGCGCATGGATCTCGCGCATCGCCGCCAGCGCATCCTGACGGAAACGGGCGGCGGAATAGGCCTCGCTAGGGTCGAGAATGTCGATCAGCCGGTGGGGGAAGGCACGCAGGGTTTCCGCATCCGGCTTGGCCGTGCCGATGTCCATGCCGCGATAGACCAGGGCGGAGTCCACGCTGATGAGCTCGATCGGCAGGCGCCGTGCGAGCTCCAGCGCCAGCCCGGTCTTGCCGGAGGCCGTGGGACCCATGAGCCAGATGGATTGCATCCCTCACTGCCCCCGCAGAAAGAGGCGATCGAGGTCGGCCATGGTTAACCGGGTCCAGGTGGGGCGACCATGGTTGCACTGATCGGCGCGCGGGGTAACCTCCATGTCACGCAGGAGGGCATTCATCTCGGACACGGTAAGCCTGCGCCCGGCACGCACCGAGCCGTGGCAGGCCATGCGCGAGAGCACGGCGTGGAGGGCCTGTTCGATCTTGCGGGAATCGCCGTGGCGGGCGATCTCGTCGAGAGTATCGGTGGCGAGCCTGGCGATGTCGGACTGAGCCAACAGGGTGGGTACCTCGCGCACGACGAGGGTGGTGGGGCCGATGGGGTCGAGGATGAATCCGAGCCTGCACAAGGCTTCGGCGCCCTCCTCCGCCGCGTCCATCAGGCGCGCGTCCACCTCCAGCGGCAGCGGGACGAGCAGCGGCTGGCGGCGGATACCGTCTTCCTCCAACGCACGCTTGAGCCGCTCGTAGGCAATGCGCTCGGCGGCCGCGTGCATGTCGACCACGATCAGACCCTCGGCATTCTCGGCCAGGATGTAGACGCCATGGAGCTGGGCAATGGCGTAACCTAGGGGTGGGAGCGCAGCCTCCGCTTGGACCGAATCGCCAGGCTCGTCCCTCTCCCCGGCCTCTCTCCCCAAGGGAGAGGGGTATGAATTTGAAGGTTCAGCGAGGGCCTGATAGGCAGCGAGGGTCTCGCGCACCTCGAAACGGCTGGGATGCAGGGGCAGCCCCCCCTGGCGGGGCAGGGCCTGCGCAGCTTGAGGCGACAGGCTCAGCGTGGCTTCCTGCGCCGGTGCAAGACCGAGCGCCGGGGCAACACGCGCCGGCCCGGTCGCGGGGCGCAGCTCGCCGATGACGCGATGCAGGGTGGAGAACAGGAAGTCATGCACCCGGCGGGCCTCGCGGAAGCGCACTTCCAACTTGGCCGGGTGAACGTTGACATCCACGCCCTCCGGGTCGAGCGCAAGAAACAGCACGTAGGACGGCTGGCGCGCGCCGTGCAGCACATCGGCATAGGCCTGACGCACGGCGTGCAGGACGACCTTGTCGCGCACGGCCCGGCCGTTGACGAAAAAGTGCTGCACCTCGCTGCGCTCTCGCGCGTGCGTGGGGGGCTCCAGCCAACCCCATAGCCGGAGGCCGTCGATCTCCTGTTCGAAGGAGATGGCGCTGGCGGCAAACGACGTGCCGGCGATGGCGGCCAGGCGCGTCTCGGCGGGCTCGTCGGCCTCCGTGCGCCAGAGCACCCGCCCGCCCGAGCGCAGGGTGAAGCCGACGTCACGCCGGGCGAGCGCCATACGGCGCAGGGTCTCATCCAAGTGGTGTTGCTCGGTGCGATCGGCGCGCAGGAACTTGCGCCGGGCGGGCACGTTGAAGAACAGGTCGCGCATCTCCACCGTGGTGCCCTGCGGGTGCGCGGCGGGCGTCATCTCGGCCCGACCGGGGTCGCCCGGGCTGTAGATGCGCCAGGCATGTTCGGCCCCCACCGCGCGGGAGGTCAGGCTGAAATCCGAGACCGAGGCGATGCTGGCCAGGGCCTCGCCGCGGAAACCGAAACTGCCGACACGCAGCAGGTCGTCCAGGCTGCGGATCTTGCTGGTGGCGTGGCTGGCGATGGCGAGTGGCAGGTCCTCGCGCTCAATGCCCCGCCCGTCGTCGCGCACCCGCAGCAGGCGCACGCCGGCGCCCTCGATGTCCACCTCAATGCGCCTCGCTCCGGCATCGAGGCTGTTCTCGACCAACTCCTTGAGCACGCTGGCCGGGCGCTCGACCACCTCGCCGGCGGCAATCTGGTTGATCAGCTGAGGGGGAAGGACCCGGATTCTGGACATGCCGAACGGTTGACGAATGCAATCAGCCGATCAGCATGGGGGTGTTAACGGTCGGGATCAAGTGCGGGGCACACGCGCCCGCCTTCACAGCATGGCGAAGTAGGTACCCTCCAACGCCTTGCTCGCGTAGTAGCTGTGCAGGCCACGGAACACCGAGCGGGCCACCTTCTCCTGGTGGACCGGGGTACGTAGCTTGCGCTCCTCTTCCGGGTTGGAGAGGAAGGCACTCTCGACCAAAAGCGAAGGAATGTCCGGCGACTTGAGCACCACGAAGCCCGCCTGCTGGACCTCGCGCTTGTGCACCGCACCGATCTCGCCCAGTTCGGCCAGCACGCGCTGACCGGCATCCAGGCTGGCCTGCATGCTGGCGGTCTGGGAGAGGTCGAGCAGGACGGAGGCCAGGGTATCGTTGCGGTCACTGAGGCTCACCCCACCCACCAGATCGGCGGCGTTTTCCTTGTCGGCGAGCCAGCGCGCCGCCTCCGAGCTTGCGCCGTTGAGCGAGAGACAGAACACGGAGGCACCGCGTGCATCCGGGTCGCTGAAGGCGTCCGCGTGCAGGGAGATGAACATGTCTGCCTTGTGCTTGCGGGCAATGCGGGTACGCTCGCGCAACGGAATGAAGACATCGCGGCTGCGGGTCAGCACTGGCCTAAAGCCGCGCTCCGCGCGCAGCATGGCCTCCAACTTGCGGGCGATGGCGAGAGTTACGTCCTTCTCGCGGGTGCCATCGCGCCCGACGGCGCCGGGATCCTTGCCGCCATGCCCGGCGTCAATGGCGATCACGAGGTCGCGCAGGCCGCCGCGCGGGGCCTCACGCACCGGTACCGGACGCTCGGCCGCGACCGGCGCTGGGCGGGCGGCCGGTGGCTCAGCTTTCGCCACCTGAGCCGGCGCGGCCATGCCGAGCGGCGGGTGCGGCATGTCCAGCACCAACTTGAAGCCCTTGCCGTCAGGATTGGGCAAAAGCAGGGCGCTGGGCTTGGTGGGCTGGTGCACATCCAGCACCAGACGCAGGTCGCTGCCGTTCTGGATACCGCTGCGCAGGCGGGAGACGATGCTGCCATCCGGCAGCTTAAGGTCAAAATGACGTGGCAGGCTGGTCTCGCTCAGGTCCACCACCACGCGGTTCGGATTGCCGAGGGTGAAGACCTTGTAATCCGCCGGCGCGGTGAGGTCGATGACCAGACGCGTG
The DNA here is from genome assembly GCA_049969375.1 of Halothiobacillaceae bacterium. Lineage (GTDB taxonomy): Bacteria > Pseudomonadota > Gammaproteobacteria > Halothiobacillales > Halothiobacillaceae > Thiofaba. The sequence continues at coordinate 16,758 of JBMFOY010000005.1, read as the reverse complement.
CCGCGCTCGCTCAGGCTGGTGCTGGCCTCGCGCACGGAGGCACGCACCCCGGCATAGGCGGATTCAGGCAGCCAGAGCAGCGACGCCCCACCGCCCAACAGACCAAGCAAGAAACGACGACGGGCATTGCTTTCATGGGCTGAAGTCATAACCCACCTCGCGCACTCAACGGACTCATGCGTGCTTTTATAGTCGAGAGGCAGAGAAAGTTCAATGCTATGAATGAGATAAGCCCCATTCCTTGAGCCGATCCTTAACTCGGACCAACCAAGAGGCCCCGGTGGGACTCCATGCCTCCAGAAAACACGCCCGCCCCGCGGGCTGGTACCCCAGGCGAATCGCCAGGTCAGGCGGCGGCAACACCCCCTCACCGCGCTCCGGCCATTCAACCAGACAGAGCGTGTCCGCGCCGAAGTCCTCGCGCGCGCCCATCCACTCCAGCTCCTCCGCGTCCGCCAGGCGGTAGAGGTCATAGTGAGCGATGCGGCGTCCATCGATCTCGTAGGGCTCAACCAGGGTGTAGGTGGGGCTGACCACCCGCCCCGCATACCCCAGGGCGCGCAGGAAGGACCTCACCAACGTCGTCTTGCCCGCCCCAAGCTGGCCGTGCAGTGCCACCCAGCCGGAGCGCGGCGCCGTGTGCGCCAGCACGCCGCCCAAGGCCTCGGTGGCGGCTTCGTCGGCAAGCGTGAGCCTCAGCATGGGGCGATGTCCTCGAGCAGGCGGCGGGCATGGGGAAGCAGGTCGAGGGCGAGCATGCCCCGCCCGTCCACAGCCGCAGCCTCGCCCGCAGCGGCATGCAGGCAGACGCCGAGACGGGCCGCCTCCCCCGCCGCCAACCCTTGGGCCAGCAGGGCGCCGAGCATGCCGGAGAGCACATCGCCCATGCCGCCGCTGGCCATGGCGGGATGTCCGTGCTCACAGCGAACGAGACCGGCGTCATCCGCGATGAGGCTGCCTGCACCTTTGAGTACCCAGGTCGCACCGAAAGAGGCATGCAAGGCATGGGCGGCCGCAGTGCGATCGGCCTGGATGACATCGATGCTTGTCGCGAGCAGGCGCGCGGCCTCGCCGGGATGGGGTGTGAGGATGGCAGGCGCAGTGAGCCGTTGCCTGGACTGCGCGAGCAGGTTCAGGGCATCGGCATCCACCACCATCGGCAGACCAGCTGCGAATGCGGCCGCGAACAGCGCCTCGGCCCACGCGTCCTGGCCAAGGCCGGGACCAAGCACGACGACGGTGGCGCGGGAGAGCAGCGGCTGCAAGGCCTCGGCGCGCTCCACCCCGTGCACCATGAGCTCGGGCCGGGTGGCGCCCAGAAAAGGGGCATGACGGGTGCGGGTGGCGATGCTCACCCATCCGGCCCCGAGGCGGGCAGCGGCCTCGGCAGCCATCCTTGCAGCCCCCGCCATGCCATGGTTGCCACCGATCACCAGCACATGGCCGTAGTCGCCCTTGTGGCTGTCACGCCGACGCGGCGGCAGGATGCCGCGCAAGTCGGGGAGGAGGAGTGGCGCAGGCTGACTCATCGGCGTGGGATAAAACCGAGCACATCCATGGCGCTGCGCAGGGTCACCTCGGCCCGCGCCGCGGCCTTGTCCGCGCCATCGTTGAGCAGGCGCATCAGCTCCCCCCCCTCGCCGCGCAGCTCGCGATAACGCTGCTGCACCGGCTCGAGGAAGGCGATGACGGCATCGGCACAGGTCTTCTTCAGGGTGCCGTAGCCCTGCCCGGCGAGCTGCGCCTCCCAGTGCTGGATGCTCTGGCCGGTGACCGTGGCGAGCAGGGTCAGAAGGTTGGACACCCCGGCCTTGTTCTCCGGGTCGAAGCGGATCTCGGTCTCCGAATCGGTCACCGCCCGCATGAGCTTCTTGCGCACCTTGGCCGGATCGTCGAGCAGGGCGATGGAGGCCTGTTCGTTGGGATCGGATTTGGACATCTTCTTGCTCGGATCCTGTAGGCTCATGATCCGCCCGCCCACCTCGGGGATCATCGGCTCCGGCACGGTGAACACCGGGCCGTACAGATTGTTGAAGCGGATGGCAAGATCACGCGCAAGCTCCAGATGCTGTTTCTGGTCATGGCCCACCGGCACGAGGTTGGACTGATAGAGCAGGATGTCGGCCGCCATCAGCACCGGGTAGTCGAACAGGCCGACGTTGATGTTGGCCTCGTGCTGCTGCGACTTGTCCTTGAACTGGGTCATGCGCGACAGCTCGCCCATGTAGGCATAGCAGTTGAGGATCCAGCCAAGCTCGGCATGCGCCGGCACATGTGACTGCACGAACAGGATGGACTTGGCCGGGTCGATGCCACAAGCGAGGTAGAGGGCAATGAAGTCTAGGCTGCGCTCGCGCAAAAGCTTCGGGTCCTGACGCACGGTGATCGCGTGCAGGTCAACCAACATGAACAGGCTGTCGTGGGTGTCCTGCAGCTTCACCCAGTTGCGGATGGCGCCGATGTAGTGGCCGATGAGCAGGTTGCCGGAAGGCTGGATACCGGAGAGAACCACCGGACGGGTCGTCGTTTGCGCGGTCATGGGGGTTGGGGGATCGGTTCGGAAGCGGAAAATGCCGGCCATGATAGGCCGGGCGCGGAGGGCGTTCAAACGACGCTTGCCAAGACCTGTGCACACCGATAAGTTCAATCGATGCATCACAGCCCCTTCACCGACGTCCTGCTCCTGCTCGCGGCCTCCGTGCTCGCGGTAACCCTCTTTCGCCGCCTCAACCTGCCGCCCCTCCTTGCCTATCTCGGCGTCGGCGCGCTGGTCGGACCGCATGCCCTCGGCTGGGTGCCGGATACCGAAAATACGCGATTTTTGGCCGAATTCGGCGTGGTCTTCCTGCTGTTCACCCTCGGCCTCGAGTTCTCACTGACGCGGCTGGTCGCCATGCGGCGCGCGGTGCTGGGCATGGGGGGGGCGCAGGTGGCCATCACCGCCCTGGTGGCAGGCGGTGCGGCCTGGGCGATGGGGTTGTCTATCCCCGGGGCCCTGGCGGTCGGCGGCGTGCTGGCCATGTCCTCGACGGCCATCGTCATCAAGCTGTTATCCGAACAACTGGAGATCAACTCCCGCCACGGACGGGCCGCGATCGGCATCCTGCTGTTCCAGGACCTCGCGGTCATCCCGTTCCTGATCCTGATCCCGGCCTTGGCCGCAGGGGGGGACCGCATCGGCCAGGGCATGGCCATCGCCCTGGTCAAAGGTGTGCTGGTGACCGGACTCCTGCTCGCCGCCGGACGCTGGCTGCTGCGCCCTCTGTTCCACGAGATCGCCAAGGCACGCTCGCCGGAGCTGTTCACCCTGGCGGTGCTGCTGGTGTCCCTCTCCTCCGCCGCGCTGACTCATGCGGCGGGTCTTTCGATGGCGCTCGGGGCCTTCCTCGCCGGGATCATGCTGTCCGAGACCGCCTATCGCCACCAGATCGAGAGCGACATCCGCCCCTTCCAGGACGTCCTCCTCGGCCTGTTCTTCATCACCATCGGCATGCTGCTCGACGTGCAGGCCCTGCCCCACATCCTGCCGAGCGCTCTCGGCCTGCTGGTGCTGATGGTGCTGATGAAGACGCTGATCATCTTCGGCGTGGGCGTCGCCCTGCGCGAGGAGCCGGGCGTGGCCCTGCGCACCGGCCTTGTGCTGGCACAGGGCGGGGAATTCGGCTTTGCCCTGCTGGCTCTGGCCTCGCGCGGCAACCTGCTGTCGCACGAGGCGGTGCAGATCGTACTCACCACCGTGCTGCTGAGCATGGTCGCTACCCCCTTCCTGGTGCGCTATAACGGCCGTATCACCAAGGCCCTGATCCGCGGCTACCAGCAGACCTATGTCGAGCGGCGCGAGGAGATCGCTCAGCAGAGCGCTGAACTCACGGGGCACGTGATTCTCTCCGGCTTCGGCCGCGTGGGACAGAACCTCGCCTACCTGCTCGAGCAGGAGGACATCCCCTACATCGCGCTTGAGGTCGATCCCGACATCATCCAAAAGGCTCAGCGCGCGGGCTACAACGTGCATTTCGCCAACGCCACCCACATCGACCTGCTGCGCGCCGCCGGTATCGACAAGGCGCGCGCGCTGGTGATCACCCATCACGATACCGAGGCGGCGCTCAAGACCCTCAACGTGGTCCGGCTGCACTATAAAGAGCTGCCGGTGCTCGTACGCGTGCTGTCCATCAATCGCATGGACGATCTACTCAAAGCAGGCGCCACCGAAGTGGTGGCGGATGCCTTCGAAGCCAGCCTCATGCTGGGCGCCTACCTGACCACCCGCCTAGGGGTGCCGATGCGGCGCGCGCTGCACCGGGCCCAGCGCATCCGCTACGACCACTACAGCCTGCTGCGCCACATCTTCCAAGGCCGCGGCGATTCCGTGGATGCCGCCAACGCCCTGCGCGGCTCACTCGCCAGCATCACCCTACCCCCCGAGGCTTGGGCGGTGGGTCGCACCCTTGGCGAGGCCCTCGCCGGACTGGATGTCCTACCCGACGCCATCCGCCGCGGCGGGATCAAGGGGGACATGCCAGAATCGACTACGGTGCTCCAAGCGGATGACACCCTGATCCTCTACGGCACCGAGAAGGAACTTGAACGGGCTGAGGCCCATCTGCTAGGAGGGCGATGAACCATCATGCATACCGCATCCAGCCCATGGAGCACAGTGCGCATCGTTGACGCCGAATCTGCTCGGGCGGGAGCGCATGCATGAACCAGGTCCCCCCTCTGCGCCAAGCGTGTCTCGCAGCCTTCCGCGACGCCCTCGGGACGATCCTCCTGCAAGCCGAGGAACTCCTGTTTGCCCTCGCAGGACAGTCGAGCGAAGGAGGTACGGTCGACCTGCATCTGGATACGCTACGCTACCTACGCAGCCTCCGGAGCGACGGTGCCCAGGCCATCACCCGGCATCTTGCGGAGCAGTGGGAAGGCGGTAAACCCGACGCAGAAGTGGACCCGCTGGTGATCCAGGCCCTTGGCCGGCTCGCCGTCCATGCGGAAGCTGTGCATTTCGAGACGCTCGCCGTCATCGAGCGCGGCCTCCGGGCCGCCGGTGCCGGTGCGGCCGTTTCGATGGACGACCTCAGGCCGCAGGCCCTCACCTCGGCCATCGCGGCCTATCTGGCCGAACAGCCCGCCCCTCCCGCCGTCCAGCTGCTGTTGGTGCGCCTGCTGGACCAACTGCTCGTCCCGGCCATGGACGAGATGTACCAACGCATCCAACAGGTTCTTGAGCCGTACGGCCTCGCCAGCGAGGGACACATCCCGGGCGAGACGGTCGACCATACGGCCACTGGGGTGATGGAGCGCGACGCCCTGCTCGCCCATCTGGATGCCATCCAGTCGCGCGTCTGCGGCCGGGGCCCCGACCAGGTCACGGAACTGCATCAGCTCCGCAGCGTGCCCGAGCTGCCGCAGGAGGTCGTCCTCGCCCCCGAACTCCAACGCCTGATGGACCTGATGGGCCTCATGGTCTACGACGCCATGACCGATCCCGGCCTGTCCGTCAGCTTCAAGACCACGCTGCTGCGCATGCGTCTGCCGCTGATGAAGGCCGCCCTGCTCGACCGCGAGGTCCTGCACGACGCCAAGCACCCCGTGCGCCAGCTATGGAGCCGGCTGGTCGATCTGGCGCGGGTACCGAATGCCGAACATGCCCCATGGCGGCCACGCGTCGAGCGCGTCATCGGCAGTTTGTGCAGCGACTTCGCCCACGACCTCCGCATCTTCTCCACGGCGCTGGAAAAACTGCGCACTGCGGAGCACCTGCCGCGCGACATCGCCCCGGCCATGGAGCGGGCCGCCTCGCAACGCGCCCCCGCGGTGAGCTTCAACGAGGCACGCACCGCAGCCACCCAGGCCATCCACACCACCCTGGCATCGCATGGCACGGTTCCGCAGCCCTTGCGCACCTTCCTACTGCAGACCTGGGGGCCGCTGATGCTGCTAATCGCCCAGCGAACGGGCCCGCAGGGCGACGACTGGGAGCAAGCCCACGGCATGATGCGGGAGCTGGTGCGTCTCTCGGCCTCTGGGGGTGCGGGCCGCCCGGAGGGCGTGGAGCCCCTGCTGCACAGGATGCAAGAGACCCTCAGACGCCACGGCCTGGAGCAGCGAGGCTTCCACAAGAGCTTCGAGGAACTGCGCCAGGCCCTGGAGAGCACAGCGCCGAAAACCCAAAAACCGGAGGCTGAGGCCCCGCCCGCCTCCGAATCGGGCCCGCAGTCTGCTCAGCTCTCCTCCTTGCTGCAGCCCTCCCTCGCCCTCCCCCCGCGCGTGGTGGACGAATTCATCCGCATGGCCTTCCGGCCCGGGGACTGGTTCCTCGTCCATGTCGCCGAGGGACAGGTTCCGCGCCGCCTCAAGGCCTACCATGTGGACACGACCCTGGGCATGCTGGTGTTCGCCGACCGGCTGGAGCGGCCGGTGCTGGAGCGCTCCATCAGCCAGTTCATCGACGACGTGCTGACCGGACGCTCGTACCCCGTGTTCGAGGACGAACGCCACGACCATGCCCTCAGGCAGTTGCGGCAGCATATCTCCACATCTTTACCCGGCACGGAGCGTCGCGGATCATGAGCCATTCGAATATCGAACGCCGCCAGCAGCTAAGGCGGGCCTATTTCGACACCCTGTTCGTCAGCACACTGGACGAGCCCAAGGTGACCTTCCCCTGCCAGACGCTCGACATTTCGGCGCAAGGGCTGCGCCTCTCCGCCGACCACCCCCTCGCCGTGGGGCGCCCCGTTCAGCTCTGGCTCCGCTTGGCGAGTGAACCCGGCACCTTTCTCCTACGCGGCCAAATCCGCTGGTGCGAACCCTCAGGCACAGGCTACAGGCTGGGTGTCGCCATTGAGGCGGAAAGCGGCGACGGTCGAGACTGGAAAGCCCTGCTCATGCCCCTGACCGGCATCAGACTGTCGCTCGACGCGGACTGAAGCACCGTCCGGCCATGGGGCCGGGCCATGCCCCAACGCGAACAACGACGCACGTCGTTGATTCGCGGAGGCCGTCGCGGATATGTGCCTTGATAAGACGCGCTGAAAAAATCCATGAATGGATTTTTTCAGCGTTTCCCTAGATAGTGTCGTCACGAGCCGCATATCCAAGGTAAGCTTCGGGGCATGAAGACATCCACTGCAAACCCGCTCCCGGCGCATCGGCGCCACGACATCTCCGACAGAGTCTGGCTGTTACTCGAGCCCCTGCTGCCTGGACGGCGAGGCGCCTGGCGCGGGATTGCCACTCGATACGCCAAGAATGCCGATTCATTCCTGGCGGCCGCACAGATCCGCTGTATCGCCATCTGGGCTCAGGTCTTGTGACGAAACGATCTAGGGCACGAGGACAATCTTGCCCTGGGTATGTCCGGTGCCGATTCGCCGGTGCGCCTCAGCTACCGCCTCCAACGGCAGAACCGTCCCGACATGCACGTCAAGCCGACGACTGGCCAGCATCTCCAACCCCTGGCGCAGGATGTTGATCTGGTGGGCGCGCGCCTCGGGCAGGTCTTGCAGCATCGGCGTCAACATCAGGTCGAAGCCGATCCTCAGGTTGCGGCTGCGTGCCTCCTTCCACGGTGCGTCCGCCGGCGGCTCGAGCAGGGTCACCACATCGCCGGCGTAGGCCGTGCAGGTGATCCCCTGGTTGAACAACGCCCCGCCCACCGTATCGAACACCACGTCCGCACCACGCCCACCGGTCAGCCGCATCACCCGCCCGACCAGGTCTTCGTCGTGGTAAAGAATGGCATCGTCCGCCCCCAGGGTGCGCACGAACGCCGCCTTCTCCGGCGTGCCTGCGGTGGCCAGAACACGTGCGCCCACAAGCTTGGCCAGTTGGATGGCGACATGCCCCACCCCACCCGCCCCACCCAAGACGAGCACGGTCTGACCCACCTGAAGGCGGGCGCGGTCATACAAGGACTCCCAGGCGGTGATGAGCACCAGCGGCAAGGCCGCCGCCTGCTCGAAGCTCACCCCATCCGGGATGAGGGCCGTCTCGGCCGCCTCGAGCACAGTGTACTCGGCATAATTGCCCACTGCCCCGCCGAGCCCGCCATGGCAGAAGGCCACCCGGTCCCCTGGCGCCAAACCGGACTCCGCACCGGCCTCGACCACTTCGCCCGCCCCGTCGCAGCCAAGGATGGCCGGCAGGGCATTGGGATAGAACACCCCCCGCGCGCGCAGCTTGGTATCGATGGGATTGACCCCGGCAGCGCGCAGGCGCACCTTCACCTGGCTCGGACGGGACAGGGTGGGCTCGGGAACATCCGCCAGTTGCAGGACCTCGGGGCCACCGGCGGCGGTCATCAGCATGGCACGCATGAGTCACTCCTTATGCAGCGGCGCCGTTCATGCGCCTGTCATGTTGGGAGGGAACGATGGCAGGATTCTAGGAAACTCTGAAAAAATCCATCCATAGATTTTTTCAGCTCGTCTCGTCGCGGCACATGTCCGCGACGGACTCCGCGAATCAACGACTGAACGCGTTGTTCGCGTTGGGGCGTCCTGCCCCAAACGGGAAACGCTGAATAATTCAGCGTTTCCTTTATCCGCCACACCCGCGCCACGAGGGGCCCCATGCGCCTTTTGATGGTTTCCGACGTGTATTTCCCGCGCGTGAATGGCGTCTCGACCTCCATCCAGACCACGCGCCGTGCCCTCGGTCGGCTCGGGCACGAAATCGCGCTGATCGCGTCGGCCAATCCCCTGCCTCACGCAGACGACGAAAGCCTGGTCAGAATTCCCGGCCACCGGGTGCTGCTCGCCCCGGAGGACCGGCTCATGCGCTGGAGCGAGCTCATGCGGCTCGGCCCAAACCTCACCTCACATGAATACGACCTGCTCCACATCCACACCCCCTTCGCGGCCCACTACGCCGGCCTGCGTCTGGCCCGCTCGCTGGGGTTACCGGTGGTCGAGACCTACCACACCTTCTTCGAACAATATCTTGCTTGAACACTACATCCCCTTCCTGCCCGGCGCGCTGCTGCGCCTGGCCGCGCGCCGCCTGACAGTGAGCCAGGGCAATGCGGTCGACACGCTCATCGCCCCCTCTCTCGCCATGCGCGACCGGCTGCTACGCTATGGCGTGCGTACCCCCGTGGAGGTGATCCCGACCGGCATCGACCTTGCTGCCTGGCGCGGGCCGGAGGCCCCTGCCCCCCGGCCAGCCCTCGGGCTGGCAGAAGACCAGCCGATGCTGCTCTTCGTCGGCCGGCTGGCGTTCGAAAAGAACATCGAGTTCCTGCTCGAAATGTTCACCCACGTCCTCGCCCAGCGACCGGACGCCCGCCTGGTGCTGGCCGGAGAGGGCCCAGCCGAGACCCACCTGCGCCGGCAAGTCGGTCAGCTGGGCTTGCAGAGAATCGGGTTGCCAGGCGCCTCGTCCATCTCTACGAACAGGTGATCGCACAGCAAAAAGGCAGGGCCGCAAGGGCCCTGCCGAAGGATGCAGAACGGGCCGGGGAGACGGCCGCGTAGGAGATCACTCCTGCGCCATGGAGCGCAGCATCCAGGCGTTCTTCTCGTGGGTCTCCATACGCCGGGTCAGAAGGTCGATGGTCGGCTGGTCGTTGGCCTTCTCGGCCACCTGTAGGATGTCACGCGCAGTGCGCACCACGGCCTCCTGGCCTTTGACCAGCTCGATGAGCATGCCATGCGCATCCAGCGTGCCTTCCGGGATGCCAAACGAGGCCAGCTTCTCGAATTGTTTGAAAGTGCCCGGGGCCGGTTCGCCCAAGGAACGGATGCGCTCCGCAATCTCATCGATGCCGGTGAACAGCTCGGTGTACTGCGCCTCGAACATGGTGTGCAGCGCATTGAACTGCGGGCCAACCACGTTCCAGTGGAAATTGTGGGTCATCAGAAACAGGCTGTAGGAGTCGGCCAGCAGGCGCGAGAGCCCACCGGCAATGGCCTGGCGCTGCTTGTCATCCAGGCCGATGTTGATGGGACCGAGGGTGGCGCTCTTCTTCTTGGTCATGGTGCATCTCCTTCTGGTGAGGTGGTGCCAATAACCTTAGACCATGCCCTGCCCGCCTGCAGTGGTTTGTTTCAATGTCTGGCATTGAAGTCTTCTATGGAAATTCTGAAAACATCCATCCATAGACTTTTTCAGCGCGTCTCATCAAGGCACATGCCCGCGACGGCCTCCGCGAATCAACAACGTGCGTCGTTGTTCGCGTTGGGGTGTCCTGCCCCAAACAGGAAACGCTGAATGATTCAGTGTTTCCCTATTGTTCGGCGGGCTTGCCGAAGAAGGCGCGCACTGCCTCCAGCGACTGCGTGCGCCGCATCGGCGGCAGACTGTCGAGGAACTGCTTGCCGTAGCCCTTGCTACGGATACGTGGGTCACACAACATCAGCACGCCACGGTCCTGTTCACCACGGATCAGCCGACCCGCCCCCTGCTTGAGGGTGAGGATGGCCTGCGGCAACTGGTGGTGAACGAAGGGTTCCAGGCCCTGCTTGCGCATCGCCTCCATGCGCGCCTTGAGCACCGGGTCGTCCGGCATGGCAAAGGGGAGCTTGTCGATGATGACGAGACTCAGCGCCTCGCCCTGCACATCTACGCCCTCCCAGAAACTCTGCGTGCCGAGCAGTACGGCATGGCCGAGTTCGCGGAAGCTCTCGATCAGCCGATGGCGCGGCATCTCGCCCTGCACCAGCATGGGATAGGTCAGGTGGTTGCGCAGCAGCTGCTCCGCCTCCTTGAGGGCACGGTGACTGGTGAACAGCAGGAAGGCGCGGCCCTGGCTTGCCTCGAGCACCGGCAGGGCCGCCTCGACCACGGCGCGGGTGTAGGCCGGGCTGTTCGGTTCCGGCATGTTGGGCGGGTGGTAGAGCAAGGCGTTGCGCGGGTAGTCATAGGGGCTGTCGAGGCGCAGCGTGACTGCCTCTTTGCCCAGCCCCACCCGGCGGGTGAAGAACTCAAACCGCCCCTGCGCGGTGAGCGTGGCGGAGGTGAACACCAGCGCGCGCGGCCGCCCGTGCAACGCGCGGGCAAGCCCGGCGGCGGCATCCAGCGGCGTGGCGTGCAGGGCGAAGCCGCGCGCGCTCAACTCGTACCAGAGCACCTCATCGGCGTTCTCGGACTGACTGAAGCGGGCGAACAGGGCAAGCACCGCATCGGTGCGCTTTTGCGCGTTTTCCAGCCCCTTGCCGCGCGGCGCGGCAAGCAGTAGCCCCTCGCGCAGCTCAGTCAGGGCCCGTTCGAGGGCATGCAGGGCCTCGATCAGGACGGGCTTGTCACGCGCCGCGCTCCAGGCATCACGGGGCGGCTGCAGTTCGAAGGCAAGGCGAAAATCGGCCACCGCCTTCTCCAGTGCGGCCGCCAAATCACGCAATGCGCCCATCTCCGGCGCGTCGCGTAGCTGCTCGTTGAGCGTGTCGCGCGCAAGCTCGAGCAGCTGGCGCGAAGTGAGCGTCTCGCCGGCGAAGGCGCTGGCAATCTCCGGCAACTGGTGCGCCTCGTCGAAGATCAGTGCATCGGCCTCCGGCAGAAACTCGCCGAAGCCTTCCTCGCGCAGCGCGGCATCGGCGCAGAAGAGGTGGTGGTTGATGACCACGAGGTCCGCCTCCTGCGCACGCCGCCTGGCCTCGAACACGAAGCAGTCCTGGAAGTTGGGGCAGTCGCTGCCGAGGCAGTTGTCAGTGGTGGAGGTGACCATGCCGAGAATCGGCGAGCCCTCCGGCACACCCACACACTCGGCGAGATCGCCGCTCTTGGTGCGCATGGTCCAGGCGTCGATGGTGCGAAGCTGCTCGCGCAGGTCGCTCGAACGGATGAACTCCAGCGTCTTCGCCCCCTCCAGCCGGTAACGGCAGAGGTAATTCGACCGCCCCTTGAGCAGGGCCACGTCGCGGCTGGCGCGCAGGATGGCCTTGACCCGAGGCAGGTCGCTGAGAAACAGCTGATCCTGCAAGTGGCGGGTGGCAGTAGCGATCATCACCTTGCCCGGGAAAAGCATGGCGGGCACAAGGTAGGCGAAGGTCTTGCCGACCCCGGTGCCCGCCTCCACCACCAGGGTGGATTGCCGGTCGAGCGCCTCCCCCACCGCGTCTGCCATGCGGCACTGCGACTCGCGCACCGCAAAACTGGGATTCTGCTCGGCAAACGGGCCGTGCGGGCCAAGGAGCTCGGAGGGGCGCATGCCAGGCTCAGCGCGCGCGCGCCCGCGCAATGATCTGGTCGTTGCGCGCCTTGAGCGCGGCGTTGCCGGCCGCGAGGCCGTTGGACTTCAGCGCCAGCTGCTCGGCCTGGGCCTTGTCGCCCTGGCGCAAGCGCACCTCGGCCAGGCGCGACCACAGGCCGGCATTGTTCGGCTCGATGCGCAGGGCACGCTCCAGCGTGGCGGCCGCGGCCGCCAGATCGTTGGCGCGCATTTCCCCGTCGGCACGCTTGGTCAGCGCCATCACCGCAGGCCCGCCGCTCGGGGCGGATGTGGCAAGGGCGAGCTGCATTGCAGCCGGGGCGGGAGCTGGGGCCGACTGCGCCGGCGGCGGGAGCTCGGCCACCGGCGCCCGCTCAATGGTCGGCGTGAGCGGCGCAGCCGGCACGGCAGGCGGGGCTGCCTGCGGCAACGGTTTGACGACCAGCGGGGCCTCCTTCATGCCCGCTTCCGGCAGGGTGCGGACGACCGGTTCCTTGGGCACCGTGGCCGTGGGTCCAGGCAGGGGTTTGGGCTTGGCTGCGGGCTGTTCGATCTCCTTACGCACCGAAGGCACGGAGGAACAGGCAGCCAACATGAGAGCGGCGGTGGCGAGAGCTGTCAGGCGGGTGATGTTCATTGCAGCAGTTAGTTGAACCAGTGGATCAGGGATTCTTCATGGCTGCCTTGGTCGATCGGCGCCTCGCCACAGCCGCTCATTTCGCGCGGCGCGGTGCCCTCGATGTAGGGCAACGTGATCGCGCCCGGACAACTAGGCGGGGCCAGCAGCCCAGTGCTTGGGTCGATGGAGACCCACTCCACCCCCGGCGGGGCCTGGTTTGAGCGCGGCTGCTGCGGCAAGGCGCGCATCAGCTGGGTGAAGATCGGCAGGGCGCCGCTGGCGCCGGTGAGCTTGGTCGGCTGGTTATCGTCGCGACCGACCCACACCACCGCCAGCCGGTCGGCGGAGAAGCCGGCGAACCAGCTGTCGCGCAGGTCGTTGGTGGTGCCGGTCTTGCCCGCGAGCTGCAGCCCCGGCAGCGCCTTGCCGAGGGCGGCCGCCGTGCCTTCGCGCACGGTGCCCTGCATCGCGGTGGTGACGAGGAACACCGGCGCGGGCTGGGCTGCCTGGCGGACGGTCAGGGTATAGCGGGCCAGCGGACGGCCGTCGGCATCGAGCACCCCGCGGATGGCGCGCAGCGGAGTCTGGAAGCCGCCCGCCGCCAGGGTCTGGTACATCTGCGCCACCTCGATCGGAGCCATCTCCACCGCACCGAGCATCATCGCCGGGGTGGGCTTGTCGGGCGGCGTGCCGCCCAGGCGGCGCAGGGTGGAGGCGACGTTGTCCACCCCCACATCCAGCCCCACCCTCACCGCCGGCAGGTTGAGCGAGTGCGCGAGGGCTCGGAACAGTGGGACCTGGCCTCGGTATTCGCGGTCGTAGTTCTCCGGCGACCAGGGGGGGCTGCCCGGCTGCTCGAGGGTGAGCGGCGCATCCTCGAGCAGGGTGCCAAGACCATAGCGCTGCGGCTGCTCAAGGGCCGTCAGGTAGATGGCCGGCTTGACCAGCGAGCCGATCGGACGGCGCGCATCAAGGGCGCGGTTGAAGCCCTCGAAACGGGGTTCCCGGTCCCCCACCACGGCCAGCACCTCGCCCGAGGTCGGCTCGGTGACGATCACTGCGGCCTGCAGACTCCCGGCCGGCAGCTTGCGTGCCTTCTCGAGCTTCGGCAACTGCTCCGCTACTGCCTGCTCGGCCTGCAGTTGCGCCTCCGGATCAAGCGTGGTGTAGATGCGCAGACCCAGCGTGCGCAAGGCCTGCTCATCGTATTCCTGCCTAAGTTGCCGGCGCACCAGCTGCAGAAAGGCGGGTTGCCCCCCGCTTCCACCGCCGGGCGTCACGGAGAGCCCCAGCCCCTTCTGACGCAAGAGATCGCGCTGGTCCGGCGAGATCAGTCCCTGCTCGGCCATCACGCCGAGCACGACATTGCGCCGCTCGAGCGCGCGCTCGGGGTTGCGGCGCGGGTTGTAGTACGACGCCCCCTTGACCATGCCGACCAGCAGGGCGAGCTGGTCTGGATCCAGTTCCCTCAGCGGACGGCCGAAGTAGAACTCACTCGCGAGACCAAAGCCGTGGATGGCGCGGTTGCCGTCCTGCCCCAGCCAGACCTCGTTCAGGTAGGCTTCGAGGATCTGCTCCTTGCTGTAGTGCCACTCCAGCTCGATGGCCATGATCAGCTCGGTGAGCTTGCGCGAGATCGTGCGCTCGTTGCTGAGAAAGAAGTTTTTCGCCAGCTGCTGGGTGATGGTGCTGCCGCCCTGGGTGACCTGACCGCTGACCATGTTGACCACCATCGCGCGCAGGATCGCCCACGGGTTGACGCCGTGATGCTCAAAGAAAGACTGATCCTCCACCGCCAGCAGGGTCTGAACCAGCAGCGGTGGGGCGTCCTGCAGGCGGAGCAGAACGCGATCCTCCTGCTTGTCCGGATAGAAACTGCCGATCACCAGCGGGTCGAGACGGGCTAGGTCCACCGGCTTGCGCGCCTCATCCCAGAGACCGGCGACACGGTTGCCCTCGAAGCGGATGCGCAGCAGCCGTTCCGGCTCCTCACCGTCCACATGCTGCGCGCGGCGGGCATGCACCTCAAAGTCCACACCGGCCTTGCGGTACTCGCCAGGCTGCGGATGACCGTCCGTCTGGCGATAGCCCAACCGGCCCAGCTCGCGCTCGAGCTGGATGGGCGAAAGCGGCAGACCGACCCACAACTCCATCGCCCGCGCATAAACCTTGGCCGGCAGGGCCCACAGGCTGCCGGAGAAGCGCTCCTGCACACGGCGGTCGAGATGCGTGGCGTACAGCGCCAGCAGCAGCCCGCCGACAAGCAGGAGGGCAAGGGCCAGCTTGAGCAGGAAAGCAACGATGCCCGCGCGGGCATGGGAGGGCCGGGAACGGCGGGAGGTCATGGGAATGGATGCAATAGGCGTGCTGATTTATGCTTCCGGCATATTAACTTATGTGAACCCGCCATGTCCGCCGCCCTCGATGCGCACCGCACCCTCGTTACCGCCCTCTTCCAGCAACTCCAGACCCAGGATCCGGCTGCGCGCCTGGTCGAGACGCATATCTCCTCGGTCATCCTGGCCGGTGAACGGGCCTACAAGCTCAAAAAACCCGTCGATTTCGGTTTTTTGAACTTTACCGACCTTACCCAGCGCATCCATTACTGCCATGAGGAACTGCGCCTGAATCGCACCCTGGGCGGCGGACTCTATCTCGACGTGGCACTGATTCGCGGCACGCCCGAGACCCCGAGGCTCGACGGCGAAGGCGAGGTGCTCGAGGCCGCGGTGGTCATGCGCCGTTTCCCAGACGGCGCCCAGCTCGATCAGGTACTGACCCGCGAGGGCCTGCCGCTTGCGCGCATGGACGAGCTGGCCGACCGCATCGCCGCCTTCCATGCCGCCGCGCCCCGCGTCGGGATGGCCAGCCCCCTGGGCGAGCCTGCGACCGTGTACGCGCCGATGGCGCAGAACTTCGAGCAGATCAAGCCGCTACTCGATCCGGACGATGCCCCACGCCATACCCAGCTCGAGCGTCTGCGCCGGTGGACCGAGGCCGCCTACGCCCGCCTCGCCCCCACCCTCGCCGCCCGCAAGCGGGACGGCTTCGTGCGCGAGCTGCACGGCGACATGCACCTCGGCAACATGGCCCTAGTGGACGATGCCATCGTCATCTTCGACGCCATCGAGTTCAACGACAGCTTCCGCTGGATCGACGTGATGAGCGAGCTGGCCTTCCTACTCATGGACCTGGAGGACCGCGGCCTGCCCGCCCACGCCCATCGCCTGCTCAACCGCTATCTGGAACACACCGGCGACTATGCAGGGCTGGCCCTGCTGCGTTTCTACCAGGCCTACCGCGCCATGGTCCGCGCCAAGGTGGCCCTGCTCGGCGTGGCCTTCGGCGGCACGCCGGAGCAGGTCGTGGAGGCACGCACCCGCTACGCACGCTACGTCGACCTGGCCGAGCGCTACACCCAGCCCGGCCAAGCGCAGCTTCTTATCACCCACGGCTATTCCGGCAGCGGCAAAAGCCACGCTGCCCTGATCCTGGCCGAGAGCGCGGGCCTGATCCGCATTCGCTCCGATATCGAACGCCAACGCCTTTTCCCGGAGCGCGGCGAAGATGGGCTCTTCAGGGGGCGCTACAGCCGTGAGGCCACCGAACAGACCTACGCCCGCCTGCTGGACCTGGCAGAAGCGGTGATGCAGGCCGGTTTTGGCGTCATCCTCGACGCCACCTACCTTGCGGCTGCTCCACGCCAGGCCGCCCGCGCACTGGCCGAAAGGCTGGGCGCGCCCGTCCACATCCTCGCCATGCACTGCCCCGAGGACACCCTGCGCCAACGCCTGCTCGCCCGCGCCCGTGCCGGCGGCGACCCGTCCGAGGCCACACTGGAGGTCCTCGCCGCCCAGCAACAAAGTGCCGAACCCCTGGACGATAAGGAAAAGCGCCTCACCCTACCAATGCGCTGTGATGCACCTGCCGAGGGACAGATCGCGGACATGCTGCCTGTCCTCGGGATGCGCCGAATCATTTTATCGCTTCC
>JBMFOY010000004.1:29043-31421 GCA_049969375.1 Halothiobacillaceae bacterium | reverse complement strand
CATGCGTGAACCTGCTGACGTAAGACGGCCTTCCTGTCGTCTCGCTGACCCAAAAGCTCAGCCAGAACGCTGCATGCGAGCAGGTAACCGCGGCGCGAAATATCATCGTCCGGGATGCGACAGTTTACAGAAGGTGTCGTCGATGACTTCGAGAAGGGAGCTTGTCGCTCTGCTGGTCCTGGTGCTGGGGGTGATGGCTTGGTCGTGGATCGAGCCCGCAGATCGCCTGACCTGGTGGCTGGAGGCGCTGCCGGTCGTGATCGGCCTGCCGCTGATGCTCTTCACCGTGCGTGCCTTCCCGCTCAGCCCGCTGCTCAGCCGCATCATCGCCCTGCACATGGTCTTCCTCCTGGTCGGTGCGCATTACACCTACGCGCTGACCCCGCCGGGGCTGTGGCTGCAGGATGTTTTCGATCTTTCCCGCAACCCCTACGATCGCCTCGGTCACGTGCTTCAAGGGATCACCCCGGCCTTGCTCGCGCGTGAGTTGTTCATTCGTCGGCAGGTGGTGAAGGAGAACGGCTGGTTGTTCTTTCTCGCTGCGAGTGTGGCACTCGCCTTCAGCGCCTTCTATGAATTGATGGAGTGGGCCGCAGCGATGGCCTACGGCGCGGAGGCCGAACACTTCCTCGCCATGCAGGGGGATATCTGGGATACGCAGTGGGATATGCTGCTGGCGCTGCTTGGGGCGGTGGTCGCTCTTTGGGCGTTCGGCGGCATCCACCGGCGCCAGATTCGTGAATTTGAAAGGGGGTCTCATGAATAAGTTGGCCGAAACATCTGTGCCGATCCTCGCGCAAATAGCGGCGCGCTGGAGCCCGCGCGCCTTCGATTCCGCACGTCATGTCGAGCCCAAGAAACTGGCTGCCCTGTTCGAGGCTGCGCGCTGGGCCCCCTCCTGCTGGGGAGACGAGCCGTGGCGCTACATCGTGTGCGACCGGGGGCGGGATGCGGAGGCCTGGCAGCGGGCGTTCGACGTGCTGGATCCGGGCAACCAGGCCTGGTGCAAGGATGTGCCGGTGCTGCTGATCTCCCTCGCCGATACCCTGTTCACGCGCAATGACAAGCCCAACCGCTGGGGCGCCCACGACACGGGGGCGGCGAGCGAGAACGTGTGCCTCGAAGCCGTGCACCAGGGCCTCATCGCCCACCAGATGGGCGGCTTCGACGTGCAGGCCGTGCGCGAGGCCTTTCAAGTGCCGGAGCGCTATCAGCCGATGGCGATGATTGCCGTTGGTTACCCCGGGCGGGCGGAGCAGTTGGAGGGCAGCCGTTACGAGGACGAGGTCGCCTCGCGCCAGCGCCGTCCCCTGGCCGAGTCCTTCTTTGCCGGTCGGTTCGGCCAGTCATGGACGGCAGATTGAGGCATGGAGTGGCTCATCGCCCTAGTCGCCGCCACCCTCGGGGTCGCCCTTGATGCCGCGCCGTGGCTGCTGCTGGGGCTGGTGCTGGCCGGCCTGCTCAAGGGCTTCCTGCCGGAGGCCTGGATGGTGCGCTGGGTGGGTAGCGAGGGCCTCGGTGCCGTGGTGCGCGCGGCGCTGGTTGGCGCGCCGCTGCCGCTCTGTTCCTGCAGCGTGCTGCCGACCGCACTCGGCCTGCGCCGCCAGGGCGCGGGCAAGGGGCCAACCTTTGCCTTCATGATCGCCACGCCGGAGACCGGGGGCGATTCCGTGGCTGTCACCTACGCCCTGCTTGGTCCGGTGTATGCCGTGCTGCGGCCCCTCGGCGCGCTCATCTCCGCAGTCGCGGTGGGATGGGTGGCCTGCCGGATGAGCGAAGACGAGGGCCATCCCTCCGCCGGATCGGCCTGCGCGACGGGCTGCTACGACACAGGATGCGCCATGCCGTCTCCGCCGCCTCCATCATGCGATGCGGGCTGTGCGGGCGGATGCCCGCCTTCCCCCAGCCATGACCATTCCGTGCTGGCGCGGACCGTGGAGGGGGTGCGCTACGCCCTGGCCAGCCTGTGGGAGACGATCTTGCACCTTGACTGGGGATGGCGCTGCTGGCCGCCGGGGCGCTGTCCGCCTTCGTTCCGCCGCAGGCCCTCGCCGGCCTGGGGCAGGGGCTGCCGGGGATGCTGCTGATGTTCGTCCTCGGTCTGCCCATGTACGTCTGCGCCACGGCTGCGACGCCCGTGGCTGCCGCTCTGCTGGCGGTCGGCGTCGGCCCGGGCGCGGTGCTGGTGTTCCTGCTCGCGGGGCCTGCGGCCAATCTCGGTACCCTCGGCGTGCTTAAGCGCGAGTTTGGCAGGCGGCTGCGGGTGGCCTATCTCATGACCCTCGCGACCATCACCCTGCTGCTTGGCCTTCTCACCGAATGGCTGGTGGGTGTGCTTGGCTTGAACATGATCCCCGTCACCGGCGAGGCCGAGGCGG
>JBMFOY010000004.1:0-28943 GCA_049969375.1 Halothiobacillaceae bacterium | reverse complement strand
GGCGCTGGCGGGGCTTGCGCGCAGGGGACGGGGATGATCCGGGTTGCCTTGGTGGCGGATACTCACGGCATGCTCGATGAGCGCATTGCCGAGATCGTGGCCGACTGCGATTTGGTCGTGCATGCGGGGGATATCGGCGCCCCGCGCGTGCTGGCCGCGCTGCAGCCCAAGAGTGGGCGGGTGATGGCGGTGCGCGGCAACAACGATACTCCCTTGCAGTGGCCGCGCGGCTCGGAGGGCTGGTTGCGCGAGCTGCCGGAGCGGGTTGAGATCGACCTGCCCGGCGGCATCCTTGCGGTCGAGCATGGCCATCGCGTCCTGCCTGCCGCCTTGCGCCATGCGCGTCTGCGCGAGCGCCATCCTGATGCCCGGGCCGTGGTCTATGGCCACACCCATCGGCTGGTGATCGACCGGGAGGCCGAGCCGTGGGTACTCAACCCCGGTGCGGCGGGGCGCATCCGCACCTACGGCGCGCCCTCCTGTCTGGTGCTGAACGCCGGGGCGGATCAGTGGAGCGTGGACATCCACGTTTTTCGCGGCTAATTTGCAAGATTCTTTCTGCATCACCAAGCGAGAAGCATGGCCCGCATTCTAGGCACCGGCATCGCCACCCTCGACATCATCAACACGGTGGATGGCTATCCCACCGAGGATAGCGAGGTGCGCGCCCTGGAGCAGGCCGTGCGCCTGGGCGGGAACACCGCCAATACCCTTGGCATCCTTGCCCAGGCCGGGCATCAGTGCCACCTTGCCGGGGTGCTGGCGGGCGACATGGGCGGGCAGCGCATCGCGGCCGAGCTTACGGCGCGCGGCATCGGCCTTGCGCATGCCCGGCGGATGGCGGGCGGTGCCGCGCCCACCTCGTACATCGCCCTCAACCGGCGCAACGGCTCGCGCACCATCATCCACCACCGCGACCTGCCGGAGTTTGGCATGGACGACTTCATGGAGATTCCCGTGGAGACGTTCGACTGGCTGCACTTTGAAGCGCGCAACTGCGACGAACTCGCGGCCATGCTCGCCTATGCGCGCAGTATGGTGCGTGATCAGCCGATCTCGCTCGAGGTGGAGAAGGAGCGCGAGGGGCTGGAGCAGTTGTGGGACTATCCCGACATCATCATTTTCTCGCGCGCCTTCGCCCGCGGCCGCGGCTTCGAGCAGCCGCAAGCATTCCTGGCCGAAGCGCGTGCCTGGGCGCCGCGCGCCATCCTGATCCTGCCCTGGGGCGACCAGGGGGCCTGGGCGATGCAGGGCGATGCGCTGCTGCACAGCCCGGCCTTCCCGCCGCCTGAGGTGGTCGATACCCTTGGCGCGGGCGACACCTTCAACGCCGGGCTGATCCACGCCATGCTCTCCGGCCGCCCGCTCGGGCAGGCCGTGGAGGACGCCTGCCGCCTGGCTGGGCGCAAGGTGGGGCAGGTGGGGTTCGATGGCCTGTTCGAGCCGGCAGTCATGGCTGCGGGCGAGCGCCTCTGTCCGCTCGCCAGCCTGCCTGATCCGGGCAGTCGCGGTTTCGAGGTCGAGATCGACGGCGCTATGCGCCCGATCTTCATCGTCCGCCAAGGCAATGCGGTGAAGGGCTACCTCAACAGCTGCCCGCACATTGGTGCGGAGCTCAACTGGCAGCCGGACGACTTCCTCGACGCCGACCGGCGCTACATTCTGTGCGCGGTGCATGGCGCGCTGTTCGAGATCGACGACGGCCGCTGCATCGCCGGCCCCTGCCGGGGCGAGGCGCTGACGTCGGTGAATGTGCGCATCGAACGGGGGCAGGTGGTGATCGTGCGTGGAACGGATATCTGAGGAAATGCTGAAAAAATCCATCCATGGATTTTTTCAGCTCGTCTTATCAAGGCGCATGTCCGCGACGGACTCCGCGAATCAACGACTGACGTCGTTGTTCGCGTTGGGGCGTCCTGCCCCAAACAGGAAACGCTGAATTTTTCAGCGTTTCCCTGACGCCTTGATCGTCACCTGATGTTCATTCTGGCGGTGCATTCTCTGGGATAGAACCATCGATCCCAGGGGAAATACATTGCGCATTGCGCTGGTCACCGAAACCTATGCCCCCGACCTGAACGGCGTCGCCCGCACGCTCGTGGCCATGGTGCGCGAGCTGCGCGGGCTGGGCCATCGCGTGGACCTCGTGCGTCCGGAGCCGCGGGGCGATGGCGCGCCGCTCGAGGAGGGGGAGTTGCGCGTCCGCGGCGTGCCGGTGCCCGGCTATGCCGCCATGCAGTTCGGCCTGCCGGCCGGCCACCGCCTGCGCGCCCGCTGGACCTGTCTGCGTCCGGATGTGGTGCACATCGACACCGAGGGACCGCTCGGCTACTCCGCCCTGCGCACGGCGCGCGCCCTCGGCATCCCCGTCACGTCCAGCCTGCACACCCATTTCCATGTCTATGCCCGCCATTATGGCCTGCCCTGGCTGAGCGGCCCGGTGCTGGCCTACCTGCGCCATTTCCACAACGCCACCGCCTTCACCCTGATCCCGACCGAGGACCAGCGCGAGCAATGCGCTGCAGAGGGCTTCGAGCGGCTGCGGGTGCTGGGGCGCGGGGTCGACGCCGAGTTGTTCCACCCCGCTCGGCGCGATCCCGCGCTGCGCGAGCGCTGGGGCGCCGGGCCGGATACCCCGGTGGCGCTGTATGTCGGGCGGCTGGCGGCGGAGAAGAACCTTGACCTGTTCGTGCGCGCCATCCAGGCCATGCGCGAGAGATGCCCCGAGCTGCGCGCGGTGATGGTGGGGGACGGTCCGCTTGCTGCCAGCCTGCGCCAGTCCCATCCGGACATCCACTTCGCCGGTGCCCAGATCGGCGAGGTGCTGGCGGCCCATTATGCCAGCGCCGACCTGTTCGTCTTCCCGAGCCTGTCCGAGACCTTCGGCAACGTCCTGCTCGAGGCCATGGCTTCCGGCCTCGCCGTGCTGGCCTTCGACTACGCGGCGGCACGCCTGCTGATCGACGATGGCCGCTGCGGCCTGGTGGCGCCGATGGGCGACGAGGTGGCTTTCCTGCGTCAGGCCGTCCGCCTCGTCGAGGATGACGGGCTGGCGGCACGTATGAGGCAGGCCGCGCGCGAGCGCGTCGAACAGCAAAGCTGGACTGCCATCGTACGTCAGCTCGAGTCGATGTGGCTCGAGGTACTCGCTGCCGCAATCGCTTCACCGAGGAGGGTCGCCTGATGAATAGTCCCCGTCTTGCCCCGTCCACGACATGGTTTCGAATGGGGTTGGACCGTTATCTCGGCTGGGAGCAGGCCTTCACTC
Organism: Halothiobacillaceae bacterium; assembly: GCA_049969375.1. Classification (GTDB taxonomy): domain Bacteria; phylum Pseudomonadota; class Gammaproteobacteria; order Halothiobacillales; family Halothiobacillaceae; genus Thiofaba. The sequence goes on along the minus strand of JBMFOY010000004.1, from coordinate 25,675 downwards.
TGGCCGCCAATCGCCTGAGCGGTTTCCGCCCCGTGCGTGCGGTGTTCGCCACCGCCAGCCGGTTGGGGGATGGCATCGGCTGGTATGCCCTCCTGTTCTGGCTGGCTTGGCGTGATGGGCTGGCCGCCTTCCAGCCGGTCGGCTGGATGCTGGCCACCGCCCTGGCAGGGCTGCTGCTGTACTGGTCGATCAAGAAGCTCACCGCCCGGCCCCGGCCCTGTGCGGTGTGTGACGGCATCCGGCTGAGCGTGCCACCGCTTGACAAGTACAGTTTTCCCTCCGGGCACACCCTGCACGCGGTCAACTTCTCGGTGCAGTTGCTGGCGTACGCGCCGGAACTGGCCTGGCTGGTGGTGCCGTTTGCGCTTTTGGTGGCCGCTTCGCGCATGGTGCTTGGGCTGCACTATCTCTCCGACGTCCTGGTCGGGGCGCTGCTTGGCGGGCTCTTGGCCATGCTCGCCCTGTTGGCGCAGTAACAAAAAAGAACCCCCGCAATGAAGGCGGGGGTTGCTCGAGGGGGAGGCTGGATCAGCCCCAGGTGTCCTGGCGGATGCCCTCGTACCACCCCTTGGCGAAGATGGCCTCTGCCTTCCAGTTCTTACCCGCCTTGGCCGACACACCGCCTGAGTCCTTGACCTCGATGATCTTGTTCTCGGCATTCAGCTCGTACACCCCGGCCACAGAGATAGCATCCTGAGCGGAGACGTAGCTGTAGCAGGTGTTGACGAACTTCGGATCGCCCGGCTCCGCGCCGTTGAGGGCATTGACGATGCTTGCTGCAGCAATCTTCGCCTCGGAGTTCGCCCCATAGCCCGACTTGGGTACCGGGCCAGCGATGCTGCTGTCACCAACCACGTAGACGTTCTTGGCCTTGCTGGACTCAAAGGTGCGCTGGTTGACCGGCGCCCAGCCTTTGTCGTCCGCAAGGCCGGAGGCGGTGACGATCTTGCCGGCCTGCATCGGCGGGATGACGTTGATCACATCGGCCTTGATCTTGTCGCCATCCTTGGTCGTGACGGTCATCGAGCCGGCATCCACCGAGGTGACCACACCACCGCGCTCCGGGCTGACCCAGTCGATCATGTCGCCGTACAGGGTCTCCCAGGCCTCCATGAACAGGCCCTGCTTGGAGAATTTGTCCTTCGGGTCGAGGATGATGATCTTGGACTTGGGCTTGTGCTTCTTGAGGTACTCGGCCACTACGGCGGCGCGTTCGTAGGGGCCGGGTGGGCAGCGGTAGGGGTTGGGCGGAGCTACCATCACGAACGTACCGCCGTCCTTCATGGCCTCCAGTTGCTTGCGCAGGAGGGTTGTCTGCGCGCCCGCCTTCCAGGCGTGCGGCAGCTTCTCGGCCGCGTCCTTGCTGTAACCGGCGATCTTTTCATAGCTCAGCTCGATGCCCGGAGAGAGGACGAGCTTGTCATAGCCCAGCGTCTTGCCGCTCTTGAGCTTGACGGTGCGTTTGTCAGCGTCGATGCCGTCCACATGATCCTCGATCAGCTGCACGCCATGCTTGTCGCGCAGGGCGTCGAAACTGACCTTGATGTCCTTCATCTCCAGCTGGCCGCCGAGCACGAGGTTGCTGAACGGACAGGTGTAATAATTCGACAGGTTGGCGTCGATCAGGGTGACCTTGATCGAGGGATCCAGGCGGCGAATGTATTTGGCGGCGGCTGCGCCACCGAAACCGCCACCGACCACGACCACGTGCCCGCCCGCTCCGCGCGGCTCCATGGCACAGCCTGTGAGGGCACCGAGGGCGGCCGAGGCGCCGGCCAGTTTCAGAAAGGAACGACGTGAGAGCGTCATGTTCGAACTCCTTGGCTTCACTTGGCGGGCAGGCTGGCGAAGTACTCCGCAACGGCGCGCAGTTCCTCGTCGGAGTAGCCCTTGGCGTGACGGTCCATCACGGTGGCGGGGCGTTTGCCGGTCTTGAACGCGATCAGCTGTTCGTAGATGGAATCAGCCGAGCGGCCAGCCAGTCCTGGGATGGTGGCGGTTCCCCTTGCCCATGTCGCCATGGCAAGCGAAGCAGGTGAAGCCGATGGTCTGACCGCTGGGCGCGGCATGGGCGGTGGCGGCCGCCCCCAGCATCAGCGCTGCGCCAATGAGAGAGGCTGTGCGAGGCATCTCGTCCTCCTTGGGTGGTGATTTTGTTGTTTTGTTATGGGGATTCAGCGCAGTTCGTGGACATGTCCCGTCTGTCTGGCTCCATCAATAAAACTGCTCCCAACCCATCCCCCGAACAAAGAAGAGGTTTTTACGTCTCGATTGATAAATGTTTTTTGCCGCGGCGGTGAAAAAGGGCTTGCGCATCGTGTGCCGCTCCGTATAATGCGCCTCCACACAAGCCGTGAGGCTGACGCGGGAATAGCTCAGTTGGTAGAGCACAACCTTGCCAAGGTTGGGGTCGCGAGTTCGAGTCTCGTTTCCCGCTCCAGTTTTCCGGGTGGTTAGCTCAGCTGGTAGAGCGTCGCCCTTACAAGGCGAATGTCGGGGGTTCGATCCCCTCACCACCCACCAGACAACGCTGCTACAATGCGGCGACCGTTTTCGGAGCGGTAGTTCAGTTGGTTAGAATACCGGCCTGTCACGCCGGGGGTCGCGGGTTCGAGCCCCGTCCGCTCCGCCACTCTTCAGAAAGCGCTTTGGGAAACCGGGCGCTTTTTTCTTGCCTGCGATTTGTGCGGGAATCCTGCGTTGGTCTCGTGCTAGCCTCATTCCATCCCATCGCAACGTCCAAGGAGATGCGCCATGAGCCTGACGATCGGTCAGCCCCTGCCGGCGGGCACCCTCTACCGCCGCGGTGAGGCGGGGCTTGAGGAGATCGCCACCCCGGAGCTGTTCCGCGGCCGTCGGGTGGTTCTGTTTGCCGTGCCCGGGGCCTTTACCCCGACCTGCTCCGACGAGCACCTGCCGGGGTTCATCGTGCATGCGGATGCGTTGAAGGCAGCGGGTGTGGACGCCATCGTCTGTCTGGCCGTGAACGACCCCTTCGTCATGCGCGCCTGGGCCAAGGCGCACGGTGAGCCTGAGCACATCGCCTTCCTCTCCGATGGCAACGGCGAGTGGACCTTTGCTCTGGGGATGGGGCGCGACATGCGCAAGGCGGCCATGGGGCTGCGTTCCAAGCGTTATGCCATGATCGTGGAGGATGGGGTGCTCAAATGGCTCGGTGTGGACGAGTCGGGTCTTGCCCACAGCCGGGCCGAGGCGGTGCTCGAAGCCTTGCACGGCTGATGGCTCAGGCGCGGAAGCGTCTCGGGTTCTGACGCACCAACTCGCGCCAGTAGGCGGGCAGTTCGAGCCCGTGTTTGCGGCCGATGTGGGCGGTGTCGCGCACGTGGGCGGGGAAGTCCTTCGCCCCGAGGGCGATGGTCTGGTCGCGCTCGGGCACGGTCACGAAGGCCAGCCAGGGATAAGCCTGCTCCATGGCGATGCTCGCCGCGAGGTAGTCCTCCAGGGGGTGGCGCCAAAGGTTTGCGGCCAGCGCCCCGCGCGGGGCAAGGATCCGCGCGCACGCCTGCTGGAATGCGGCCTCGCCTAGCGCGGGCACCATGCCCTGGGCATCGAACAAATCAGTCAGGATCAGATCATAGTGGGAGGTCGGGGCGTTCTGCACGAACTCGGCTGCATCCATAATGTGCACCGCAAGGCGCGGGTCCTCGGGCAGGCCGAGGGCCTCCCGCGCGGCCCGCACCACCGCCGGGCGTAGCTCGATCGCGTCGATCTTAAGCTTGGGGAAGGCGGCGAGCAGGCTGCGGGCCAGCGCCCCGCCGCCCATGCCGAGGATCAGGGCGCGGCGGGGCTTCGGCTTCCACAGCAGGGTCAGCAGCATGTAGCGCAGGTAGCTGAAGCAGAGGTGATTGCGATGGTGCGGCAGGACCCGGGTCTGTTCGATCGCGTTGCCAAGGCCCAGGACCAACCCTTCGGGGGTGCGCCAGACTTCGACCGGGCCGAAGTCGTCCTGGGCGGAGAAGATCAGTTGTCGGGTTGAGTCACTCATGAGGTTCTTGTCGATGAAACATGCGCAGCGTTTTGCGCTCCTCGCCCTGCTGGCCTTCGCTGGCGCGGCTCAGGCCCAGGTCCATGTGGGCGACCGGGTCTTCATTCCCATGTATTCCGAGCATCTGCGTGAGGATGGCTATGCCACCGGCATTGTCGAGGCGCTTGAGGGCGATCGGGCCATGGTGATCATACGCGAGCTGGTGCCGGGCAAGGGCAAGACCCTGTATGGTACCTGTCACCCTGGCGCCAATAGCCCATTGTCAGGGGCGGAGGTGCTGTCCGACAACCCGGACGCCCCGGTCCTGCGCAAGGCCTTTGCAGTGGGTGAGATCAAGGGTTGGCGCGAAGGCAAGGATGAATACCTCGAACGCGAGAATGTCGGCACCATCTTCTACAAATGGTTGGGGGATGGCATGGCGGTGACCCCCGAGCGTGCCCGTTTCGGTGCCGCCAAGGCACGGAGTCTCGGTCTGCCGCGTGTGGGGCAGGCCCTTGAGCTTGCCGCGGTGCAGATCGACAGCACGGGTGGGATGGGCTTCCCGGTGGGTGCGCAGCAGCTCTTGCAGGGCGCGCCGCGCGCCCTCGCTGCGGTGCTCGAACAGGGGCGCAAGGACCCCGCAGCGGCCGAGGTCATGCGCGCCATCCTTGATGGCAGCCAGCCGATGAACGGTGAAGACGTGCTCGGTATGGCCATGGCGAAGGTGCTGCTGACCGTGCGTGACTCTTGGACGCGCCTGCCCAATGAGCTCGGCGGCACGGCCAGGGCCACGCAGTGGGGGGAGGCCAAGGCCATCGCCGAGGCCTATGTCGATGCCCTGACGAGTGGCGGCACCAAACCCTATGCCGGGTGGGATGCGGCGGCGCTCAAGGCCGAGTTGGTGAATGCATTGCAGGCGGGCCGCTGGCCGGAGCTGCCCGCGGGCGCGGTCAGCGGGCAGATGAGCAGCCCCTTCGAGGGACGGACCCAGCCGATCAGTGGGTGAGGCGCATCGTGGCAGGGCGGCCCCAGGGCTGGACGCGTAGGAGTCCCCCCGGGGTGCGATGCTTTTATCGCGCCGAGGGCGGCGCTCCTACGGGCAGGGCGTTAGGAGGTCCGCCCTCGGGCCGATTTGAACCTCAGCCCTGGTGTGGGTGGCCATGGGTGCGTTCGAAGGCCTGCTCGAACACCGCCAGCTTCTCCGCGCTGGCCTCCTTCTGGTACTTCGCTTTCCACTCCTCGTACGGCATGCCGTAGACCATCTCGCGCGCCTGATCCAGGCTAAGCGTGACGTTGCGCTCATCGGCCGCGGCCTTGAGCCACTTGGAGAAGCAGTTTCGGCAGAAACCGGCCAGGTTCATCAGGTCGATGTTCTGCACGTCCGTGCGCTCCTGCAGGTGGGCGATCAGGCGGCGGAAGGCCGCGGCCTCAAGCTCGGTGCGAGTTTGGTTGTCCATGGGGATCAGCCTCGGGATTCTTCGGGGGTATGGGTCTTGAGCGTCACGGCGTGCAGTTCGCCGCTCGCGATCAGGTCGTTCAGCGCCGCCATCACCCTGCGATGCCGCTTGAGAAGCGGCTCGTCGGCGAAGCTTGCACTCACCACGGTTAGGTTGAAGCTGCAGCCCTCGCCCGAGGGGGTGACCTCGGCGTCGGGGATAGCGGCCTGGATGCGCTGGATCAGGTCGTTCGGATTCATGGAGGGGTCGCGGATCAGAGGGCGTGACCGAGCGGCTCGCGCAGAAGCGCTCCACGCCAGCCTTGAAGGGTATCGAGCGTGGTTTGACCGCGTGCCAGGCGTTCCAGTTCTGCGCGCGAGAGCAAGAGGCCCGCAGGCAGGTCGAGGCCGGCGGCCAGCCGGTCGATGGCCGTGCTCAGGCGCTTGAAGCGGGCCCGCTCCTCCCCGCGCATGGGGGTCCAGGCCGGGGGAGGCGGGCGTTCGTCCGTCCGGGCTGCCTCGAGCGCGGTCATGATGTCCTCGGCGGCACGGCGCAGACCAGGTGGCAGCAGGCCGCCGTGCAGCAAGGCGTGGATATTCGCGGGCGGGCGGCTGGCGAGCTGGAGGAGGGTGTCGTCGTCCATCACCCAGCGACGCGGGCGGTCGAGGGCCTGGGCGCGGCACTCGCGCCAGGCGGCGAGCTGGCGCAGGCGTGGGAAGGCCGCCGGGGGCAGGCGCTGCCAGCCCTTGATGCGGCGCCAGGCCTCGAGCGGCTCGGGCGTCCACCGTGCGGGGTCGAGTTGCGCTTCGCAGTCCTCCCGCAGCCACTCAAGCCGACCGAGGGCCATCAGGCGCGATTCCAGGATGGCGTGGGCCTCCGGCAGGTAGTGCACGTCCTCGAGCGCGTAGCGCAGCTGCTCGTGGCTCAAGGGGCGGCGCGACCAGTCGGTGCGGCTGTGGGCCTTCTCCAGTTGCACGCCGAACAGGCGCTCGATGAGCGCGGCATAGCCGATTTGCTCACCCAGGCCGCACAGGGCGGCGGCGATCTGGGTGTCGAACAGCGGGGCGGGCAGGATGCCGAGGCGCTGATGCAGGACTTCGAGGTCCTGTCCGGCGGCGTGCAGGACCTTGATCTGCGCCGGGGTGGCCAGCAGCTTGGCGAGCGGTTGCAGGTCTTCGAGCGCGAGGGGGTCGAGGCAGGCCTCGGTGGTGCCGGTCGCCAGTTGCACGAGGCAGAGCTGCGGGCGGTAGGTGCGCTCGCGCAGGAACTCGGTGTCGAGGGCCAGCACGGCCGTGCCGGCCAGGGTGGCGGTCAGCGCGTGCAGGCCGTCCGGGGTGTCGATGGTCGGGATCAACGCAGTCAGGGCAGGATGCGGGCCTGCTTGATCAGCACGGTCTCGCGCGGCACGTCGCCGCGGAAGGGGCCGCCGGGGCCGGTGGGCAGGCGCTGGATGCGGTCGACGACCTCCATGCCGGCCACGACCTTGCCAAACACCGTGTAGCCCCAGCCCTGCGGAGTGGGGGACTGGAAGTCTAGATAGGCGTTGTCCACCGTGTTGATAAAGAACTGCGCGGTGGCACTGTGCGGGTTGCCGGTGCGGGCCATGGCGATACTGCCGCGCACGTTCTTCAGGCCGTTGTTGGCCTCGTTCTGGATCGGGGCGCGGGTGGGCTTCTGCTGGAAATCAGCGGTAAAGCCGCCGCCCTGGATCATGAAGTCCGGGATGACGCGGTGGAAGATCGTACCGTCGTAGTGCCCTTCACGCACGTAGGCGAGGAAGTTTTCCACCGTCTTGGGCGCTTTGTCTGCGTCCAGCTCCAGGGTGATCTCGCCTTGCGAGGTCTCCAGCATGACTTTGGGGCCCGCCCAGGCGGGCAGGACGAGGAGGGCGGCCAAGGTGAGAGGCAGGGCGCGCAGCATGGTCACTCCTCGCGGCGGACTTTTTCGAGACGCTCGTGCTTCTCCTGGGCCTCGATGGTCAGGGTGGCGATCGGGCGCGCTTCCAGGCGCTTGATACCGATCTCCTCACCGGTTTCTTCACAGTAGCCGTAGGTGCCATCCGCAATGCGGTTGAGCGCCTTGTCGATCTTGTTGATCAGTTTGCGGTAGCGGTCGCGGGTGCGCAGTTCCAGCGCGGCGTCCGATTCCAGCGTGGCGCGGTCGTTGATGTCTGGTTCCTGCCAGTTTTCCTCACGCAGGTGGTTGAGGGTGGAGTCGGACTCCTCCATCAGTTCCTGTTTCCAGGCCAGCAGCTTACGGCGGAAGTACTCCAGCTGCATGGGGTTCATGTATTCCTCGTCTTCCGAGGGACGGTAACCTTCAGGGAGTTCGATGCTCATGGCGAGGTGCTGCGATCGCTTAGGAAAGGCCGGAGTATAGGGAGGGGGGCGTGGGGCCGCAAGCCGCGTCTGGCTCTTCGATTGTGGGGCGGCTGAATAGGTAGCCCTGGCCCCAGTTCACGCCGAGATCGGTCAGCATGCGCGCGGTTTCCCCATCCTTGATGAATTCGGCGATAGTGGTCAGTTCGAGTTGGTCGGCGATGGACTGGATGCCCTGGATGATGGCGCGCGCCTTAGGTTCCTTGCGCATCTTGCGGACCAGCTCGCCTTCGATCTTGAGGTAGGTGACGGGCAGGTCGAGCAGGTAGAGGAACGATGAGTAGCCGCTGCCGAAGTCGTCCATCGCGATCTTCAGGCCGAAGTCGAGGAAGGGACGCAGGATCTCCAGCGCCTCGCGCGGGTCGCCGACCAGCTCGCGCTCGGTGATCTCGATTACCAGGGGCTTGGAGATCGAGCACAGCATGCCGCACTGCTCGGCGAAGAGGCGCGCCGCGGCCAGGATGGCCTCGATGCGCCGGGGGTGGCGCAACAGATCGGTGGAGATATTGAGGAAGTGGTGGATCGGGGGGCGTCGGGGGCGGCGATGACCTGGCGGGCACAGCGCTGGGTGGCCTGGGTCACGATGGCTTGGTCGATGCGGTGGGCAATCTGCAGTTCGCTGGCGGCCTCGATGAACAGGCCAGCAGGCAGCAGGCCGCCATCCCGCCCGCGGATGCGGGCCAGGGCCTCGTCGGCCACCGCGCGCCCGCTTGCGAGCTCGACGATCGGCTGGTAGGCGGGGATCAGGCGCTCCTCCTGCAGGGCGGCCTCAATCTCCGCGCTGGCGATGAAGATGCTCTTGCTGAAATCCTGTTCGGTGGCAACCCGGTTGCGGCCACGCCGCTTGGCCTGGTAGAGCGCGGCATCGGCACGCGCAATCACTGTCTCGAAGCTGCCATCCGAGGGGTGCGCGAGGCTACGCCGATGCTGATGGTGACCGTATGGGGCTGGTCCGGCCGGTGGTGGTCGCGCTGGAAGCTGTGGCGGACGTGATGGCGGATGGTCTCGGCCAGGCTGTGGGCTTGTTCGATGGGCGTGTCCGGCAGCAGGCAGAGGAACTCGTGTCCGCTCCAGCGGCCGATGCATTGCCCTTCTATCAGGCCGTCGCTGACATAGCGGCTGAGTGCAATCAGGGTGTTATCGCCTTGCTCCTGCCCGTAGTAATCGTTGATAACCTTGAAGCGGTCGATGTCGATCAGCAGGATGGCGTAGTTGCCATGGGCGTGTGTCCTCTTCAGGAGCTCGATCAGGGCCTGGCGGTTGCGCAGACCGGTCAGTTCGTCGCGCTGGCGGGCCTCCTCCAGTTGCTGGCGCAGGTTGACCGCCTCACTGTTGTCGTGGAATTCGAGCAGCAGGCTGCCGTCCTCCAGGTGCCGACGGGCGAGACGAACCAGGTGGCAGCTCCCGGTCTCGTGGCTGAGGGTGGGGGGCGGGCAGGCCAGCAGGTCACTGCGCATGAAATCGATCTGGGCAAAGGGCAAGCCCCGTCCGCAGTAGGCGCAGCTGCCATCGGTGCAGATCCAGCACAGATCGGTCAGCGCGCGGCCTGCGATCGCCGGCGGCAGTACGTTGCACAGCCGGGCGAAGGCATCATTGCCCCACAGGACCGTCCCGTCGGCAGCGACATGCACCAGTGGCACCGAGGTGGAGGCAAGGAGGCGGTCAGGCCCAAGTGGAGCGTTGTTCACGAAAAAGGTTATGACGGATAGAGGTGGCAAAATACCCCGTAGTGTGCGGCCCGGTCGGTCCTCCGTCCAACTAATTGTTGCTGCGGAGATAGACTTGTTATGAGCATGGGATTGGACTGGCGCGAGATCGACACAGTGCTGCTGGACATGGACGGCACCCTGCTCGACCTGCATTTCGATCATCACTTCTGGTTGGAGCACCTCCCCCGGCGCTTCGCCGAGCGCGAGGGGCTGCCCGTGCCGCGGGCGCGTGACGAGCTGTTGGCCCGCTACAATGCGGTGCGTGGCACGCTGGACTGGTACTGCCTGGATTACTGGACGGCGAGCCTCGGGCTGGACGTGATCGCGCTCAAGCAGGAGGTGGCGCACCTGATCGCTGTGCATCCGCAGGTCATCGAGTTCCTTGACGCGGTGCGCGCCAGCGGACGGAGGGCCGTGCTGGTGACCAATGCCCATCCCGCGAGCCTGGCGCTGAAGCTGGCCCGCACCCCCCTCGGCGGGCACCTGGACGTGGTGCTGTCTGCCCATGCCTTCGGCCTGCCGAAGGAGGCGCCCGGCTTCTGGGCCCGCCTGCGCCGCCAGCAGCCCTTTGATCCCGCCCGCACCCTGCTGGTGGACGATAACCTGCACGTGTTGGAGAGCGCGCGTGAGGCTGGTATCCGCTTCCTGCGCGGGGTACGCCGGCCTGACAGCCGGGGGGAGGAGGTGGTGGCCGACGGCTTCGAGCTGATCGAGGGATTCGCTGAGCTCCTGCCGCCGCCGCATCAGGGGTGAGTAATGCATCGGCCCGAGGGCGGGCCTTCCTGTCGCCGCCCTGTCCGTAGGTGCGCCGCCCTCGGCGCGATAAAGCATGGAGAATGATCGGCCCTGGGCGGGCCGCCTACTGTGGCTGCGCCAGCCACGGGGCGGTCAGGCGGGCATGGATGCGCGCCCCGCCTTCTGGTGCGGCGGGCAAAAGGCGCAGGTTGTCGGCCAAGGCGGTCGGTGCGCCTGGGCGGGCCTTGAGGCTGGCCTCCAAGACGAGTCCGCTGCGCGCGTCGCCTTGGAGCTGGCCCGCGAGTTCGAGCGGGCCACCCTTGTCGTGCAGGCGGCCGTCCAGTCGGCCGTCCACCACGTCGAGTTCGGCGGCAAGATCGCCGAGGGCCAGCGCCTCGCCCAGCATGATCCTGGGCTTGAAGACCTCCAGGATGACCCCTTCGGCCGTGGCCAGACCTCCCCGCCAGTCGGCCCGGGGGATGTGTAGGCGTGCCTGGCCGGTCAGCGGCAAGGGCAGGCGGCGGGCGAGGAAGGGGGCATTGAGCGGGCCGCTCAGGGTGACGTCGTTCACGCGCAGGGTGCCGCTCCAGCCCAGCCGTAACTCACCCGCAGCCTGCCAGCCCTGATGCTCGGCTGCGATCACGGCGCCGAGCGCGCCCTGCCAGGGCCAGACGGGGTGCAGTCGCCATTGCAGGTTGCGCAGGTTCTCGCCCTGGAGCGTGAGGGTGCCCGAGCCTGCCCACAGGCTGCCGCGTACCTCCGTCAGGGGGGCTCCGCTCCAAGCTGCCACGCGCTGGGCGGGGAGGGTGAGCAGAAGGAAAAGCAGGTAGGACAGCAGGGCCAGCAGACTCCAGCCGAGCATGGGGCGGGTCATCAGGCACCTCCGCGCTGCAGGGTGATCGAGGCGTTCACCCGCCCTGTCGTCACGGGGTTGATCTGGGCTTGGACAATCCGCAGCCCGTACTGTTGATCCAGTCGCTCGAGCAGGCGCATGAGGGCGTCCGCTGGGGCGTTCTCCAGCACCAGATGGACCCCGTTCGCGCCTTCCGCTTCGCGGCGCTTGAGCTGCTCCAGCAGGCGCTGGTTGCGGGCCTCGGCCTCGACAGCGGCCAGGGGTCTCTGCGCACCTGCGGCAGCGCCCCCGGTCTTGGCGCGGCTGGCGAGCTGCCCAGCCAGGGTGCGCACTTCTGCATGCTGGGCGGCCGTCTCGGCATGTGCCGTGCGGGCTGCCTCGCGCGCAGCCTCTAGCGGCTGCCAGACCAGCGCCCAGCCGAGCAGGGGCAGGGTGATGGCGGTGCCAAGCAGAAGGATGCGGCGATCACGGGCGCTCATGCCTGCCCACCCGTTCCTGATGTCCTTCATGCCCGTTTCCCCTTCAGCCGCAGCCGGGCCGTGGCCTGTCCACCTTCCACACGTTGTTCCGCCAGTTCTACTGAAGCGCCTTGTTGCTTGCGCAGCGTTTCGAGCAGGGCTTCAATACTGCCGCCTTCCGCAGCGCTGAGTTGGGCCTCGAGCGTCCCACCCTGGAAGCGCAGGTTGCCGAGTTTGATCTCGGGCCGGGCCGCCAGGGCGGGGGCCAGCCTGGCGAGCAGGTCGAGCATGCCGTTCTCAGCTGGGGGCGCCGTGCCGCCCGCGGCCAGTTGGCGGAGCTGGGCGATGGGGTTGACCCAGCGCCTGACCTCGGGCGCGGCTTCGCGTGCGATGCGTTCGATCTCGGCCTGCATGGTGGCCCGCTCCTGATTCAGGCGGTGGGTCTCCAGGCCCATGAGCCCCCCGTGCAGGAGCAGGGCGAGGGCAGCGATGCCGGCCGGAACGCGCCACGGGCGCAGGCGTTCGAGCACATCCTCGCGCTGATTGCGGCCAAGCAGGTCAATGGCCTGGGCCTCGTTGAGGTGTTGGTGCAGCGCGATGAGCGGATGGTCTTGCACGGGGATGGCCTGCACGGGCGCATCGCCCAACAGCGGGGCGAGCAGCTCAGGTTCGAGCGCGATGGCCTGGCCTTCACTGCCGCGCGCGAGCACGATCCCATCCCACGCCAGGGTGGTCCAGCCTTCGGTCGGGACGGGGAGCGCGTCCAGCTCACTGTAGACTACATGTGGTTCAAGGCCCTGCCCGCGCAGCCGCTCCAGCAGCTGCTCCAGCACGTCGCGGCGCACGACGCGGGCCTGCACCCGCCCGCTGCCATCGCGCGGGCCGTGCGCGATGCGCAGCTGCCCGATCTCCTCGGCCAGCTGTTCCTCAAGCGCATAGGGCAGGGCTTGGGCGATCAGCCTGGGGTTGCGGGCGGCCAGTCGCGCCGAGGCGTGGGTGACCCTATCCCCGGGCAGGAGCAGGCGGATGCGGGTGGATTTGGGCGGGCGGGGAAGATCCGCCCAGGCGGATTCACCTTTTTGGGTGCGTCCCTCCTGCTCCAGCACCCAGGCGATGCGCTCATCCCCCAGGGGGCGCAGGGTCATCAGCGGGGCAGGCATCAGGGGCTCTCCTGAAAGCGGCTTTGCACGCGCACAATTCCGTCGGTTTCTCGCAAAAACACACTGTAGCGGCGGGCTACGGTCCTGCCAATGCGTGCATTGGCCTCCAGCAGAAAGACTTGGCTGGTCACCCCCAGCCCGGTGGGGTCCAGTCTGCCCTGGAAGGGGGGGTGAGCGAGGAGTTCATCCACCTTTTTAAGCGGCGTTTTGGCGCGGGTTTCGATGAAGGCGCGCCAGTCTTCAGGGGTCAGTCCTTCGCTGAGGCAGACGAGAACCTCCGGCGGGGCGGTATTGAGGTTGAGGGTGGCGCTCTTGGGCAGGGCGGCGGTCAAGGTCGTAAGCCTGGCCACGGCCTCGGTGGAGAATCCCTGGATTAAGGCCAGCTCGCTTGCCGCAAGAAGGGGCTGATTGGCGGTGCGGTAGGGGTGCGGCAGATTGGCATAGCCCCCATCCTCCGCCCCGAGAGGGCGTACCACGCTATCTTCATCCTGCCAATCCGCCAGGGCCTCAAGTGCCGCCTCAGGTTGCTCGATACCTGCTTGGCGCAATACGCAAGCCAGTCGCTGGGCGTGGTGAGGGGCCAGTTGGTTGTCGTGTGCAAGCAAGGCGTTGAGGTTGAGTCGCCCTTGCAGGTCGATCAGGCGGCCGGTGATCTCCCCGCCCTCCACCGGGATGGGGGGCAGCGGCGTGGCCCAGGCCTCGCCCAGGTGATCCACCTCGCGTGCATCGCGCGCGAGGATGCGCCGCGCCCAATCCTCTGCGCCCTGAAGATAGGCCATGGCCTGGGTGTGGTGCAGCAGATTCTCGCTGCGCCGCAGGGCCAGTGCCCCTTCGTGGGCAAGGCTGGCCGCCAGCACCACTGCGATCGCCAGCACCAGCAGGGCGGTGATGAGGGCGATGCCGTGCTGTCTTGGCTTCATGGCTTGCTCCCCCCGGGCGGTGGAAGATCTGGCAGGGGCAGAAGCAGGCGTATGGCCGCCTGGCCCTTGAGCTGAAGGATCCACTCGACGGCGCGCGGCAGCCCTGGCTGTTCGACGTTCGGCGGCGGCCAGCTGGTGAAGGACTGGTGTTGGCGGTCGATAAAGCGCAGGCTCACCGTCTCCACGGCGGGCCAGAGGGGCTGGGTCTGATCCGGCTCCAGCCGGGCGGCGTCGGGCGGGTTCCAGCTCTGGCGTTGCAGCGTGCCGTCGGCCAGCACATAGCGCACCCTTTCGATGGGCGAGGGGAACAGCCCTTCGAGCGGGCGGGTGGCGCGCGAGAATTCGAGCAGCGTCGCCCCGTCCCGCCCGCTCATGAAGGCCAGATGCGGCGAGCCCAGCCCGTCCCGCACCGGTCGCGCCAGTACGAAGGCCATGTCCTCCTCCAGAAGGCGCACGTTGCGCTGCAATGTGGCCAGATCCTCGCGCGCGGCCAAGGTCCCCTCGCTCATCCGCAGCATGGCCGCGAGCCCCCCGTAGGCCATCACGCCCAGAAAGGCGAAGATCGCCATGGCCACCAGAAGCTCCAACAGGGTGAAGCCGCGTTCCTTCATCCTCCAGGCCTCACCAGAAAGCCGGTCAGGCGGGCAGCGACCGGCCCATCCTCGCGGCTTTGCACCTCCAAGGTCACGCGCACGAGGTCCGGGTCCGGCGTGGTCTCAAAGCGTGCCTGCCACCACCAGCGCCGCCCGACGTGTTCCAGGCTGTCCTTGCGCACCCCGGCCTCCGGCCATAGCCCCTCCAGGCGAAAGCGCTGTAACTGGTTTTCCGCCACGAGATACCCCTGCGTGCGCTCCTCCAGCCCGTCGATCAGGGCGGCATGATCCCCTCCGGTCTTGATCAGTGCCCCCAGCGCCAGGGCCAGGATGGTTAGGGCCACCAGCACCTCCAGCAGGGTGAAGCCGCATGCATGGCTTTCGCGGCGGCGTGCTTCTCTCACAAGTGCTTGGCTTGGCTGTGGGGGCCGCTGACCGCGGCGATGGTCAAGGTCGCCCATCGCCACGCTCCCAACGGACTTGGCGGGCGTCCAGCTTCACCACCGCCACCCGAGGCGTGGCCGGGTGGGTGAGCACCAGGCGGCCTTCAGGCATCAGCAGGTCTTGCGGCAGGGCGAGCAATACGGGGGTAAGCGCTGCCCGGGGGGTGGGCAGCGGCCGCACCGCCGGGCCCGTCTCGAACACCATGCGGGTGCCGGGCGGCAGGGCACGGGGGCGGAATACACCGTCATCGCTCAGCGGGCGGAACGCGGGCGGCTCAGCGGGGGCCGCAGGATCGGGCAGCTCACGGATCACGAATACATACTCCCCCTCGGTGAGCGCCAGCCCAAGGGTCTGGTCGCGCATCACCGCCTCTTCGCGCAGCAGGTTGAGCAGGGCCGTCAGCCGCTTAGCCTCTTCTTCTAGCGCCTCCCCCGCCCGGTCGCCCCTAAGCGAGAGGCTCACCATGGTCACCAGGATGGCGATGATGACCATCACCACCATCACCTCGATCAGGGTGAAGCCCGACGCGCCCCGTTGCATCAAAAGAGGGCAAACAGCAGGGTGAACAGGGCGACCGGGATCATGACCAGGGTGGCGATGACTGAGAGACCCAGCAGGCCCAGAAACCCGGGCGTGAGCATGAAGCCGAGCAAGGCCAGGCCCTCGGCATGGTCGCGCAGCTCACTGAGCGTGTCGTGCAGCTCCATGGCCGCCAGACGTGCGTTGCGCCCCTCGGCCTGGGCGCGAAGATGCGCCTGGAGCTGGTCGGCGGAACGGGAGAAGAGGCCCGTGAGCTGGTTTACGCCCAGCACCACCAAGGTCAGCACCACCAGGGGCGTGGCGAGCAGCAGGGCGAGTACGACATCCAGCACCCCGCTCACCCCCTGGCCCACGGTCAGCCACAACAGCCAGCCGGTCACCGCCAGGCTGATCAGCCAGAAGATGCGCAGCAGGCGGCTGAGCCGCGCGCCAAGGCCAGGCAGGGCAGGCCCAGGGCGAGCGGTGAACAGTTCGCCCTCCAGCGGGGTGTCGTCCTCGTCGGGACCGCGGCGGGTGGGGAGCATCAGTTCAGCGCCCAGTTGCCGATGTCCGCCGCCGCGCCTGTGCCGCCGGGCTGGCCATCGGCGCCGAGGGAGTAGAGGTCGAAGGCGCGCCCCTGGTCGCCTGGCGACAGGTACATGTACGGACGGCCCCAGGGGTCCTGCGGCAGTCGGTCGAGATAGCCACCTTGTTTCCACTTCGGCGGGATGGGGTCGGTGGTCGGCGGCTGCACCAGGGCCTCCAGCCCCTGATCGGTGGTTGGGTAGCTGAAGTTGTCCAGCTTATACAGGTTCAGCGCCGCCTCCAGTGCGCGGATGTCCTGCTTGGCCTTGGTGATGCGCGCCTCGTCCGGGCGGTCCATGATCTTCGGCACCACGATGGCGGCGAGGATGGAGAGGATGACCACCACCACCATCACTTCGATGAGGGTGAAGCCGGAGTATCGCAGGCGCATGTTCATGCTCGGAGTCCTTATTTCACAAGCTGGTTGAGCTCAAAGATGGGCAACAGGATAGCAAGCACGATGACCAGCACGACCCCGCCCATCACCATGATCAGGGTCGGCTCGAACAGGCCGAGCGCGGTGGCGATGATGGCCGACAGCTCGCCTTCCTGCTGGGCTGCGGCGCGCTCCAGCATGGGTCGCAGGCGGCCGGATTGTTCGCCGGAGGCAATCAATTGGATGGTCATTGGCGGAAAGAGTTTGCTGTCCGCGAGCGCCGTGGCGATGCCCACCCCCTCGCGCACGCGCAGGGTGGCATCCTCCACGGCCTCGCGCATGGGTACGTTGTCCATCACCGAGGCGGCGATGCGCATCGCCTCGAGGATGGGCACCCCGGCGGAGGCGAGGATGCCGAGCGTGCGGGCGAAGCGCGCGGTGTTGATCCCGCGGATCAGTCGGCCGGCCAGCGGCAGGCGCAGCAGCAGATGATGCCAGCGGCGCTTGACGCTGGTGTGACGCAGGGCGCGTCGGAAGGCGAGCGCCCCGGCGGCGAGTCCACCGACCAGCCACAGGCCATACTCGCGCAGGAAGCCGGACAGCGCGAGCAGGGCTTGGGTGAGGTCCGGAAGATCCTGGCCGAGGTGCTCGAATACCTGGGTCACCTGAGGCACCACGTAGGTGAGCAGGCCCATCACCACCACGATGGCCATCAGGGTCAGCAGGCCCGGGTAAAACAGGGCGAGCTGGATCTTGCGGCGCAGGGCCTCGCGCGCCTCGGTGTAATCCGCCAGGCGCTCCAGCACCGCGTCCAGGTGACCGGACTCCTCCCCCGCCGCCACGGTGGCGCGGTACAGCTCGGGAAACACGCGCGGGTACTCGGAGAGCGCAGCGGCCAAGGTGTGCCCCTCCGACACCCGCGAGCGCACCGCGTGGATCAGGTTGCGCGTGGCCACCTTCTCGCTCTGCCGCGCTATTGCGCCCAGGGCGGCCTCGATCGGCAACCCCGCCTGCACCAGGGTGGCGAGCTGGCGGGTGATGAGCGCCAGCTCGCCTGAGGAGAGCCCCGCCCGCCATCGCTCCAGGCGCGAAGAACCACTCACCGCACGGACCTGCTTGGCGGTTTCCCCCACACTCAGGGGCGTCAACCCCTGCTCGCGCAAGATCTGCCGCACCAGGCGCGCAGAATCCCCCTCCGTCACCCCCTTGCGGATGCGGCCGGTGTCATCAAGCGCGGTCCAGGAGAAGGCGGGCATGACCGTGCTTTCAGGCCCAGTCGCGCGGCTGGAGGAAGTGCTCGTACAGCCGCGCCTCCGGCGTGCCAGGCTCGGGGTGCCAGTTGTAGCGCCATTTCACCAACGGCGGCAGGGACATGAGGATGGACTCGGTGCGCCCGCCGGACTGCAGGCCGAACAGGGTGCCGCGGTCGTAGACCAGGTTGAACTCGACATAGCGGCCGCGGCGGTAGAGCTGGAAGTCGCGCTCGCGCTCGCCGTATGCAGTGCCTTTGCGGCGCTCGACGATGGGCAGGTAGGCCGGGATATAGTGGTCGCCCACGCTCTTTGTGAAGGCGAAGCTCTGCTCGAAGCCGCCTTCGTTCAGGTCGTCGAAGAACAGCCCGCCGATCCCGCGCGGCTCGTTGCGGTGCTTGAGGAAGAAGTACTCGTCGCACCACTGTTTGTATTTGGGGTAGACGTCCGCGCCGAAGGGCTCGCAGGCGGCGCGGGCGGTCTGATGCCAGTGCACGCAGTCTTCGTCGAAGCCGTAGTAGGGGGTGAGGTCGAAACCGCCGCCGAACCACCAGACCGGCGCCTCGCCGTCTTTCTCCGCGATGAAGAAGCGCACGTTGGCGTGGGAGGTGGGAACGTAGGGGTTTTTCGGGTGGATGACCAGTGACACGCCGAGGGCCTCGAAGCGGCGACCGGCCAGCTCCGGCCGGTGCGCGGTGGCGGACGGCGGCAGGCTTGCGCCCTTCACGTGGGAGAAGTTGATGCCGGCTTGCTCGAACACTGCACCTTCACTCAGTACCCGGGTACGGCCGTCGCCGGCGAGGTGACCGCCCTCGGGACGGGTCCAGTCGTCGTGCAGGAATGTCGCTTCGCCGTCGGCTTGTTCGATGGCAGCGCAGATGCGTCGTTGCAGGTCGAGGAGGTATTCGCGGACGGCGGCAACCGGGGTCATGGGGCTTTGTTCTCCTGGAAGAGGCCTGCAGGCAGGCCCTGGATGTCTCGGATGTGGATGTCGCGCTGCGGGAAGGGGATGGAGATACCGTGATCGCGCAGGGTCTTTTCGATGGCGTAGTGCAGTTCGCTGATGGTGTCGGTGCGCTGTTCGGCGTCTGCGACGAAGGCGCGCAGGCGGAAGTTGAGGGCGCTGTCGCCAAAGCCCATGAACCAGACACCTGGGGGTGGGTCCTGGATCAGGCCGGGCACGCGGCTGGCGGCCTCGCGCAGGATCTGCTCCACCTCGCGCGGGTCTGAGCCGTAGGCCACGCCGACGTCCACCACCACCCGGGTGGAGGAGTCGGACAGCGTCCAGTTGGTGACCTGCTCGGTGATCAGCTTCTTGTTGGGGATGATGATCTCCTTGCGGTCGAAGTCTTCCAGCACCGTGGCGCGGATGTGGATGCGCTTGATGTGCCCGGTCTTGTCGCCGATGCTGACCATGTCTCCCACCCGCACCGGGCGCTCGAACAGGATGATCAGGCCGGAGACGAAGTTGGCGAAGATCTCCTGCAGGCCGAAGCCGAGGCCCACGCCGAGGGCAGCCACGAGCCATTGCATCTGTGACCATTGCACACCCAAGCGCCCGAGGATGAGCATCAACCCGGTGGCGATGATGATGTAGCGGGTGATGGTGATCACCGCATAACGTGTGCCCACATCTTGCCGCGTCCAACGCTCCAGGACGATCTCCATCAATCCGGGAAGGTTGCGTGAGGCGACGACCATGATGATCAACATCAAGAGGGCGACCAGCACATCCCAGAGATTGACGCTCAGGGTGAGGGTCTCGCCTTTAATCTCACCGTGGTAGTCCCACAGGGGGATCTGCTCTAGGGCATGGAAGGCGGGCAAGATGGGGGACCATACTGCATAAAGGGCCGCCAGCAAGGCGACGCTTAGGCTGAACTTGAGCAGCTTGAGACTTTGGAGGCTGATCTCTTCGACATCCATGGCCGTGGAGCTGTCCCCTTCGTCCTCCACATAAGGCTCAGGGGTCTGTGCTTGCCGCTCTTGCAGTCTTAGGCGAGCTTGGCGCAGGATGCGCAGGCCAAGGTCATAGACGATCACCAAGCCCAGGGCAAGCCACAGGGAGGTGATCAGTTTTTGTGTCAAGATCGCAGCGCTATAGAAATACCCAACTCCAGCAAGCAGGGCGAACAGCACAGGGAGGCCTGCGCCGAGGGCGAACCATAGCGGGGCAAGGCGTGCGCTCCAGTGGGATGCATGCGTTTTGCGCCAGGTGGACATAATCTCCCCGCGCGGGTGAAGCAGGCGGGCAAACATCCACGCCAGCCCAAGCAAGGCCAGCATGAAAAACAGACGCCCAACCCCATCGCGCAATGTTTCGGTGTCCAGGGCAATGGCCACCGTGGCAAGAAAGCCCAAGGGCAGTACGGCAAAGATAAAGAAGCGCAGCGCTTGACGCAGGGCATGCAGGGTGTGTGGGGCCCAGCCAAAATGGCGCTCGGCCAGCCCATTGGGGTGGAACAAGGCGAGTGCGGCGCGTGCGTAGAGCAACAGCGGGGCGAGGGTGATCAAAGCCTGGGCGATGCCCAGGGCAAAGCTCGCAGGGAGGGCCACAGCCTCCAGGCGCATGCCGAGCAGCCAGGCCAAAAGCGGCCATGGCAAGGCATAGAGTAGGACCCAAAGGAGTACGCCGAGGGTCATCCAGGGCGATTCGGACTGGGGGGCGTTTGCGCCGTCGAGGGTGGCCCGGATGCGACGGCGCAGCTGTGGGCGCAGGCCAAGCAACAGGAGTGTAGGGAGCAAGGTAAGGGCGTTAAGCAAGGGCTGGGTGAGCAGCTCGCCCAAGGTTTGGCCCAGCTCGATCCAGGCACGACGGAGGTCGAACAGGCCAAGAAGCGATTGCTCATAATCGGCCCAGCCTGTGCTCCACAGCGGCCGCGCATTGGGCATCCACAGCAGGTTCTGATTGATGAGCGCGGTAAACTCGCGGACATGGCGGCGTTGCGATTCGAGCGCCAGTTCCGTGTCATTGATGGCCAGCAGGAGGGCGGGTTTGATGCCATCGAGCCGTTGCAGGATGCCCTCGCGCTCCAGCAGGAGCTGCTCAACGTTGGGGCGAAGGTTTGCCTGCTCCTCAGGGGTAAGCTCGATCATGAGCTTGTCGATGAAACCCTGTCGATCGGCAAGCGCGGTGCGGGCATGGGTGATGTCCAAATCCAAGAGCTGGACGTCCCCTAGGCGGCCGCGATTTTCCTTGATGCGGCGCAACAGGCTTGCCTCGCTCGGCAGTTCACGGCGCTTTTCCAGCAAAAGATTGCCCATCACTGGCCCAAGGCCCAGCTGTTCAAGGCGTTGGCGCAGGTTGGCCATGTCCTGGCGTATGGCCTCGGTGCGGCGTGTGACCTCGTCGCGCTGGGTGCTCAGCTCGCTTAAGAGGCGCGTGGTTTGGGTGAGGCGTTCAGCCCAGGATTTGTTGCCTTCGATCAGGCGTGCGAGTAGGGGGTGGCCTTGGCTATCCAGACCCAGCCCCGCCTGTTGGCGGGTCTGTTCGGCCTCGCTTAAGCGCCGCGCATTGATCTCTGATTCGATATGCTCGCGCCGCGTGCGCAGTTGCTCCAGTTCGTGTTGTGCAACCTCTTGGCGTGCCTGCACCAGTTGCAGGGTGAGCGGCAGGGTGGTCTTCTCCAATTGGCTGGCCAAGGTTTCAGCGGCGATCGCCTGCTCATGTACACCGCTTAAGATCTGTTGGGCCTCGATGAGTATGGCGGGGGCTTGCGCGGGCAGGGGGGGTAGGGCAGGGGCCACGGCCCCCAAGCCTTGCGTGCTCTGGCGCAGGGTCTGTGCGCGCTGCTCGGTGTCCGTGACGGCGCGTTGTGCGGCCTCCAAGCGCTGGATGGCCGCCTGTTCTTCGGCTTGGGCCTGAATCAGCAGGGCGCTTAAGGCGTCAAGGTTGAGTTGCCCTAGATCGGGCCGCGGTGGGGCGGGGCGTGGGCGGTTGAGTTGAGCCAGTTCTGTCGGCCCCTTTTGCTGCAATTGCCGGGCCGCCTGGATGCGCGCCTCGGCCTGCACCAGGCGGGCCTGTTCTTGCTTGATGGCATCCAGACGGGTGCGGAGGGCATCGAGCAAGACTTTGTCCGGGCTGGCGGAGGATTCGGCACTCTTGAGCGCCATCTCCAGGGCTTGGAGACGGGAGACGAGGAGGTCCGACTCGGGCACCGGTGCCGCTTGGGCCAGCCCAACGCATAACAGCACAAGTAATGCGCAAAGCTTGAGCATGGCTTACTCCCGTAGGATGCGTCCGCTTCGAATGTCGATGATGCGGCTGGGACGGGCCTTGCGATCCACCGCTCCGCTGATGATGAATGCGGTGCACGGGCCGAGCTTGCGGCGTACCTCCAAGGGGCTGCGTGCGGGTTCCTGGACGGAGCGATTGGCGCTGGTGGAGACCAGTGCCCCGCCAAAGGCGTCGCACAGGGCGCGGGCGAGGGGGTGCCCCGGCACGCGAACCGCCAGGGTATGATGCTCGCCGCGCAGCAGCGGGGAGACCCAGGGTTGGGCCGGCCACAACCAGGTGGTGGGCCCCGGCCAGTGGGCGTGGGCGCGCTCGACGCGCTCCGTATCGAGCGGAGCGAGGAAGGGTTCGAACTGGACAGGACGCGCGGCGATCAGGATCAGCCCTTTGTGCCACGGGCGGCGCTTGAGTTCGAGCAGCTTGCGCAGGGCATCGGTGCGGGTGGGGTCACAGCCCAGGCCATACACTGCCTCGGTCGGGTAGGCCACAATCCCCCCCTTGCGCAGCCAGTGTGCGGCGAAGCGCAGGCGCCAGGGGGAGGTATAAGGCTTAGGGATCAGGCTCATGGGGCGGTCTTGGTGCGCACCTTTAGCGGTCTGCCTTTTTGCGTTGCCGGGTTGGCTTCGCGGCGGCTTCGTCCAGCGCGGGGCTCTTGCGCGCCCTGGGCTTGGCCTGCGCGTCGGGTGTCTTGGCGCTGCTGCCGCCAGCGGCCTTGCCCTTGGCCGCAGCCCCTTTGTCGGGCGCAGCCTTGCGGCTGCGTGCCGGGGCTGTCTTGGCCTTGGCCAGAAGCTCCATGCACTCGAGTTCGCTCAAGGACTTGGGGTCTTTGTCTTTGGGGATGCGCGCATTCTTCTCGCCGTCGGTGATGTAAGGCCCGTAGCGGCCGTTGAGCACCTGGATGCCGGAGGTAAAGGTCTGGATGACGCGGTTGGCCTCGGCCAGTTGCTTGGCCTGGATCAGCTCCATGGCGCGTTCGAGGGTGACGGTATAGGGGTCGTCTTCCTTCTTTAGCGAGACGTAGTGGGTGCCATATTTCACATAGGGTCCGAAACGACCGATATTGACCTGCACCTCCTCGCCGGTCGGCAGGGTGCCGAGGGTGCGCGGAAGCGTAAACAGTGCCAGCGCCTCGTCGAGGGTGATGGTGGCGATGCTCTGGCCGGGGCGTAGGGAGGCGAAGCGCGGCTTGTCCTCGTCCTCCTTGGTGCCGATCTGGGCGAATGGGCCGAAGCGCCCCAGGCGCACGGATACGGGCTTGCCGCTGACCGGGTCAAGCCCCAGCTCGCGCGCCTGGGCGACATCCTGACGGCTGACGTTCTCGGCCACGTCCTTGACGCGCTCGATGAACGGCGACCAGAACGCTTCCATGACCGGCACCCAGTCTTCCTCGCCGCGCGAGATGGCGTCCAGGTCGTCTTCGAGCTT
This sequence comes from Halothiobacillaceae bacterium, assembly GCA_049969375.1. GTDB lineage: Bacteria > Pseudomonadota > Gammaproteobacteria > Halothiobacillales > Halothiobacillaceae > Thiofaba. Next base: position 2,615 of record JBMFOY010000004.1, on the reverse strand, counting down.
GGCGGTGAAGCCGTAGTCGACGTACTGGGTGAAGTGCTCGGTCAGGAAACGGTTGACGATGCGCCCCACGTCCGTCGGCCTGAAGCGGCGGTTCTCCAGGATGACGTACTCACGATCCTGCAGGGTGGAGATGATGCTGGCGTAGGTGGAGGGGCGGCCGATGCCGTATTCCTCCAGCGTCTTCACCAGGCTGGCCTCGGAGTAGCGCGGCGGCGGCTCGGTGAAGTGCTGCTCGGCGGCGATGTCGGCGAGCGGGATGCGATCTCCTTCCTCCATGGCGGGGAGACGGCGCTCGTCGTCCTCGCCGGTCGGCTCGTCCACGTCCTCGCGGTAGACGCGCATGAAGCCGGGGTCGCGTACGGTGGAGCCGGTGGCGCGGAAGAGGCCGGCGTCCCCGGCCGCCAGGTCCACACTGACGGTGTCCAGGGTGGCCGGGATCATCTGGCAGGCGATGGTGCGCTTCCAGATCATCTCGTACAGCCGGAACTGCTCGGGCGTGAGGTGCGGCTTGACCCGCTCCGGGGTATTGAACGCGGAGGTCGGGCGAATCGCCTCGTGCGCCTCCTGCGCGTTTTTCGACTTGGTCTTATAGCGCGCAGGCTGGGCCGGCATCTGGTCGGCGCCGAAGCGCTCGGCGATCAGGCTGCGGATCTCGCGCAGGGCGTCCTCGGCCAGGTTGACCGAGTCGGTACGCATGTAGGTAATCAGGCCCACGCTGCCCTGCTCACCGAGGGCAATGCCCTCGTAGAGCTGCTGTGCGATGCGCATGGCACGGCTGGCGGAGAAGCCGAGCTTGCGCACGGCCTCCTGTTGTAAGGTGGAGGTGGTAAACGGCGGAGCAGGATAGCGCTTGCGTTGCTTGCGTTCGATCGTCTGGACGATGAGTTGACCGCGAGCGGCCTTGAGCAGGCGTTCGCGGGCGGCGTCGGCGCCGCGCGCGTCGGTGATGGAGAACTGCTCGATCTTGGCGCCGTCCAGCTGGATCAGTTTCGCGCCAAAGGCCACCCCACCCTGCGCCAGCCGGGCCTCCAGGGTCCAATATTCGCGCGCGACGAAGGCCTCGATCTCTTCCTCGCGCTCGACGATCAGGCGCAACGCCGGGCTCTGCACGCGGCCGGCGGAGAGGCCGGGCTGGATCTTGCGCCACAGCAGCGGGGAGAGGTTGAAGCCGACCAGGTAGTCCAGTGCGCGGCGCGCCTGCTGGGCATTGACCAGGTCCATGGAGATGTCGCGCGGATGCGCGATGGCCTCCTGCACTGCGCGCTGGGTGATCTCATTGAAGGTCACGCGGTGCAGCGGTTTGGCAGCAAGCTCGGGGTCCTGGCGCACGATCTCGGCCAGGTGCCAGGCGATGGCCTCCCCTTCGCGGTCGGGGTCGGGAGCAAGGTACAGATCGTCCGCGCGCGCGAGGTGCTTTTTGATCGCCTCTACATGCTTGGCGTTGCGGTCGATGACCTCGTAGCGCATGGCAAAGCCGTGCGCCGGATCCACAGCCCCCTCTTTGGGGATCAGGTCGCGGACATGGCCGTAGGAGGCCATGACTTCGAAGTCCTTGCCCAGGTATTTCTTGATGGTCTTGGCCTTGGCGGGCGACTCGACCACGACGAGGTGTTTGCTCATGGACGTTTAATGCAGGTATCCGGTGACGTTGTCATAGACCAGCTCTTCCATCCATGCGTAGGCGATCTCCTCGCCGGGCTGATTGAACAGCACCAGCAGGATCAGCCATTTGAGCCGCTCGAGGTCGATCTCCTCTTCCGGCAGGGCGAGGATGCGCTCGATTACCAGTTCGCGGTTGGCGGGACTTAGGATGCCGACCCCCTCAAGGAACAGCAGGAAGCCGCGGCAGTCGGTATCCAGGCGCTCCATCTCCTCGGGGGTGTAGAGGCGGAGGCTGGGAGCGCGGGCGGCATCGCCCGGTGTGCGTTGCAGGGCGGGAGGAGGCAGGGCGCGGCGTTGCCAGAGGGCATCCAGCCAGCCGAAGGCCTTGCTGATCTCGGTGCTGCCAAAGCCGGCCTCGATGAGGCGTGACTCGAGCGTGTTGCGGTCGGCGTCGAACGGCTGGCCGGGATTGTCGGCCATGTAGTACTCGAACAGGTACATCAGGACGTCGAGGACGTTTTCTTTCATCAGGAAGTTCAGGATGTTGGCGGCAGGCGAACGTACAGCCCACCGGTTGCCGGGGCGATAAGGCCCTGCAGTTGGAGGATCAGCAGAATGGATGAAACCTCCGCCGCGGTCAATCCGCTGCGCTCGACCAGGCCATCGACGCTGACCGGATCGAAGCCCATCGCCTCGAGCAGACGGGCATGGTCGGCGGGAAGCTCGGGGCGCGCCGCCTCGGGGGCGGCCAGCAGCGGGAGGGGGGCAAGCTGGGGGGGCAGTTCCTCCAGGATGTCGCTGCTCGACTCGACCAGCTTGGCGCCGCTGCGGATCAGGGCGTGGCAGCCACGTGCCATCGGGTTGTGGATGGAGCCGGGAATGGCAAACACCTCGCGTCCAAGCTCTGCAGCCAGGCGGGCGGTGATCAGCGAGCCGCTCTTGACGGCAGCTTCGACCACCAGCGTGCCGAGGCCGAGGGCGGCCAGGAGGCGGTTGCGGCGCGGGAACTGGCC
>JBMFOY010000003.1:0-31959 GCA_049969375.1 Halothiobacillaceae bacterium | reverse complement strand
AACTCCTGAGGCCGAATCTGTATTTCATCCCCACGACACCCCGCTTCTACAGGAGGAGGGCGTGGGAGGCTGTTTTGCCGCGATCAATGGCCCTCTGAGGACATTCTGAAAAAATCCATCCATGGATTTTTTCAGCTCGTCTTATCAAGGCGCATGTCCGCGACGGCCTTGGCGAATCAACGACGGAACGCGTTGTTCGCGTTGGGGCATCCTGCCCCAAACAGGAAACGCTGAGTTTGCGTTTCCCTAACAGCAGGTCGTTAAACTTTTCAACAACCTGCTGGGCACCCATGCCCCGATTAGGAAAAGCCAAGTTTTCGGCATTTCCCGAGATGGTCCTTCGATAGGCCAGACTCTCTTATGTTGAAGTATATCTTCCTCCTTCTGTTCATTGTCCTTGGGCTGGCCTTTAAGGGCCATGTTCCATTTGATTCCAATGTTATTCAGGGCTTAACGCCCCAAAGCTCGACGGCCAGTGGCTCAGACCAGCGACTAGCCGAAGCGTGGGAACGCCAGCAAAGCGGGGTTCTGGTTGAAGGCCGAGGGACGGTGGAGAAACTTCTCAGCGATGATCTTGAAGGCCATCGTCACCAACGTTTTATCCTCCGTCTAGCCTCCGGTCAGATCTTGTTGGTGGCCCACAATATCGACTTTGCGCCGCGTATCCACGGCCTGGCCGTGGGGGATGAGGTGGCCTTCTTCGGCCAGTACGAGTGGAATCCCAAGGGTGGCGTGATCCACTGGACGCATCACGACCCTGCTGGTCGTCATCCGGCAGGTTGGCTACGTCACCAGGGGCAGCTCTACCAGTAGCGGGTCCTTGCCAGTTCGGGGCCTTGCCAGCCCTTGGGGATGCGCAAGGGGCAGCGTATGCTAACCGTCCTCTGCCGCAAGCGCTTCATCCCGCATGATCACCGCTGAACTCTTTGTCCGCTGCCTGGAGGCCGAGGGGGTGGAAACCATCTTCGGCGTGCCGGGCGAGGAAAATTTGGACCTGCTCGACGCCCTGCTCGAGAGCCGCATCCGCTTCATCCCCACCCGCCATGAGCAGGGTGCGGCCTTCATGGCCGATGTGCATGGCCGCCTGACCGGCCGGGCGGGGGTGTGCCTGGCGACGCTCGGTCCCGGCGCGACCAACCTCATCACCGGCGTGGCGGATGCCAACATGGACCATGCGCCGCTGGTCGCCATTGCCGGTCAGGCCTCGACCGACCGCCTGCACAAGGAATCCCACCAGGTCCTCGACCTGGTGGAGATGTTCCGCCCGGTGACCAAGTTCTCCACCCGCGTGCTCTCCCCGTCCACCGTGCCGGAGACCATCCGCAAGGCCTTCAAGCTGGCGCAGTCCCCCAAGCCGGGCGCGGCCTTCATCGAGCTGCCGGAAAACATTGCCGAGATGCCCGCCGAAGGGGCGCCGCTGCCGCACTCCGACGGCCACCGTCCCGGGCCGTCCGAGCAGACGGTGGCGGCGGCCGCGCGACTGATCTCGGAGGCGAAGAACCCCATCATCCTGGCCGGCAACGGCGTGATCCGCGCCGGTGCACACGAGGCCCTGGCAGCCTTCGCCAGACAGCTGAACATCCCGGTGGCCAATACCTTCATGGCCAAGGGGGTGATCCCGTTCAAGCACCCGATGGCGCTGGGCAGCGTGGGCCTGCAGGCCAAGGATTACGTCGGCGTCGGCTTTGACCATGCGGACCTGATCATTGCCATCGGCTACGATGTGGTGGAGTACCATCCGCACCTTTGGCATCCGACCCGCGACCGCGCCATCCTCCACATCGACGATGCCCCCGCCGAGATCGACGAGCATTACGGCGTCACCCTTGAGGTGCTGGGTGATATTGGTCTCTCGCTTGAGCGCATTGCCCCGCGTGCTCGCCCCCACGAGGGGCAGGCGCTTCGTAGACTGCGTCAGATGCTGATCACCGACATGGGCGAGCACGCCCGTGACAGCGTGTTCCCGCTCAAGCCGCAAAAGCTGATCTGGGATTTGCGCACGGTGCTCGACCTGCAGGACATCGTCATCTCCGACGTGGGGGCGCACAAGATGTGGCTGGCACGCATGTTCCGCTGCGAGCACCCCAACACCTGCCTGATCTCCAACGGCTTCGCCAGCATGGGCATCGCCCTGCCGGGGGCGATCGCCGCCAAGCTAGCCCGCCCGGAGCGCACGGTGGTGGCCGCCACCGGCGACGGCGGTTTCCTCATGAACGTGCAGGAACTGGAGACCGCCAAGCGCCTCGGCACGCCTATCATCGTGCTGGTCTGGAACGACGGCGGCTACGGCCTGATCGAGTGGAAGCAGATGGCGCAGTTCGGTCGTCCCGCCTTCGTTCGCTTCGGCAACCCCGACTTCGTCAAGCTGGCCGAGGCCTTCGGCGTGCGCGGCTACCGCATCGAGCCGGGCGTGTCGCTGCAGGATGTGCTACGTGAGGCTATTGCAAGCCAGGAGATCTGCGTGATCGATGTGCCGGTGGACTACAGCGAGAACCTCAAGCTGACCGCGCGGCTCGGCGAGATGGTGTCGCCGATGTGATTGCGCGTCGCGATATTCCCTACGCCGCGTCCCATCCGGCGGTCCATCCAGGACAACGGCTGCGGCTTTTGACTTACAACATCCAGGTCGGCATCGCTAGCCGCGCCTTCCGTGAATATTTCACCGCCGGCTGGAAGCACGTCCTGCCCAGCCCTGAGCGGATGCGCAACCTTGACCGCATCGCCGAGGTGCTGTGCGAGTATGACATCGTCGGCTTGCAGGAGCTGGATGCGGGCAGCCTGCGCAGCCACTTCCTGAACCAGGCCGAATACCTGGCGATGCGCGCCGGGATGCCGTTCTGGAAGCACCAGACCAACCGCGACCTCGGCCACCTGGCCAAGCACAGCTTGGGGCTGCTAGCCCGGCTGATCCCCTATGCGGTGGAACATCGCTTCCTGCCGGGCTTCCTGCCCGGGCGGGGAGTGATGCTTGCGCGTTTCGGTCAGCCCGGGGCGCGGCTCACCGTGGCGGTCATGCACCTCGCCCTTGGCCGCGCCTCGCGCATGCGGCAGATGGACTTCGTCGCGGACCTTTTGGCCGACGAGCCCAACGCCATCCTGATGGGGGATTTCAACTGCCTGCCGCAGGCCCCCGAGATGCGTCTCCTGCTCCGCCGCACGGGGCTGCTGCTGCCGGAGAAGGAGCTGCACACCTACCCGAGTTGGCGCCCCAGCCGGATGATCGACTACATCCTGATGAGCCCCTCCCTGCGCATGCGCGAGGCCGAGGTGCTGCACCTGCCGCACTCCGACCACCTGCCCCTGGCCGTGGAGGTGGAGCTGCCGCCGGGCCTAACCCTGTGAGACCGTCATGACCGCACAAGTCAGCGAAGGCGAAGACTGGAAGCGTCGTTACCTCGACACCCTGCAAACCCTCGAGGAGCGTGACGAACGCCTCCGCACGGCGGAAGAGCTGCTCCGTCTTGCCCTCGGGCGCCTCACGCTCGCGGCGGAGAAGGCCTACCCTCCGCTCGAGGCGCGTCTGTCCGCCCTGCGCCAGGAGGTCAAGGCTGCGCCCGAGGGGCGTCTGCCCCTGAGCCGCCTGCTCGCCCAGCTGAACGAGCTGGTCGGTGAGCTGCGTACCCTGGAGACACGCAGCGAAGAGGTCGAGCGCGAGCCCCCCGTTGTCCCGGCAAAGGCGCCCGCGCTGGACGACCGGGCCGCGCTGGCGCGGCGCTTCCTCGCGGTGCTGCTGGAAAAGCTGGTTCTGACCCATGAGTTGGAACAGCGCAAGTCCGATCTGCTGGAGGCTTTGGGGCTGTCGGGCGAGGCGACGACGGTGCTGATCGATCGGGCGGCCAGTCTGGTCAATGACATGCGCAAGCAGCTCGAGCATGAGAAGGATGACCTGGCGGGTTTCCTCAAGCAGCTCACCGACACCCTCAGCGAGCTGGACCGGGATGTTCAGTCAGACATCGCCCTGCTGCGCGACGACACGGGTACGCGCCTTGCGCTGCATGACGCCATGGACAGCCAGATGCGCGGCCTGGAGCAGGACATCACGGTGGTCAATGACGTGAACCAGCTTAAGGCCATCATTAGCACGCGCCTCGACCGCTTGCGGGCGCACATGGCCAGCCTGCGCGACTCGGAGGATCGCCTGCTCCAGCGCATGGAACAGACGACTGCCGCCATGCGCGGGCGCATCCTGCTGCTGGAGAAGGAGACTGCGGGGCTGCGCGAGAGCCTGCGCGTCAGCCGCGAGCGCATGCTGATCGATGCGCTGACCGGTATTCCCAACCGTCTGGCCCTGGACGAGCGCCTCAAGCTCGAACTGGCCCGCTTCAAGCGCCACAAACAGCCGCTAACCCTGGCGGTGTGGGATATCGACCACTTCAAGGCCGTCAACGACACCTTCGGCCACAAGGCGGGCGACAAGGCCCTGCGCATCGTGGCGCAGAAGCTGGCGCAGGAAGTGCGCGAGACCGATTTCGTCGCGCGCTATGGCGGCGAGGAGTTCATCACGCTGTTCATCAACACCAGCGTGATGGATGTCCTCGCCAAGGCGGACAGCATCCGCGAGGCCATCGCTAGGGCGCCGTTCCGTTACGGCGACAAGCCGCTAAGGATTACGCTATCCTGCGGATTGAGCCAGCTGCGTGCCAATGACACGGTGGAGCAGTTGTTCGAGCGTGCCGACCAGGCCCTGTATGCTGCCAAGCAGGGTGGACGCAACCGCTGCGTGGTCGGCTGAGGTCGCGTACGGCTTGCAATGCACCTAGGCTAGCCGCAGAATTCATCCCAACCCGGCCGTGGGGGCCGGCTCCCTGAATGCCACGAAGGAGACGACCGCGTGAGCGACAACATTGTTTACCTGTCTGACGCCAGCTTCGAGCAGGAAGTCATCAAGAGCGACATGCCGGTCCTGGTGGACTACTGGGCCGAGTGGTGCGGCCCCTGCCGCATGATCGCCCCCATCCTCGACGAGATCGCCCGCGAATACGCCGGTCGCGTCAAGGTCGCCAAGCTCAATATCGACGAGAACCCGGGGACCCCGCCGAAGTATGGTATCCGCGGCATCCCGACCCTGATGCTGTTCAAGGACGGCAACGTGGCGGCGACCAAGGTCGGCGCGCTGTCCAAGTCCCAGCTCGCGGCCTTCCTCGACAGCCAGCTCTGAGGCCTTGCCCCTGGGCGTGTCCATCTTTCTCTGGACGCGCCCCGCGGGGCGTGTTAGTTTTTCCCCGCGGTCGGCATTCGCCTGCCATTCAAAGCACATTCTGCACCATCCCGATCCTTCCCTGCCGTGACCCTTGCGGGTCGTGTGCGTTCCTGCATTCAATCCTTCCCTCGCATGAATCTGACCGAAATCAAGAAAAAACCGGCTGCCGAGCTGCTCGCGCTCGCCGAGTCCATGGGCATCGAGAACGTGGCCCGCGCGCGCAAGCAGGACCTGATCTTCGCCATCCTCAAGGCCCACGCCAAGACGGGCGAGGCGATCTACAGCGAGGGGGTGTTGGAGATCCTCTCCGACGGCTTCGGCTTTTTGCGCTCGCCGGACGGCTCCTACCTCGCAGGGCCCGATGACATCTACGTCTCCCCGAGCCAAATCCGCCGTTTCTCCCTGCAGACCGGGGACACGGTGGCCGGCACCATCCGCCCGCCGAAGGATGGTGAGCGTTACTTCGCCCTGCTCAAGGTCGACTCGATCAACTTCGAGCCGCCGGAGAACACCAAGAGCAAGGTCCTGTTCGAGAACCTTACCCCGCTGCACCCCGAGAAGCGCCTGCGCATGGAGCGCGGCAACGGCAGCACCGAGGACTTGACCGCGCGCGTGATCGATATCGTCGCGCCGATGGGCAAGGGCCAGCGCGGCCTGATCATCGCGCCGCCCAAGGCGGGCAAGACGATGATGCTGCAGAACATCGCCCAGAGCATCACTGCCAACTATCCCGAGTGCTACCTGATCGTGCTGTTGATCGATGAGCGCCCGGAAGAGGTGACCGAGATGCAGCGCACGGTACGCGGCGAGGTGATCGCCTCCACCTTCGACGAACCGGCAACCCGTCACGTGCAGGTGGCCGAGATGGTGATCGAGAAGGCCAAGCGCCTGGTCGAGCACAAGCGCGACGTGGTGATCCTGCTCGACTCCATCACCCGCCTGGCGCGCGCCTACAACATCGTCCAGCCGTCCTCCGGTAAGGTACTGACCGGCGGCGTGGATGCCAACGCCCTGCAGAAGCCCAAGCGCTTCTTTGGTGCGGCGCGCAACATCGAGGAGGGCGGCAGCTTGACCATCCTCGCTACCGCCCTGATCGACACCGGCTCGAAGATGGACGAGGTGATCTACGAGGAATTCAAGGGCACCGGCAACAGTGAGGTGCACCTCAACCGCAAGATCGCCGAGAAGCGCGTCTATCCTGCCATCGACATCAACCGCTCCGGCACCCGCCGCGAGGAACTGCTCACCGACGTGGAAGAGCTGCAGAAGATGTGGATTCTGCGCAAGTTCCTGCACAACATGGGCGAGCTGGAGGCGATGGAATTCCTCCTCGACCGCCTGACCAAGACCAAGACCAACAACGAATTCTGGGACGCGATGAAGCGCTGATAGCGCGGCATCCCAGAAAAGACAACGCCGGCATGAAAGCCGGCGTTGTCTTTGCCTGGGCAGCCCGTGGGGCCTTTTGCCCGGTGCTCAGCCGCGCTGGATGGCCCGCCAGCCGATGTCGCGACGGCAGAAGCCGCCGGCAAAGTGGATGCTGTCCACGGCCGCGTAGGCGCGCTGCTGGGCCTCGTGCACGGTCTCGCCGAGGGCGGTGACGCACAGCACGCGGCCGCCGGCGGTGACGACGCGCCCGGCCTCGTCCAGGCGGGTGCCGGCATGGAACACCTTCACATATTCCGGCTGCGGGGTATCGAGACCCTCGATCACGTCTGCGGTGCGGATCTCGCCGGGGTAGCCGCCGGCGGCCATGACCACGCCGAGGGCGACGCGCGGATCCCAGGCGGCACCGACCTGGTCGAGCCGCCCGTCGATGCCGGCCTCAAGCAGCTCCACCAGGTCGGACTTCAGGCGCATCATGATCGGTTGGGTCTCCGGGTCGCCGAAGCGGCAGTTGAACTCCAGCACCTTGGGGTTGCCCTCGCCGTCGATCATGAGCCCCGCGTACAGAAAGCCGGTGTAGGGCAGACCGTCCAAGGCCATGCCGCGCACGGTCGGCTCCATGATCTCGCGCATGATGCGTGCCTCGATCTTTGGGGTGACCACCGGGGCGGGGGAGTAGGCGCCCATGCCACCGGTGTTGGGGCCCGCATCGCCGTCGTCCCGCCGCTTGTGGTCCTGGCTGGTGGCCATCGGCAGGATGTTCAGGCCATCCACCATGCAGATGAAGCTCGCCTCCTCCCCGTCGAGGAACTCCTCGATCACCACGCGTGCGCCGGCCTGGCCGAACTGACCGCCGAGCATATCGCGCACCGCGGCCTCGGCTTCGCCCCGGGTCATGGCCACCACCACACCCTTGCCAGCGGCGAGGCCGTCGGCCTTGATCACAATCGGTACGCCGCGGTCGTGGATGTAGTCCAGCGCCGGATTCAGTTCGGTGAACACGCGGTATTCGGCGGTCGGGATGCGGTGGCGGGCGAGGAAGTCCTTGGCGAAGGCCTTGGAGCTCTCCAGCTGGGCCGCCTCCCTTGTCGGGCCGAAGATGCGCAGGCCGCCGTCGCGGAAGGTGTCGACCACGCCGGCAGCGAGCGGCCCCTCGGGGCCCACCACGGTCAGGTCGATCGTGCGGTCGCGGGCGAAGGCGAACAGGGCCGGGACATCGGTGGCCTGGATGCCAACGTTCTCGCACTTGGCTTCGCGCGCCGTGCCGGCATTGCCCGGGGCGACATAGACCTTCGCAACCCGCGGGGATTGGGCCAGTTTCCAGGCCAGGGCGTGCTCGCGGCCGCCGGAGCCGATGACCAGAATCTTCATCATGCGTTCCTCTCTGCTACTTTTGAATGCATTGTAAACGTGAAGCGGGGGTAGGTCTGCCGCATGAAGGGGGAGTCAGCATGAGTTTGCTTACGGAGTTCCGGGAGTTTGCCATCAAGGGCAGTGCCTTCGATCTCGCGGTAGGGGTCATCATCGGCGCGGCGTTCGGCAAGATCGTCGATTCGCTGGTGAAGGACGTGATCATGCCGCCGCTCGGGCTGCTGCTCGGCGGGATCAACTTCAAACCTTTTCCTCACCCTGGGCGAGGGGGATTTCCCCACGGTCGCGGCGGCCAAGGAGGCTGGGGTGGCTACCCTCAACTACGGCATGTTCATCCAGGCGACGGTGGATTTCACCATCATTGCCTTCGCCATCTTCATGATGATCAAGCTGATGAACCGCCTACGCCGCCACCACGAGGAGGCCAAGGCCGCTGAGTCGGCTCCTGCACTGACGCCGTCCGAAGAGATCCTGCTGCTGCGCGAGATCCGCGATAGCCTCAAGAAGTAACTGGATGTTGAAAAAGGGCTTCCTGCTCCTTTTTCAATTCGTGACGAGACGAGCTGAAAAAATCCATGGATGGATTTTTTCAGCATTTCCTTAGCGTGATTGATCGGCGTGCAAGCCATCTAGGCTCACCTTACCAGGCCGTTGAAAAGAGGTTTTCAACGGCCCGGCAAGCCCGCTTGGGCTGCTAGAATGCACTCTGTCCCATCTGTATTGGCAAGGCGCATTCCTTCATGTCCAGTCTGTCCCAGGATTTTCTGCGCTACGCGCTCGAGCGCGAAGTGCTCCGCTTCGGCGAGTTCACCCTCAAGTCTGGGCGCGTGAGCCCCTATTTCTTCAATGCCGGCCTGTTCAACACCGGGGAGGCCCTCAGCCGCCTTGGCCGTTACTACGCCGAACTGATCGTGCACTCGAAGGTGGAGTTCGACATGCTGTTCGGGCCGGCCTACAAGGGCATCCCGCTGGCGGCAGCCACCGCCATCGCGCTGTCGGAGCGGCACGGTCGCGACGTGCCTTGGGCCTTCAACCGCAAGGAGGCCAAGGATCATGGCGAGGGGGGGAGCATCGTCGGTGCGCCGCTGGCGGGCCGGGTGCTGATCATCGATGATGTGATCACCGCCGGTACGGCGATCCGAGAATCGCTCGGCATCATCCGCGCGGCCGGGGCACAGGCGGTGGGCGTGGCGGTGCTGTTGGATCGCCAGGAGCGCGGCCAGGGCGAGCTGTCGGCCATCCAGGAGGTGGAGCGGGAGCATGGCCTCAAGGCGCTGGCGATCGCGGGTCTCGCGGACCTGATCGAGCTGATGCGTGGGGATGCGGAGTTCGCCGGTCAGCTTCCGATCGTGGAGGCCTACCGGGCGGCCTACGGCGTGTAAGTCATGCCAGGCCGATGGGTAGGGACTATAGCCTGGATGGAGCGAAGCGCAATCCGGGGGCTTGACCGACCTGTCCCGGATTCCGGCTTGCGGCCCTCATCCGGGTACGTTGCAGGGCCACCGCAGGCCCATGGGCAGGTCAGGGGAGGGAGGGCTGTTTCCAGGCTGCCCATCCCGCGGCCAGCCAGCCGAGGATGAACAGCGTTCCGCCGATGGGGGTGATGAGGGCGAGCCAGTGCACGCCGCTTGCGACGTACAGGTAGAGGCTGCCACTGAACAAGGCCACCCCGGCGAGCCAGGAGGCGCCGGCAAGGCGGAGGATGGATGCCGGGCCGCCCTGGCGCAGCCACAGCCCGGCGATCAGCAGGGCAAAGGCATGCAGGAACTGGTACAGCACGGCCGTCTCGTAGACCTCGAACAGGCGCGCATCCAGCACCTTCTTCAGGCCGTGCGCGCCAAAGGCGCCAAGCGTTACGCCGAGCCCGCCCAGCACGGTGCCAGCGAGCAAGAAGAGGCGCGCGCTCCCGCCGACGGTCCTGGTCCTGTCCATCAGTCGAGGTAATCGTCCTCGATCGCCTTCTTCAGGCGACGTTCTTCCATCAGGTCGTCCAGACGGCGACGCGCGTCCTTGTTCAGGGCGGCCTTGGCCTTGAGGGCCTCTTCGTTGATGTCGACGGTCTCCAGCGGGGACCAGAGATCCTCGGCGATGTCTTCGATGGATTTGCGGTTGGTCATGTCAGCCTCGCAAGTTGATGCAAGCGAATCTTGGATAGGGATAGGGCGGAAAAAATTCAAGATCCGGTTTCGGCTTCCAGTCCATGCTCGCGCAGTTTCTTACGCAGGGTCCCGCGGTTGATGCCGAGGCAGGCGGCCGCCCTCGTCTGGTTGCTTTCACAATGGCGCATGGCGCACTCCAGCAGCGGCCGCTCGACCTCTCGCAGCACCAGCGCGTAAAGGTCGCGCGGCTCGTCCCCTTCCAGCGTGCGCCAGTAGTGCTCCAGGGCAGCGCGTACGGCCTCATGCAGCGGGGTGATGGGTGGGTTCATGCGGCCTCCTTCGGACGGGTCAAGCAGCCGGCGAAATGCTGGATGAGCACGGCGCGTTGCGCCTCGGCGTCATCGATGGTCATGAATCGGGCGCGAAGAGTATCGCCACCTGGCAAGTCTGTGCAATACCAGCTGATGTGCTTGCGTGCAACACGCGTTCCCTGGTGCACACCGTATAGCTCATGCAGGCCGTCCAGGTGGCGGAGCATGAGGTTGAGCCGCTCATCCATGTCCGGCTCGGCGGGGATGGGGCGGCCCTCGAGGGCCGCCCTCAGCTGGGCAAACAGCCAGGGTCGGCCGAGGGCAGCGCGGCCAATCATCACCCCGTCCGCCCCTGTGTGGCCGAGCACCGCGAGGGCCTTGGCGGGCGAGTCGATATCGCCGTTGGCCCACAGCGGCAGGGAAACGGCCTCGCGTACCGCGCGGATGGTGTCATATTCAGCCTCGCCGCGGAACAGGTCGGCACGGGTGCGGCCGTGGATGGCCAGCGCCTGGATGCCTGCGGCCTCGGCGATGCGCGCCACCGCCACTGCGTTGCGCCGTTCGGCATCGAGGCCGGTGCGGATTTTGAGTGTGACCGGCGCGTCGACCGCGCGTACCACGGCATCGAGGATGCGGCCGATGAGCGGAAGATCGCCGAGCAGGGCGGAGCCCGCCGCCTTCTGGCAGACCTTCTTGGCCGGGCAGCCCATGTTGATGTCGACGATCTGTGCCCCCTGGTCCACACCCAGGCGGGCGGCGTCGGCCATCAGGGCCGGATCGTTGCCGACGATCTGGATCGCGCGTGGCTCGGGCTCATCGACGTGCGGGCGGCGCAGCAGGCTCTTGCGCGTGTCGCGCAGGCGCGGGTTGCTGGCCGACATTTCCCCCACCGTTAGTCCCGCGCCGAAGGCCTTGCACAGCTGGCGGAACGGACGGTCGGTGACGCCGGCCATCGGCGCAAGGGCGAGTGGGGCGTCGAGGGTGTACGGGCCGATGCGCATGGCCGGATCGTGGAGGTGGAGGTGGAAAGGGGCGCGGATCATAATGGCAAGGGGCTTGGGGTGCAAGGTACCCCAAGCTCGCTCTGCTCAGGCAGGTTGCGGGCGACCGAACAGATACCCTTGCCCCAGCGTGCATCCTAGGGCGCGCAGTTCATCGGCCTGGGCCTGGGTTTCCACGCCTTCCGCCACGACCTCCAATTCAAGCGCCTTCCCGAGTTGGATAATGGCGCGCACGATGGCCTTATCATGCTTGTCATGCAGCATGTCGCGCACGAAGCTCTGGTCGATCTTCAGCCGATCCAGTGGCAGACGGCGCAGGTAGCTCAGCGAGGAGTAGCCAGTGCCGAAGTCGTCCAGGGCGAGGCGTATGCCCATGGTGTGGAGTGTGTCGAGCTTCTTGAGCACCTCATCCGTGTGCTTGAGGAAGCTGGCCTCGGTGACTTCAAGTTCCAGGCATTCGGGCGGGATGCCACTCTCCTGCAAGGCAGCGCGCACCGTGGCGGGCAGATCGTCATGCAGGATCTGCCGGGCGGCGACGTTGACCGCGACATAGGCGGGGGCCTGGCCCTTCTTGCGCCAGCGCGCCATTTGCTGGCAGGCCTCTTTGATGACCCAAGCGCCAATGCTGACGATGAGATGGCTCTCCTCGACCACGGGGAGGAACTGCCCGGGTGGGATCATGCCTCGCTCGGGGTGATGGAGCCGCAATAGCGCCTCGACGCCAACCCGCTGCCCATGCTCAAGCTGGATCTGTGCCTGATAGTGCAGGGTGAACCAGCCCAGGCGCAGTGCGTCGCGGATCATCTGTTCAATGGCGAGCTGCCTTTCAGCGGCCTCGGTCAGGCTGGGCGTAAAGAAGCGGTAACTGTTGCGCTCTTCGGCTTTGCATTGATGCAAGGCGGCATCGGCCTGCTGCAACAGCTTGTCAAAGTCGTCGCTGTCGCTTGGGTAGAGGGCGATGCCGATGCTTGTGGTCAGCTCGAAGGCCTCGCCATCAAGCAAGAAGGGTTCCTGAAGCGCCTGCCTGATGCGCTGGATGGCTTCGATCACCTGATCGGGCTTAGTGATGCGCTCAAGCAAGATCAGGAATTCATCGCCGCCGATGCGGGCCAGGGTGTCGGTGTCGCGTAGGCTTCTTTCCAGCCGGGTAGCCGTGGCGACCAGCAAGCGGTCACCGCAGGTATAGCCACGACCTTCGTTGATAGTCTTGAAGTGGTCGAGGTCCAGGATCAACAGCGCCATGTGTTCGTGATGGCGATGGGCCTCGGCGCAGGCCTTGGCGAAATGATTGGCGACCATCAGCCGGTTGGGTAGGCCGGTGAGCGGGTCATGCTGGGCTTGGTAGACCAGCGTGGCCTGTTGAGAGGCAATGCGCTGGTTTTGAGCCTGGAGGGTCTCGGCCATGTGGTCGATGGCCCGCGTGAGGGTGTCAAGTTCATCACGCCCAACCGGGGCGGCGAGGCGGACGCTGAAATCACCATGCTCGATGCGATGCAAGGCGGTCAGCAAGGGTTCGATGCGTTTGCGGCGGAATCGGCGGGCGATGGCCCAGGCCCCTCCTAGGGCGAGTAGCAGGGCGATGAGGCTGGAGGCGGCAGCCAAGTACAGCGGGGTGTCGATCTGCGCGAGGATGGAGGCGATGGGTTGGGCGAGGACCAGCCGGTCACCCAAAGCGCTGTCACCGACCACCAGCTGGCTGACGAGCCAAGCCTCCCCCGCTGCGGTGTGGTGGCGAAGGACGGTCGGAGGCGGGAGGGGCCACAAGGCTTGGATGAGGCCCTCATCGTTTAGGGGCTTGCCCACGACGGCGCGGTTGGGATCGTTGCTGGCTATCACCGTGGCGTGCTCATCCAGCATCCACCAGCGTATGGAAGAGGGCAGCCTGGCATCCAGCTGGCGGGTGACCTCACTCAGCTCAATGGAGGTGGCGAGCAGGTAGTCCATTTCCCCATGCGCGTTGCGGTGAGGGGTGGCAAGACCAATCACAGGGGTCCCTGTGGTGCGGCCTGTGATCAAACCGCCGATGCCGGTAGCGTTGCGTTGCAGGGTGCGCTGCACATAATCGCGATCGGCCAGGTTGTGCAACTTGTCTGGCGCCTTGGCATTGCACAGCACTTGCCCGTTGGGGGCGACGACCAGCAGGTTGGCAAACATACCCGGTAGGGTGGCCAGGTTTTTTTGCGCCTCGAGGGTGCAGGCGGCGCGATCCTCGATCGGCCAATCGTGCTGTGCCAGCAGTTCGATGGCTTGCTTGGCTTGCTCCTGCAGCATGCGCAGGTGCTCGGCGGCCCGCGCGTTGTGGGCGATCAGCTGCGCCTTGGCCTGCTCCACCTGCTCCTCGCGCCAGGCTTGGGCAAGCAGCACCTGGGCTAGGAGCATAGGTAGTGCGGTGAGGCCGACCAGTAGAAGCAGCTTGACAGTGAGTGAGCG
Source organism: Halothiobacillaceae bacterium (assembly GCA_049969375.1). GTDB lineage: Bacteria > Pseudomonadota > Gammaproteobacteria > Halothiobacillales > Halothiobacillaceae > Thiofaba. The sequence goes on along the minus strand of JBMFOY010000003.1, from coordinate 18,161 downwards.
TGGCATAGCGGGCTTACGCCGGGTTAGTGGCCATAGACCCAGGCAGGCAGGGCCGTCGCAAGGCCTGGAAAGATGGCCAGGATGATGAGCATCACGACTTGCAAGGCGATAAACGGGACCACGCCGCGATAGATGTCCAGCGTGGTGATGGCATCGGGCGCCGCGCCGCGCAGGTAGAACAGGGCGAAGCCAAAGGGCGGGGTGAGGAAGGAGGTCTGCAGGTTGATGGCGATCATGATGCCCAGCCAGATCGGATCGAGGCCCATCATCAGCAGGATGGGCGCGACGATGGGCACGACCACGAAGATGATCTCGATGAAATCGAGCATGAAGCCGAGCAGGAACATCACCAGCATCACCACCAGCATGGCACCGATGACGCCACCGGGCAGGCTTTTGAGCCATTCATGCACGACGTCGTCGCCGCCGAAGCCGCGAAACACCAGCGAGAAGAGGGATGCGCCGATCAGGATCAGGAACACCATACTGGTCATGCGTGTGCTGGCGCGCGCCGCATCGGCCAGCATGGCGCGGTTCAACTGCCCGCGCAGGGCCGCCAGCAGCAGGGCACCCGCTGCGCCGACAGCGGCGGCCTCGGAGGGCGTGGCGATGCCGCCGAGGATGGAGCCAAGCACGGCCAGGATCAGCAGCATGGGGGGCCACAGGGACTTGAGCAGTGGGCCGATGGATGCGCGGGGCTCGCTGGCCGGGGCGGCCGGCATGCGCGCCGGGTTGCGCCAGGCGAGCCAGGCCAGGTAGAGCGCGTAGAGCATGACCAGCAGCAGGCCGGGGATCAGGGCGCCGGCAAACAGGTCGCCGACGGATACGGTCTTGGGCGCATAGATGCCCTGCGCGAGCTGCGCTTGGCTATAGGCCGAGGCGAGCTGATCGCCGAGCAGGACGAGGATGATGGAGGGGGGAATGATCTGGCCGAGCGTACCCGCGGCGCAGATGATGCCGCAGGCCAGGCGCGGGTCGTAGCCGCGCTGCAGCATGGCGGGCAGGGCGAGCAGGCCCATGGTGACCACGGTAGCGCCGACGATCCCGGTGCTGGCGGCGAGCAGCGCGCCGACCAGCAGCACGGCGAAGGCGAGCGCGCCCGGGCGCTGGCCGGCGAGGCCCGCGAGGCTGCCAAGCAGGTCTTCGGCAATGCGCGCCTTCTCGAGGATGACGCCCATGAGGATGAACAGGGGCACGGCGACCAGGGTGTCGCTGTTCATGGCCCCGAAGATGCGGTTGGGCAGGGCCTCGAGCAGGCTCGGGTCGAAGGCGCCAAAGGCGCTGCCAAGCAGGGCCAGGGCCAGCGAGACGCCCGCCAGGGTGAAGGCGACGGGGTAGCCGACCATCAGCCCGGCAAACACGGCGAGGAACAGGAGCAACGGCCAGAGGGCGTCCATGGGTCAGACTTCGGTGCGCAGGGGGTTGGCGGGAGCCGGTGTGGCGCCGCGGAGAACGCCGACGGAGCGTAGCACATCCGCCAGGCCCTGCAGGATCATGAGGGTTGGCATGATCCAGAGCAGGCTCTTGAGCAGGTAGACGAAGGGCAGTCCTCCCGGCTCGCGGGAGCCCTCCAGCAGCGACCAGGAAGCCAGCACATAATCGGTGGAGAGCCACAGGATCAGCCCCATCACCGGCCACAGGAAGAGCAGCGTGCCGAGGAGGTTGACCCAGGCCTGCCCGCGCGGGCTGAGCTTGCGGTAGAGCACATCCACCCGCACATGGTCGTCGTGCTTGAGGGTGTAGGCGGCACCGAGCATGAAGACCATCGCGAACAGGTAGCTCACCCCTTCGCCCAGCGCGGTGAAGCTGAGTCTGAAGCCGTAGCGCAGGACCACGGTCAGCACAGTGAGCAGCACCATGCCGTAGGTCAGCCAGGCCACCAGGCGGCCGCTGTGTTCGGCGAGGGCGTCGAGCAGGGCGATGAGGCGGTTCATGCAGGCAGGGGCGGGGTGCCGCGCACGTGGGCGGCCAGCAGCCGGCCGAAGGCGTCCGGGTCCTTGGTGTGGGTCAGCTCTCCCTCGCGCGGGTAGTAGAGGTCGACTAGGCGCGAGAGCCAGAAGCGCAGCGCGGCGGCGCGCAGCATGGCCGGCCAGGAGGCGTGCTCGGCAGGGGTGAAAGGGCGCACGGCGGCATAGGCCGCCAGCAGGGCACGGGTGCGCTCCGGATCCAGCTCGCGGCTTTCCGTGACGCACCAGTCGTTGAGCGTGACCGCGACATCGAAGAGCAGGGCGTCGGTGCAGGCGTAGTATAGGTCGATGATGCCGGTCAGGCGCTCGCCCTCGAACAGGGCATTGTCGCGGAACAGGTCGGCGTGGATCACCCCGCGCGGCAGCGGATCATGGCGGTGGGCGAACTGGAAGGCGATCTCCTCGTCCAGCCGTTGGGCCGCGTCTGGGCTTAGGCGGTCGTGTACGCGGGCGGCCGCCTCGCGCCACCAGTGCGGGCCGCGCGGGTTGGCGCGCTCGTGCGGGAAGGACTGGCCAGCGAGGTGCAGGCGGGCCAGGGCCGCGCCGATCGCCGCGCACTGGGCCGTGTCGGGGTGCTCGACCGACCCGCCGGTCAGGCGTTGTACCAGGGCGGCGGGCTTGCCGCACAGCTCGCCCAGGTAGCGGCCGTGGCGGTCGGCCAGTGGGTGGGCGGTGGGTACACCATGCTCGGCGAGATGGGCCATCAGTTCGAGGAAGAAGGGGAGTTCGTCACGCGAGAGTTGTTCGAATAGGGTCAGGACAAAGCGACCGTTCGTCGTCGTGACGAAATAGTTGGTGTTCTCGATACCCGCGCTGATGCCGCTGTATTCGACAAGCAGCCCGGCATCGAAGTTATCGAGGAAGGTTTCGAGCGTGGGGCGATCGACCCGGGTGTAGACCGACATGGGCGAAACTTACCAGCGGAACAGGATCCACTGTGGGATCAGGCGGGATTCCATCGGGCCGTTGTGACGGGTTTCCAGTTCGCCATCACCGTCGTTGTCGATCAGATAGTAGGGGGGGGCGTCCTTCGGGCTGATCTTGACCATATAGAGGCGGCCCTTGATGCGGTATTCCTCGATCATCCCGTCCGCGGAGGGGCGGATGGTGATTTCCGGCTCCGGCACGGCCTCGGTCTGAACGCTCGTGGCGGGCGGCGGTGGGGCGTCCTGAGCCGTAGCGGGAAGGGCCGCGCCCAGCAGCAGGACGGCAGGAAGGAGGATCTTGTTCATGGTCATAGCTCCAGCAGCATGCGCTGCTCTTCGGGCGAGGGCGTGACGCTGCGGTTTTGGTAGAAGTCGAAGATGGCATCCAGCACGGCCTGTGGCTCATCAATGATCTGGAACAGACCCATGTCGGAGGCGTCGATCGTGCCCGCCGGAATGAGGGTGTCACGCAGCCAGTCCACCAGGCCGGCCCAGAAGGTGCTGCCGACCAGGATGATGGGGATGCGCCGGCTCTTGCCGGTCTGCACCAGGGTGAGGATCTCTGCCAGCTCGTCCAGGGTGCCGAAGCCGCCCGGCAGGACGACGTAGGCGGAGGCGTACTTCACGAACATCACCTTGCGCGCGAAGAAGTGCTGGAAGTGCAACGAGATGTCCTGATAAGGGTTGCTGCGCTGTTCGTGGGGCAGCTGGATATTCAGGCCGATGCTCGGTGCGGCACCGCTCTTCGCTCCCTTGTTGGCCGCCTCCATGATGCCCGGTCCACCGCCGCTGATCACGGCGAAACCGGCATCGGCCAGCTTCTTGGCAATCTCGACCGCCTGCTCGTAGTACGGGTTGTCGGGGGAGAAGCGGGCCGAACCAAAGATGCTGACCGAGGGCTCGATGCTGGAGAGCGTCTCGAAGCCGGTGACGAACTCGGACATGATCTGGAACACCTTCCACGACTCGCGGGCGAGGTGAGCGGAGTCCTTCGGCGGACGCGCGGGGCGGTGGGGGGGCTGGGCGCTGTCGCTCATGCGCGTATTAACGGCTCGGAAAAAGTCTGAAAAAGGTACCATGGAGCCCCGCGTTGCCGGAAGTTCGTCAGGATCCATCAAGCATGTCCAAGCGCCCCCTCGTCCTCGTCGACGGTTCGTCCTACCTGTTCCGCGCCTTCCACGCCCTGCCGCCGTTGACCACGCGCGATGGGGTGCCGACCGGCGCCCTGCACGGGGTGCTGTCGATGATCCAGAAGCTGGTGCTGGAGGAACAGCCCGGGCTGATCGGTGTGGTATTCGATGCACCGGGCAAGACCTTCCGCGACGACCTCTACCCGGAGTACAAAGCCCACCGCCCGCCCATGCCGGACGAGCTGCGGGTGCAGATCGGGCCTTTGCATGAAGCCATCCGTGCCTTGGGGCTGCCGCTCTTGATCGTCGATGGGGTGGAGGCGGACGATGTGATCGCCACCCTGACCCGCCAGGCGCGCGCGCAGGGCTTGCCGGTGCTGATCTCGACCGGTGACAAGGACATGGCCCAGCTGTCTGCGCCAGGGGTCACCCTGATCGACACGATGAAGAACACCCGCCTCGACCCGGCCGGGGTGGAGGCGAAGTTCGGTGTGCCACCGGAGCGGATCGTCGACTACCTCGCGCTGGTCGGTGATACCAGCGACAACGTGCCCGGGGTGAAGGGGTGCGGGCCGAAGACGGCGGTGAAGTGGCTGCAGGAATACGGCTCGCTCGAGGGAGTGATGGCGGCGGCTGCATCGATGAAGGGCAAGGCGGGGGAAAACCTGCGCGCGGCGTTGAACCATCTGCCTCTGTCGCGCACACTGGTCACTGTACGCGATGACGTGCCCCTGCCGGTGCAGCTGGATCAGCTCAAGCCGCAGGCGCCCGATCTGCCGCGGCTGGTGGAGCTGGCGGAGCGGTATGAGCTCTCCCGCCATCTCAAGGAGTGGCAGACCCGCTTTGCCCTAGAGGCCCCCTTCTCCCCTGGTGGGGAAACGCTGAATCATTCAGCGTTTCCCGTTTGGGGCAGGATGCCCCAACGCGAACAACGACATCAGTCGTTGATTCGCCAAGGCCGTCGCGGACATGCGCCGCGAAAAGACGAACTGAAAAAATCCATGGATGGATTTTCTCAGAGTTTCCCTAGGGGGAGCGGGGCAGGGGAGAGAGGGGAGGCGCCCGCGCTTGGCGTTGCGGCGATTCCGGGGGCTGCATCCCCCGCTCCCCAGCCCCCCCCCACCAGGGGGGAGGGGGTTTATCGCACGATTCTTGACGATGCCGCCCTCAGCGCATGGATCCAGCGCTTGGAGGCCGCGGAGCTTGTGGCCCTGGACACCGAGACCACCCGTCTCGATCCCATGCAGGCTGAGCTCGTCGGCCTCTCCTTTGCCGTGCAGGCTGGCGAGGCGGTCTACATCCCGCTCGCCCATAGCTATCCCGGCGCGCCGGACCAGCTCGACCGCGGGGCCGTGCTTGAGCGCCTGCGCCCTTGGCTGGAGAGCGAACGGCACGCCAAGGTTGGCCAGAACCTGAAATACGACGCCCACGTGCTGGCCAACCACGGCCTCCGGCTTGCAGGCATCGCGCACGACACCCTGCTCGAGTCCTACGTGCTGGATGCCGGGCAGCTGCGGCACGATCTCGATGCGCTGGCGCGCCGCCATCTCGCCTATGAGACCCTCACCTATGAGCAGGTGGCCGGTAAGGGGGCGAAGCAGATCCCCTTCGCGGCGGTCGATGTCGAGACCGCCACCCGCTACGCCGCCGAGGATGCCGACATCGCCCTTAGGCTGCACCAGGTGTTGTGGCCGCGCCTGGCGGCTGAACCGGGGTTGAAGCGTGTTTACAGTGAGATTGAAATCCCGCTGCTGCCAGTGCTGATGCGCATCGAGCGCAACGGAGTGCGGATCGACGCCGCCTTGCTGCATCGGGTCAGCCACGAACTGGCCACCCGCATGCACGCCCTGGAACGCCAGGCGCATGAGATCGCAGGTGGCCCCTTCAACCTCGCCTCGCCCAAGCAGTTGCAGGAGATCCTGTTCGACCGTCTCGGCCTGCCGGTGGTCAACCGCACGCCCACCGGTCAGCCCTCCACCAACGAGGAGGTGTTGGAACAGCTGGCCGAGCAGCACGTCCTGCCGCGCGTGATCCTTGAGCACCGCATGCTCGCCAAGCTCAAGAGCACCTATGCCGACAAGCTGCCGCAGGCCATCGACCCGCGCACCGGCCGGGTGCACACCATGTACCAGCAGGCGGTCGCCTCCACCGGCAGGTTGTCTTCCACCGAGCCTAATTTGCAAAACATCCCGGTGCGCAGTGAGGAGGGACAGCGCATCCGCCAGGCCTTCATCGCGCCCGAAGGCATGCTCATCCTCTCCGCCGATTACTCGCAGATCGAGCTGAGGATCATGGCCCATCTCTCGGGCGATGCGGGCCTGCTCAAGGCCTTTGCCGAGGGCCAGGACATCCACCGCGCCACGGCCGCCGAAGTGTTCGGCGTTCCGCTCGAGCAGGTCAGCGATGCGCAGCGCCGCGCCGCCAAGGCGATCAACTTCGGCCTGATCTACGGCATGTCCGCCTTCGGCCTTGCACGCCAGCTGTCCATCCCGCGCGCCGAGGCGCAGGCCTACGTCGACCTCTACTTCGCCCGTTACCCCGGGGTGCGTCGCTACATGGATGATGCGCGCGAGCGGGCACGCGAGAGGGGCTATGCCGAGACCCTGTTCGGCCGCCGCCTGTTATTACCGGAGATCCGCTCGCGCGACGCCCGCCGCCGCCAGCAGGCGGAGCGGGTGGCCATCAACGCGCCGATGCAGGGCACCGCGGCGGACATCATCAAGCGGGCGATGATCGACATCGATGCTTGGTTGGGTGAGAGTGGCTTCCCCGCACGCATGATCATGCAGGTGCACGACGAACTGGTGTTCGAGGTCGAGGCGCGGCAGGTCGAGGCGCTGGCCCAAGAGGTGAAGATGCGTATGGCCCAAGCCGCCGAACTGGCCGTGCCGCTGGTGGTGGAGGTCGGCTGGGGCAGGAACTGGGGCGAGGCGCATTGAGGGGAAAGCCCCGTGGGAGTGGCGCTCCGGCGCGATCCGACCGATCGGCCCGGGGGCGGGCCTCCTATCTCCTACAATACTGAAGGTGGTCGAGGAACTTTTTTTAATGGCGTGGCACTAATTCGCTGAGTCCGTCGCAAGGGCGGGCGAGATGTCACCTCGCAGGAACGCGGGGCCCATCATGCGCAATCTGCTCTTTCGGGGGGGCTATGTCCCCCTCTTTTCTTTGTTCCAGTCAAAGTCTGGCAGCTGACCATCCAGAAGCACGCCATCCCAAGCGTATAGGGCTTGCGGAGGGGCGAACAGGAAGCCTTGCAGCAAGGCGGTGGGCAGGCGTTGGCGGAGGAAATCAGCTTGTTCGGCGGTCTCCACGCCTTCGATCACGACCGAAAGCTCCAGTCCCTTGGCCAAGGCCAGCATGGCCTCGACGATTTTGACCGCCTCTGTATCGTGCGGGATGCGGTCGCGGATGAAGCTTTGGTCGATCTTGAGCTTGTCGATGGGTAGCTCGTTGAGCAAGCTCAAGGTCGAGTGTCCGGTTCCGAAATCATCAATGGCGATCAAAAAGCCGTGCATGGCGAGTTGGAGGATGCGCTCGCGCACGAGGTCAATGCTGCCAACCAGGCCGGATTCGGTGATCTCGAGCGTGACCGCGGTCGGGTCGAGGCGGTATTTGCGTAGCGTTTTGATCAGGCTCTCTGCCAGCTTGGGGTCGAGCAGTTGGCGGGGGCTTACATTCAGGGAAATGAACAGTGGCCGTCCCGAGCGTTGGCGCCAGCTGTACAGGTGCTGGCAGGCCTGATCGAGGACCCATTGGGTGAGGGGGATGATGATGCCCGTTTCCTCTGCAACCGGGATGAACTCGGCGGGTGAAGTGAACCGGCCATCGCTGTGGCGCCAGCGCATCAGGGCCTCAAATCCAGCCAGTTGCCCCGTTTGGGCATAGACGAGGGGGTGTAGATAGCATTCGATCTCGCGCTTCTCTAAGGCCGAGCGCAGGCCTTGTTCGATCTGGAAGCGGCGCAGGGCCTGTTGACGCATCGCTTCGTTATGCAACGCCGCGCGATCACCCCCCTCATGTTGGGCATACAGCAGGGCCAGGTGCGCGGCTTGGAGTAGATCATCTGCGCATCGACCGTCGCTGGGGTGGGTCGCCATACCGAGGCTTGCCGTCAGCTTGAGTGTGTAGTATGGCTCCTTGAGCTCCACCGGTTGGCGTAGGAGGTCCAGCAGCCTCTGTGGGCGCTTGATGAGGATTTCGCTGCGTTCGTTATCCGCCGCCAGAGGCGCAAACCAGGCAAACTCGTTGCCACCCAGAAAGGCCAGTCGCTCGTGCGGGCCCATGGCCTGCTGGAGCCGTTGGCCGAGCAGATGGAGGATGCGCCCGGCGAGTGTGGGACCCAAGGTGTCGCTGACCATCGCAAAGCGGTCGATGCCGAGAATGGCGAAGACCCATGATTGGGGTTGTCCGGTACGCAGCATGGCGTCTACTTCATCGAGGAAGCTGGCGCGGTTTTGCAGGCCGGTGAGGGGGTCGTGATGGGTCAGCTGGTGGAGTTGGGCTTGGGTCTGCTCGGTTGGGGTGAGGTCTTGCAGCACGGCAAGCAGGTAGCGTGGCTTGCCGTGCTCATCCAGCAGGCTGAGCAGGCGTAGAAAAGCCGGGAAGCTTGTGCGGTCGCCGCGGTGCAGGACGATGCGGCCCTCCCAATGCCCAATGCGCACGATGTTTGCGCAGAGTTGGGCTAGCAGGGCCTCATCTTCGGCGACCAGCACCTCGTGCAGCTTGCGCTCGCGCAGAAGATGGGCCGGCCGTTGCAGCATGTGTTCGAGGGCAGGGTTGACCTCAAATACCTGTCCGCCATGGTCAGCCATGATGACACCCTCATCGAGGCGGGCAAAGAGTTGTTGCGCGGCCCATTGTTGGCGGCGCAGTTGCTCTTTGGCTTGGGTGCTTGAGCGTAGCTCATCGCGCGTGCGGTGGGTCTGGTCAATCAGGGTGCGATGGGTGCGGACAATCGCCTCCAGGTGAGTCAAGCTTTCCTTCAATGGCCTGGGGGAGGCACTGGAGTCGTCCTGCAATAGGCTGTGCAGGTCATGGCGAAACCGGCGCAGGCGATAGACCACCCCGCCCAGCACGACCAGTAGGGTTAGGACAATGCCTATCCAAATCGGAATAGGCCAGGTGAGCGGATTGAGCTCATCCATGAGCACCCCCTGCCTTAGGGCCGACTGGTGCGTGAAGGCGGTGCGGTGTTAGATCCTGTCTCATTTGGGGGTGCTTAGGCCGAGGCTTTGCAGGGTCTCGTAGGTTAAGGCGCCCACCGCAAGGCCGTTTTGGCGCTGGTAGGCGAGGAGGGCCTGGAAGGTGCGCTTACCCCATTTGCCATCGGCGGCCCCAGGGTCGAAGCCCGCTTCCTTGAGCTTGCTTTGCAGGCTGGCGGCCAGGGTGGGGGTGAGGTCGTCGTCGCACACCGCCTGGCGGATGACCAACCTCGGTTCACCCTCATACTGCGTCGCCAAGAATTCACGCACTTTAGGCGGGAGGTTCTCCTCTTCGATGCGTTCGGGCTCGGCCACGGTCTGCACTTTGAGCTTGGCGGTGCGCGCTGGCACTTCCACCGGGATGGCTTGGGCGGGTTTTTCCAATACCCAGCGGGTGATGGTCTTATACACCGCGGGGATGACCTCCTCGCGCGTAGTCTCCGGGGTGATCAGCACCTTGCGTTTGACCTTCTCGATGCGCGCCGGGACCTCGCGCGCGCACATCGGCTGCACCGGGCTGTCTGCGTGCGAACGCGCAGTCGCAAGCTTGCAGCGTTCCAAGACGGTATGCGCCGCCTCCACCTCGACCTCCACGGTACGCTCCTCGAAGACGGCCGGCACGACCACCGAGCGGCGGATCTCGGGGCGGACCAGGACCTTTTCAGTCACAGGCTTATAGACCGCAGGTTCGATGCGGTAGGTGATGCCGCCTTCGCGTACCTCCACAGTCTCGGTGGTGCGTTCTAGCCTCTCCGGGGTGACCTTGATGTCATTGACGGCATCTCGGACCACGATCTCCAACGGCTTGCGCTGTGGGCGCGGCTGGATGGCAGCTTGCACCCAGCACTCGCCGGGGCGAATGGGCAAGCCTTGCATATTGGGTGCGTCGCTCACCGCAGTGGTTTGGTCTGGGATGGCATGCGATGTCGGAGCCACGGGGATAGGGGGCACGGTGGCGGGGTGGGCGGTCGCCATGACCGGGGCAGGTGCCTGTGGTTGCATAACTTGCTGGGTTGGTTCATGGGCGCAGCCTGCCATGAGCATGGTCAGTATCAAGGGTGGGAGGCCTCGTTTGCCGGTCGTCATGAAAGGGTGTCCTTGGGGTTAGGGGGCCAGATGACGTTGCACGTACATTTTGGCGCGCCAGTCGGTATAGTCCGGGCTTTTTTGCCCGCCCAAGCTGAAGCCAAGTCGCCACTTGGTGTCAAGAGGCCATTCGCCATCAATGCGTCCGTGATACGCCACACCGTTGCTGCTTGAAGCGGCATATTTGCCCGGTTCGCTGCCGGTGAGTGGGTTCCCATCGGCCGCGGCCTGACGGCTCCAGCCCCAGCCCAGGCCGGCCAGGACATTCAGTTGCAGCGCATCCCACTGCGTCTGGTAGTTGGCTAGAACGCCGATCTTGAAGAAACGTTCTGGGCTGAAATAGCCCCCATGGCCGGGTTCAAAGGCGCTTAGGTTCTTGTCGAAGCGGCTGGTGTACAGTTCCGGGCCCAGCGCAAGACCGGGTACGGCCTTCACAGGATGAAGGGCGCGGGCATAAAGGTCCATTTTTTCATTGCTGGCTACGTCTTCGCCTGTCAAGTGTGAGCGGGTGAGGGAGAAGAGTGTGTTCCACTCGCCTACGCGGCGATAGCCATCCACCATCACCCCGGTCTCCAGCACGCGCCCCCAGCTTAAGCCTGTGTTGGTGTCACGCATGCCGCTTAGGGCCAGCAGGGATTCTTCATTGCCGCGCCGGAACAGGCGCGCCCCAAGCCCCCAGTCTGCGGTGTAATACCCAAGTCCAGCTTCGCCCAAGGTGGCGGCGCTGACCGCGCCTCCGCTCAGGCTTCGACCGATTCCCAGGCGGCTCTCGAAGCCCTCGCCGAAGCGGTGCCGCCACAGGGCATAACCATATTGGCCCACGGCCTGGTCCTCGCCGTTGTCGGCACGTTGTTGGCCAAGTTGCAGGGTATAGCTATCACTCTCACCTTCACCCTGCACGGTGGCGACGACGCCCGATTGGGTCAGGCGTCCTTCACCAGGGGTGCCCCGTTTATGGCGCATGTTGGGTTCAAGACGCACATGCCAGCCGCCCCCGGAGGCGCCTGCCGCGCTTGTAGCGGGCATCAGGCGCGCCTCGGCATCAACCGTAAAGCGGGTCTGTCCTTGCGCCAAGGCCTCGCGGGTGACCGGGCCAATCAGCTCATCCAACGGGCCTTTGATGCTGTCCAGGATGGGGGGCAAGCGATCATAGCGTTTGAGCCGATGCAGGCTAAACACCAGGCCTTGTGCCGAGCCTTTGGTGGGGGTCTTGCGGTAGGCGGCCTCGAACTGTTCCGCTGCGGCATCAAGCTTGCCCAGTTTGTATTGAATCCAGCCGAGCAATTCCAATCCGCCCGCATCCAGCTTGGCGCGTTGCTCAAGCAGCATGCGCTCGGCGCCGGCATAGTCGCCCAGCTCGAAGGCCTGATTGGCGCGCGCCATGGTCAGGCGCAGTTGGCGTTCGTCCCGCTCAGGCGATGCACTCATCTTTCCAAGCACGGCTTGCGCCTCGTCATAGCGCTTAAATTGCAGCAGACCATCGATGTAAGGTTGATAGAACTGGTCGTCCTCGGTCAGTTCAGCAGCCTGGCGTAAGGCTTCCAGCGCCGTGTGCTCATCTCCAACCTTCATGGCCGCAAGGCCAAGGAGGGCGAGAAGCCCCACATCGCTCATCGCCTCGATCTGCGGGCGGGCCTCCTTGAGGATGCGATAGGCCTCCTCAAAGCGTTGTGCATCAAAGGCCTGAATACCGGGTTGGACGAGCTTGTTGTAGGCCGCCACAGGATCTTGTTGGGGGGCAGGGGGTGTGGGTTGGGCAGCGGCAGTGACGGGTTTGTTGGCCTTGGCGTTGGGTGTTGAGGCCGGTGTAGCGGCACGTTTAATGCTGCGTTTTGCCGTCGTTTGGGAAGAGGTAGGCAAAGGTTCCGCCATGGAGGGTGCAGCAAGGGGGGCAGCGGTCGGAGCTGGGGCGGGCTGAATGTTGCCCTCTTTGGCCGGGCGCACGTTCTCGATCAGGGATGGGCGCGATTCAATCTGGGGGGAGGAGAATACCTCGCGCACCGACTCGGTAGGTGCAGGGAGTGGAGTGATCTGCACTTCTGCCCATGCGGGCGGGGCACCGATGACGAGTAGAGGAAGAACGAACTTGCGTTTCATCACGGCATCCTGGATGAAGAGAGGGCAAGGCGGGCTAGGATAGTGAGCGTGGCCCCGTAATAGTCCTCTGTCTGGAGTTCCAGCATTGGACGGGGTTGTTTGCCCGCGCAGCCAAGCACGAGCTGGCGCATGGCACGCTGGGCAAGGGGCAGGGGGTAGGCGGCTCGATCGCCGTTCGCCAGGTCGAACCAGGCGGGGGCGCCGTCGCTCGGCCAGATGCGCTGGAAGGCGTCGAGCACCAAGGGGTCGCGCTGCCCAATCCAGCAGAGATACAGCGGTACACGAATGGCATCAAAACCAAAGCGCCGCTGCAGAGGTTGGTCAGCCAGGCCCAGATGGCCATCCTTGTAAAGACGCACCCAATCCGGCGGAACGCCTGCGGGCCCGAAACGGCTCAGCTCAAGCAGCCGCTGGCCGCTGGCGATGAGGTCTTGCCATACCGGGTTGGGGTCGATGCGCCCCAGTGTCTTGAAGGCAGGGTAGACCCAGTAGGCTGGGTTGAGCAGCATGTGATCGCCCCTCTCAAAGCCCTGCTGGGCGGGCAGGAGCATGGGTCCGAGTGAGGTTGGACGAATCACCGTGTTGCGCAGGCGTTCGGCCATGGTGCGCGCGGCCTGGACCCAGTCGGGTTGTTTCCAGGCTTCGCCCGCCTCGGCCAGGGCCCAGGCCACCAGCAGGTCGCCATCGGTGGCATTGTTCCAGTCCTTGACCGGTGGGTTTTCATTGGGACGCCACTGCCAGCCAATCAGCCCGTCTTCGCGGCGCAGATTCTGCTGGGTCCATTGCCAGATCCGCTCGAAGGTGGCGCGATCGTTCATGGCAAGGGCCAGCAGCAGGCCGTAGCCTTGACCTTCAGAATGGCTGATGCCCTGGTTGCCGGTATCGATCACCCGCCCTTCCGAACTGATAAAGGCCGTCTTGTAGCGTTCCCAGTCCGCGCTTGGCAGAGCGGGTGCAGCCTGGATGGTCAGTGCGACAAATAGGCCCGCAAGCAAACCTAGCCAACGCATCATCGGCGCCTCTTACTCATCCAGTCCCAATCGCCGAGCGCGTTGACGCAGCAGCCACCACGTGATGAGGGTCGTCAGCACAATGAGGGCGAGGGCTAAAAGGACGGCCCACCAAGGACGGTCAGAGAGCGTATAGCTCAGCGGATTGATGGGGGGCGCATCGCCAATAAAGCCATGGGTTATAGGCTCGGCCTTGCCGATGGCCTCGCCATCCATGCTCCAGAGCATCGCCGAGCCGCCAAGCTGGCTCCAGGTGCTATGTTCGATCAGGCGCTTGACCCCTTGGTTGAGGTGTGTAAGGTCGACGGCCGTGAGCACGGTGATGGGGAGGTCGCCTTTGCCAAGAAACTGCACCAGGGCTGCACTCTCCCCAAGCCCTTCGCTCAAGCTCACTTCGGCGAGGGCCGGGGTGCTCGTTGTGGTGAGTTGGGTGATGGGGGGCAGCAGCGTTGCGCTCCAGCGCTTGATGGCCTCAACAGGATCGTTTTTGGTGTAGTTGCCTATCTGCAGGGTTTGCCAGCGCTGGCGAGGTAGGAAGGCGGTCATGTCGGCGCGCACATCGTCCGGCAAGGTATCTGCCGTCCCCACCACGATCAACCCGCTCAAGCCTTGAGTGGAATCCTGGGGCGTAAGCATGCGGATGGCGATCAGCGGGGCCTTGTGAATCTGTCGCATCTTAGCGATGAGGGTGAGAGCGCTGCTCAGCGTGGTGGGGGAGGTGTCGCCTAGCAGGACGCCTACACCGGACCCATCGGCCAGACGAGTGTAAGGCAGGATGGTCTTGCCAAACAGGCCAAGGTCGGGCAGGCGCATGTAGTCGGAAAGCGGGGGGAGCTCGATGCGCGAGTCCTCGAAAATGGTGACACGCAGGTTTTCGGTGAAAATGGGCTCACATGCCCCACCTACGTCTTGGCCAATCATGCTGGGCTCGAAGGTCAGTTCATTCATGCCGGGGCGCAGGCTCACCGTGGGCACACGCACCTTGGCACGAAAGACTTGCTCGCCCGCTTCCTCTTGCATGGGCAAGGCCTGGATGAACTGGCCATTGAGCAGTACGTTGAGGGCGGATTTTTTGTCAAACCCCGCGCCGTAGGCAAAGTTGAGCTGAAGTTCGATGAACGGCGTGGTCGGGTCGAACATCTCGCGGAAGGCCCAAAATTCCAGCCGTGCGGGCGGCGGGTACATGCCTTTCATGCTGGTGGTTTGGAAGCCCAGTTGAGCAAAGCTGATCCAGCCTTTTTCGATCTGCTCCGGTTGCATGCGCTGAAACCCCTGATCCACACGCAGTTCGGAGAGCAATACTTCTTCACGATCCGGCAGGGCAAGATCGGGGAGGTTGAGCAGGGTGGCGGCGGCGAGGACCTCGGCGGGGGTCGTGCCGCTCACAAGGAGGATATAGCGCGTGGGGTCTTCATCGCTCGGGAAGATGCCAAGATAGCCCTCCTTGATGCGCGCAAGGCGCTCTGGGCTTAGGTAGGGTGTGAGTTGGTCGCGCGTGCCGAGCAGGACGGCATCCCAGGCCCCTTCCGGCAGTTTTACCCCCGGAAAGCGGCGCGCCGTGGAGGCTGGGCTGGGGTTGAGTGTCAGCTCGGTCAGGTCGATGGAAAAAGGCAGATAGTCGAGGACCTGTGCCATGCCCTGACTGATCTGTGCAGCAGCTTGGCGTACTTCCTCGTGCTCGATCGCCTTTGGGGGGAGCACAAGCTGCAGGCTATAGCGATCTAGCCATAGACGGCGGTCGAAGATATCACCAAGCCGTGCCAGGGAAGGTGTCATGGCCTTGCGCACGGCCTTGATGCGCAGCAAGGATTGCTCGGCATCGATCTGCGAGTAGAGCTCCGGTGCGGAGGGGTCTTCGCATTCATTGGTGTAGTGCTGGGCAGCGCGGAAGCCGAGGTCGCGGTAGCCTGGGGCGAGGGCGTCGACGGGCAGGGCGATGCGTGCTGCGTGGTCGGGCTGTTCGGCCTTGATGGGAAGCTGGGCGATGACCCGGTCGTTGAGGGTCAAGGCCAGCTGCGAGCGCGGGATGAGGGAGATCGAGTTGGTATAGAGCATCTCAAGCTTGGCCTCTTCTATGGCCAGGCGTGGCGAGATGGGCAGTTTGAGCGTCTTTCGGGACTCCGCGCCACGCAGCTCGATGGGCGCGCGGCTTTGGCTATTGAGCCAGCCGAGCGGGATGCGGTACTCCGAATCCACCTGTTCGACGCGCAAGGGGGGAAGTGATTGCGCATACGCCCCGGAAAGGGGTAAGGCACCGAGTGTGATGGTCAGCCAAAAGGCGCGACGGAACATATTCATGGTCATGAGCTTGGATTTTGAGAACCTGAAAGTGGAACGAGTCGAGAGACGCGTTGGATCAGGCGTGTCCAGAACAGGTGGGTGAGGAAAGTGAAGTTTTCCAAGGCATGGTAAGTGGCTGTTTTAACTAGGAATATGAGCCCTTCCGTTAGGGTGATGCGGCGTTGGCGTTGGCGCTGGTTGGCCTGATGCAGATCGCTATCGCCATAGACGAGGGCGATGATGGCGCGTTTCTGTTCCATGGTTTCGGGCTCGAAGAGCAGTCCCATGTCCCAGCGGCCATTAAAAGCATAACGACGACGTACTAGGCGCGCGGGGATGTGCACGACGCGCCCCCCCCACGCAGGGATGGCTACTTCCAGGGTGACCTTTTCACGACGCGGCAGGGCATGTGAGGAAAGAATCCCTGCACCTGCATGGCTCAAGTCATCCAGTATGACGGGAAAGCGCTCCTGGTCATGCTGGATCCACGCAGGTAGCTGGGCGATTTCCACCGGAATGCGGTAAGCCCCGCGTTTTTGCGATTTCTCAAGCATCACCCCGATGGCGGCAAGGGAGAAGACCATATTTAGAATAGTGAGAGCCATGGTTAGGGTTATGACGCCGATATCCTCGGGCACGACATGAAGACGAATGACTCCAGCGATGAGGCAGATAATGTCTAGGAGTAACATTAAATAAAAGGGCAGGGCGAGCTGGGAGATAAAGTTCTCTTCCAGACGTTCACCCTTCGGGGTTACGGCAAAGGACGGCGAGCGTGGGGCGCGCAACACGTTGATGATGGCTGGCAGGGCATGCACCGACTGGATGGTCTCATACAGCTCGGAGATCAGTGGCCAGCGAGTGCGGCCATAGAGGATATTGCTAAGCATCATGGCGCCCAGAACATGGGGCAGGGCATAGACCACCAGATCCCAGGGCAGGAAGGCATCGACGATCTTGAGCGAGAACAAGAGGTAGAACGAGGGGGCAATAAAAAATACCATGCGCGCAAAGGGGAAGAACCAGAAGAACACCGAGGAGGTATAGGCGATCCGCTGGGTCAAGGTCATGGCCGGTTGCGCCCAGGGATTTTTGAGGATGAAGATTTGCACCATCCCCTGGGCCCAGCGCGAGCGTTGCACGATAAACCCGCTAAAGGTCTCCGGTTGCAGCCCCGCAATCATGGGCTTGCCATAGTAGACGCTGTTGTGACCCAGCCCGTGCAGGGTCATGGCCGTTTCGGCGTCCTCGGTGATGGTGTCACCGGCAATCCCGCCGATCTTATCGAGGTAGGCGCGGCGCAACAGGGCTGCCGAGCCACAGAAGAACGAGGCATTCCAGAAGTCCAGGCCGTGCTGGATCACGGTGTAGAACATCTCGTTTTCGCTGGGCATCTGTTCATAGGTGCGCAGATTGCGCTCCAGCGGGTCGGGGTTAATGAAGTAGTGGGGCGTTTGTACCAGGAAGAGTTTGGGGTCACGCAAAAAAAAGCCGACCGTGTTTTTAAGGATGTCTTGGGTGGGGATGTGGTCGGCATCCAGAATCAGCACCAGATCGCCCCGGCAATGGTCTTGCAGGGCGGAGTTGATATTGCCCGCTTTGGCGTGCAGATTTTTCTCGCGCGTCACATAGATAGCGCCCACACGTTCGCACAGGGCATTTAGGGTGTGGTAACGCTCCCAGGCTTGGGCCGAGACATCGGGCCGGTTGCGGCGTTGCACTGTGCCGCCATCATCACACAGATAGACCTTGAAGCGCGTTTTGGGGTAATCGATCTGGGTGGCGGCAAGCAAGGTGAGCTCAAGAAGTTCCGGATCTTCGTTATACGTGGGAACGAGGATATCGACCGTAGGCAGCAGGTTGGGGTCATCCGGCAATCTCGGCGGGGTGCGGTGAATGGGCCAGGCATTGACAAAGGCCCCCACAAGGTAAATGGTCAGGCCGTAGATCTCAGCCCCAAGCAGCAAGAAGGCGCCGATCAGGCTGAAAGGGTCGTGATAGCTGACGGTATTATTGATGCGCCAGGAGAAGTAGCGCAGGCTCACAAAGCCTGCGATGAAAATGGCCAAAAGGCGCAGGAATTTGATCTGCCGTGCTTCGTGCACCTCCAGTCGATCCATGCTCCGCATGATCAACCAGAGGATAGCGACTAGAAATGCGGCGACGCTGGCCTGGGTTTCGATGGTCAGGGGAAGATGGGCCAGCCAGAGGAAGGTAAACAGCGCGACTACCCATACAGTAATGCCCTGTCGCGTGAGCAGGGTTCGCATAGTTTCCATGGTGCGCGAGTGATCCATGCGGAGGGCTATGACTTAGGTCGGCCAAGCTCGATATTGATGTCTTGCACGAGCTTGTCCAGTTCTGCTCGAAGTTTCTCGATGGAGAGTTTGCGATCGTTCGCTGATTCGGTTTGGACAGACGGGGGATGGAGTACGGATGGCTGGGGCGGGGGATTCCCTGGGGA
>JBMFOY010000002.1:0-35517 GCA_049969375.1 Halothiobacillaceae bacterium | reverse complement strand
GTCAAGCTTCGGCCTGGACTGCGGGCACGGTCACAGTGGCCGCCCTGCTGGCCCTGCTGCCCGCAGCCGGCGCTCCCTTCGGCGGCGAGATGGTGGTCCAATCGTGGGACTGGATCCCCGCCGTGGGCCTGTCCTTTGCCTTCCGCCTGGACGGCCTCACCCTGCTGTTCGCCCTGCTGATCCTCGGCATTGGCCTCCTGATCGTGATCTACGCGCGCTACTACCTCTCGGCGCGCGATTCGATGGGGCGCTTCTTCGCCTCCATGCTGCTGTTCATGGGCTCCATGCTGGGCGTGGTGCTGTCTGAAAACCTGATCCAGATGATGGTGTTCTGGGAGCTGACCTCGCTCAGCTCCTTCCTCTTGATCAGCTACTGGCAGCACCGCAAGGACGCTCGTGAAGGCGCGCGCATGGCCCTCGCGGTCACCGGGGGCGGCGGGCTGGCCCTGCTCGCCGGCGTACTGATGCTCGGCCACGTCGTCGGCAGCTACAACCTGAGCGAGGTGCTTGCGGCGGGCGATGTGATCCGCGCCCATCCGCTCTACCTCCCTATCCTGGTGCTGATCCTGCTCGGGGTGTTCACCAAGTCCGCCCAGTTCCCATTCCACTTCTGGCTGCCGCACGCGATGGCCGCGCCCACCCCGGTCTCGGCCTACCTGCACTCCGCCACCATGGTGAAGGCAGGGGTATTCCTGCTCGCACGCCTGTTCCCGGCCCTTTCCGGCACGCTGGAGTGGAACCTGATCGTCGGCGGCGCGGGCCTCGCCACCCTGCTGCTCGGCGCTTACACCGCGCTGTTCAAGCATGACCTGAAGGGGCTGCTGGCCTATTCGACCATCTCCCACCTTGGTCTGATCACCCTGCTGTTCGGTTTTGGCACCCCGCTTGCGGCGGTGGCCGGGGTGTTCCACATCATCAACCACGCCACCTTCAAGGCCTCGCTGTTCATGGTCGCCGGCATCATCGACCACGAGGCCGGCACCCGCGACATGCGCCGCCTCAACGGCCTTTTGCGCTACATGCCGCATACCGCGGTGCTGGCGATGATCGCGGCAGCGGCGATGGCCGGCGTGCCCCTGCTCAACGGCTTCTTGAGCAAGGAGATGTTCTTCGCCGAGGCGGTGAAGGTGGGCAGCCAGCTGCCCCTGGCCTGGCTGATCCCCGCACTGGTCACCCTCGGCGGGATGCTGTCGGTGGCTTACTCCCTGCGCTTTATCCATGATGTGTTCTTCAACGGTGAGCCTGTGGACTTGCCGAAGACCCCGCACGAGCCGCCGCGCTTCATGAAGGTGCCGGTCGACATCTTGGTGGTGCTCTGCCTCGCGGTCGGCATCCTGCCTGGCCTGACCGTGGCCCCGCTGCTCGCGGTGGCGGTGGATGGCACCCTGCAGGGCAAGGTGCCCGAGTACAGCCTGGCCATCTGGCACGGCTTCAACCAGCCACTGATGATGTCGCTCGCCGCCCTCGCCCTTGGCGTGCTGATCTATGTCTTCCGTCAGCCGCTG
Organism: Halothiobacillaceae bacterium; assembly: GCA_049969375.1. Taxonomy (GTDB): domain Bacteria; phylum Pseudomonadota; class Gammaproteobacteria; order Halothiobacillales; family Halothiobacillaceae; genus Thiofaba. Next base: position 34,012 of record JBMFOY010000002.1, on the reverse strand, counting down.
TTCGACTGGCACGAGCGCACCATCGGCCGCCTCGATGCGCGCGTGCCGTACACCAGCGTGATGGGCGGCCTGCACGGCCTTGCCCACGTCGTCACCCATGCCTTCGACCGCGCCAGTCTGCAAGGCGCCGTCGCCTGGCTGGTATTCGCATCGCTCGCCGTGGCCGTGGCGGGCTTTGCCGGGCAGGCTACGCCGCTGTTCGGGACGGTGGGCATGATGCCCGTCGATGCGGTCACCATGACCGCCGCCATCGCCCTTGTGCTCGCCACCCTCGCCACCGTGGTCTGGCACCGCCATCGCCTGGTCGCCCTGATCACCATGGGCGTGGTCGGCCTGATCGTGGCGCTCGCCTTCGTGAAGTTCTCCGCACCCGACCTGGCTCTGACCCAGCTGTCCGTCGAGGTCGTCACGGTCGTGCTCCTACTGCTGGCCTTGTTCTTCCTGCCGCAGCAGACGCCGGCCGAGTCCAGCCGTCTGCGCATCGGGCGTGACGCACTGCTCGCGCTGGGCGCGGGCCTGGGCGCCACCCTGCTCACCCTCGCCGTGCTCACCCGTCCGCTCGACACCATCGCCGGCTACTATCTCGACCAGGCCCTGCCCGGTGGGGGCGGCACCAACGTGGTCAACGTGATCCTGGTCGACTTCCGTGGCTTCGACACCCTCGGCGAGATCACCGTGCTGGCGCTCGCGGGGCTCGGCATCGTCGCCCTGCTGCACGGGCTGAAGCTGCCCATGCCGGCCGCCGATGCCGAAGGCCGCCGCTGGAGCGCCGATGCCCATCCACCGATCATGGCTACCTTCACCCGCCTGCTACTGCCACTGACCCTGCTGGTCGCCGTGTTCATCCTGCTGCGTGGCCACAACCTGCCGGGGGGTGGCTTCATCGCCGGCCTCATTACCGCCGTGGCACTGATCGTCCAGTACCTCGCCAACGGCATCGACTGGACCGCGAGCCGCCTGCGCACGGACATGCACCGCGTGGTCGGCGCGGGCCTCGCCCTCGCCACGGGCACCGGCCTTGTCGCCATGGGGCTCGGCTACCCCTTCCTGACCTCCACCTTCACCCACCTGCACTGGCCGGTGGTTGGCGAGTTCGAGCTTGCGAGCGCCATGGCCTTCGACTTCGGCGTGTTCCTCGTGGTGGTCGGCGCGACCGTGCTGATCCTGGTCCAGCTCGGCCGCCTTGGCCAGGGCGAGAAGACTGTGCCCATGCAGGAGAAACACTGATGGAACTGCTGATCGCCCTCGCCATCGGCGTGCTCACCGCGGGCGGCGTCTACCTTTCCCTGCGCGGGCGCACCTTCCCGGTCGTGCTCGGCCTGACCCTGCTCTCCTACGCGGTGAACCTGTTCCTGTTCGTCATGGGGCGCCTGGCCATCGACCTGCCGCCCATCCTTTCCCCCGCCGCCCCCGGCTACACCGATCCCCTGCCGCAGGCGCTGGTGCTGACCGCCATTGTGATCGCCTTCGGCATGACCGCGTTCGTGATCGTGCTCGCCCTGCGCGCAAAAAGCGAGATGGGCAACGATCATGTCGACGGCCTGCACATTGACGCCCCCGGTCATAAACGGCCAGTAGAGCAGGAGGGGCGCGCATGAGCACGCTCGTCGTCTGGCCCGTCCTGCTGCCGCTGATCGCGGGCTTCGTTCTGCTGTTCGCGGCCGCGGGGGGCCTGCGCCTGCAGCGCATCATCAACCTCGTTGCCGTGCTGGGCGTGACCGGGCTGGCGCTAGCCCTGATCGGCGTGGCCACGGACGGTGTCCACCGCGTCTACGCCCTGGGCAACTGGGTGCCGCCATTCGGCATCGTGTTGGTGCTCGACCGCCTGTCCGCCCTGATGGTGGGGCTGACCATGCTGCTGGCACTCGCCAGCCTGGTGTATGCCATCGCCACGGATGTGGATACACGCGGCCCGCACTTCCACGTGCTGTTCCAGCTGCAGCTGTTCGGCCTCAACGGCGCCTTCCTGACCGGCGACGTATTCAACCTGTTCGTGTTCTTCGAGGTGCTGCTGCTCGCCTCCTACGGCCTGCTGTTGCACGGCGGCGGACGCCTGCGCACCAAGGCCGGCCTGCATTACGTGGTGATCAACCTCGTCGGCTCCACCCTGTTCCTGTTCGCCGTGGGGGCGCTGTACGGCGTGCTCGGCAGCCTGAACCTCGCCGACATGGCCAACCGCGTGGCCGCCGCGCCGGCAGAGAACCACGGCCTGATCGCAGGCGCCGGACTGCTCCTACTGGTGGTGTTCGGTATCAAGGCCGCCGCCTTTCCGCTCTACCTGTGGCTGCCTGCCGCCTACGCACAAACCAGTGCGCCTATCGCCGCCCTGTTTGCCATCATGACCAAGGTCGGCATCTACGCCATTGTGCGCATGCACGGAACGCTGTTCGGCGATGAGGCGGGCGCGCTCGCGGGGCTTATCACCCCGTGGCTGCAGGTTGCGGGATGGATCACCCTGGGCCTCGCCGCCCTCGGCGTGATGGCCGCGGCGCAGCTGCGCGTGCAGATCGCCTACCTGGTGCTCGCCTCGGTCGGCACCCTGCTGATCGGTTTCGGCCTCGCCACCCCAAAGGCCTCGGCCGGCTCGCTCTACTACCTGATCCACTCCACCCTGCTGGCCGCTGCCTTCTTCCTGCTGGCCGACCTGATCATCCGCGCACGGGGCAAGGACGGAGACCGGCTGGAACCCGGCGCCGCCATGCCCGGTGGCGTGCTGCTCGGCGCGCTGTTTCTCATGCTCGCCATTGCTCTGGCGGGCATGCCGCCGCTGTCAGGTTTCTTCGGCAAGCTCCTGATCCTGCACGCGGCGCTGGAGGACCCGCACATGGCCATCCACTACGCGGTGATCCTGGTCTCGAGCTTCGTCATCATCGTCGCGCTGGCGAAGAGCGGCAGCACCCTGTTCTACCAGACGCACGCCGAGGCTCCGTCCACCGGCCTGCCGCCGCAGAAGGCCGCCCTGCCTGCGATCCTTGGTCTGCTGCTGGCCGCACCGCTGATGGTGGTCCTCGCCCAGCCGCTCACGGCCTGGCTGGAGGCGACCGCCCTGCAACTGCACGACACGCGCGGCTACGTGGATGCCGTGCTCTCCACCGTCGCCATCGGGAACGAACCATGAGCCTGTTCCGCAGAGCCTTACCCCATCCGATCCTCAGCCTTTCCCTGCTGCTGATCTGGATGCTGCTCAACAACAGCCTCTCCGCCGGTCACCTGGTCCTCGGCAGCCTCTTGGCCGTGCTCATCCCCCGGCTGACCGCCCCCTTCTGGCCCGAACAGGTGCGCATCCGCCATCCCGGCATCCTGCTGCGATTCGTCGGCATCGTGCTATGGGACATCCTGGTCGCAAACATCATCGTCGCGCGCCGCATCCTCGGGCCAGTGGAAGCCCTGCAGCCGGGCTTCATGCACATCCCGCTCGACGTGCAGTCCCCGCTCGCGATCAGCTTGCTGGCGAACACCATCTCGCTCACCCCGGGCACGGTGTCCTGTGACCTGTCTGCGGATCGCCGCTCGCTGTTGGTGCACGCCCTGCATGTCACCGACGTCGAGGCCGAGGTCCGCCAGATCAAGACCCGCTACGAGCAGCCGCTCAAAGAGGTGTTTTCCTGATGCTCACCGCTGTCCTACCCTACGCCATGGCCATGGTCAGCGTCGCTCTGGCCCTGAGCCTCGCCCGCCTCCTCATCGGCCCGGAGGCTCCGGACCGCATCCTTGCCCTGGACACCCTGTACATCAATTCCATCGCCCTCCTGATCCTGTTCGGGCTCAACCTCGGCAGCGCCCTGTACTTCGAGGCCGCGCTGCTGATCGCGGTGATGGGGTTCGTCGGCACGGTCGCACTCAGCAAGTACCTGCTGCGCGGCGAGATCATGGAGTAGGGAGCGATGCTGGAACTCATCCTCGCCGCGCTCGTGCTGATCGGCGCATTCTTTACCTTGGTCGGCTCGATCGGCCTGTTCCGCCTGCCGGATTTTTACATGCGCCTGCACGGCCCGACCAAGGCCACCACCCTGGGGGTCGGGGCCATCCTGGTCGTGTCCGCAATCTACTTCAACCTGCACTCGGAGACCCCGAGCATGCATGAGATCCTGGTCACCCTGTTCCTGTTCATCACCGCCCCGGTGAGCGCACACCTGATGGCCAAGGCGGCGCTGCACTTGAAATTGCGCACCATTGAGCGTACACAGAACAAGGAAGACTTTTCCGCCTTAAGGAAACGCTGAATCATTCAGCGTTTCCTGTTTGGGGCAGGATGCCCCAACGCGAACAACGACGTCAGTCGTTGATTCGCGGAGTCCGTCGCGGACATGCGCCTTGATAAGACGATCTGAGAAAATCCATGGATGGATTTTTTCAGAGTTTCCCTAACGGAGCCCTGAACGATGGACGAACCTCGCTTCATCCGGCTGCTGAACGCCGCCCACCGCACGCTCGCCGAGCGGCGCATCCTGTTCTCTGCCGGCCTGTTGGCCACGGGGGCGAGTTTCCTCTGGCCGCTGTTCCACGACGATCCTTCCCTCGTGGTCAGCGGCTATCCCGCCATGGGCGTGCTCACCCTGCTGCTCGGGCTGATGCTGTCCACCCTTCCCGTACCGCGCTTCATCGCCCTGTTCTTCCTGCACGAGCGCCTGAACCCGCGCCCGGCCCATCCCGCCGAAGCGCTGTGGGCCATGGAGGTCGCGCACGACAGCACGCGGCTCGAAGGCCTGGTGCGTCCCTGGAAGGCGTCGCGCACCGCCATGCCCAGATATGTGGTGATCCGGGTCTGGGCGCTCTGGAAAACCGACGCGACCACCCGCTGATTGCGTCAACCGATGTGCAGCTGATATAGGAGGCCCGCCCGCGGGCCGAGAGAAATCATTGCGGTGAGGGGATCTTGCCTACCCATAAGGGGTGGGTCGCACTCAATCTCATGCGCCTGGCCGTCGGCCGTACATCTCGATCTCCCGCCGCAGGCGCTCGCTCCGCGCCTCGTCCCATTGCCCCCAGTCGAAACGCCACTGCCAGTTGCCCTCGGTGGTCCCCGGGGTGTTCATGCGCGCCTCACTGCCGAGCTCGAGCACGTCCTGCAACGGCAGGATGACGAGGTGAGCGACGGACTCGAGGGCCGCGCGAATCAACGACCAAGGCATGGGCTCGGGGATATGGCCCAGGTAGTCGAGCACACGCGCGCGCGTCTCATCGTCCAGGCTGGACCACCAGCCAAGGGTGGTGTCGTTGTCATGGGTGCCGGTATAGACCACGGAATCGTGGGTGTGGTTGTGTGGCAGGTAGGGGTTGTCGGGGTTGCCATCGAAGGCGAAGTGCAGGATGCGCATGCCGGGCAGTGCGTGGCGCTGGCGAAGCGCCACGACCTCGTCGGTGATGATGCCGAGGTCCTCGGCCACCACCGGCAGAGTGCCGAAGTGCTCGCGTAAGGCGCTCAGGAGCGCCTCCCCCGGGGCCTTGACCCAACGGCCATCCATGGCGGTTTCGCAGGAGGCCGGGATGGCCCAGTAGGCCTCGAGACCGCGGAAGTGGTCAATCCGCACCAGGTCGAACAGATTGAACTGGGTGGCAAAGCGCGCCTTCCACCAGGCAAAGCCGTCGGCCACGTGCCGCTCCCAGCGGTAGAGCGGATTGCCCCAGCGCTGGCCGGTGGCGGAGAAATAGTCGGGGGGCACGCCGGCCACCTCCTCCGCCCGTCCCTGCGCGTCCACGGTGAACAGGTCCGGGCGCGCCCAGACCTCGGCCGAATCGTGCGCAACGTAGATCGGCACATCGCCGAACAGAAGGATGCCCTGCCGCCGCGCGTGGGATCGGAGCGCATGCCACTGGCGGAAGAAAACGAATTGCTCGAAGCGCACCAGGTCGATGCGCTCGTGCAGCTCGACCCGCGCCTGGCGCAATGCATCCGCGTCGCGGTCACGCAGCGCGGGGGGCCATTCGTACCAGGCCAGCCCGCCCTGCCTCTCGCGCAGGGCGATGAACAGGGCATAGTCCTCCAGCCATGCCGCCTCCTCTTCCATAAAGGCGGAGAACGCTATGCGTTCCTCCGGCCGGGCATGGCGCATGAAGCCGGCGAATGCCTCCCGCAGGCTTGTGCCGGAGGGCTCCAGCCACCCCTCCTGGCGCAGACGCTCCAGACTGATGAGGGAGGGGCTACCGGCATGGGATGACAGGCACTGGTAGGGCGAGCCATCGGCATGGGTGGGGCCGAGCGGCAGCATCTGCCAGAGGGTGATGCCGCAGGCGGCGAGCCGGTCGACGAATCGGTGGGCCTCATCGCCCAGCGTTCCGCCGGGCAATGAGGTGGGATGGAGGAGGATGCCTGCGCGGCGATGGCTCAGGATTTCGGATTCCCCCCCCTCCATCATCCGACCTGCCCGGTGCGCATGACACCGCCCATGGAGGGCGCTCCGTGACCTTCGGCGAGGACATGCTTGAGGACCTCGGGCGGAGGCTCGCCCAAAAGCTCATAGAGCCGGCGCAGGTGCAGGCGGAACAGGCGCTCGAAATCGCGCACGGCATCCGCGGGATTGTAGTCACCAAACCACCAGAACCAGTCGGACCCCTCGCAGATGCCGAGCTGCCGCTCACAGGCCGCAAGCTGTTCGTCCGTCAGGCGGCCGCTGGCCACAACGCGGTCATAGACCTTCTTGGCCTCGACCAGCAGCACCCAGGCATGGTTCTTGTCCTTCTCGCCAATCCAGGTGGAGAAGGTGCCATAGACCCAGCTTCCGGCGACGAGCCGCGGGATCGGGGTGATCGGCGGGGCCTCGTCCAACAGCTTTTGGTAGGTGGTCAGGTGCAGGCGCGGGTGCTCCACCAGGCGGCGGTAGAGGGCATCGAGGAAGTAATAGCCATTCTCCGGGTAGTACTCCCAGGCGTTCTCCCCGTCCATGATGATGGAGGCCACATACTGACCGTCGTGGCAGGCATCTGCGATGGTTTCTAGATGGCGGACCAGGTCCTCCACCGCATGATCGGCATGCCAGTCCGCGTAACGGAAGCCGATCAGGTCGGATAGACCGTCATCTCGAAAGAACAGGGTCGGCATCGCTTTGGCCACGCCGTTGCCGTCCCCCCCGTGGCCATTCATGCTGTATTGGTAGAACCGGTGCAGGCAATGGCGATAGTTCTCGAACAGGCCGGCCTGGTGCAGGCTGTTGTGCAGAACCTGGCTGCCAGTGGCGCACCAACGGAAGCCGGCCTCCGCCAGCAGGGGCAGGGTCCGCTCGCTGAGGCTGCCCTCGGATGGCCAGCAGCCGGCGGGTTGGCAGCCGAAGAAGCGCTCGAACACGCGCAACCCCTCCTGGAGATGCCAGCGCACCCTCGCCTCCCCGCCGGGATAGTGATCGGTCTTGGGCAGCACCACCTCGGGCCAGGCCTCGCGCGCGGAGTTCATGTCCAAGAGCAGAGGCATGATGGGATGAGCATAAGGGGTCATGCTCAACTCGACCTGGCCACACTCGGCCAGTTGCCGGTAGCGCTCAATCACCCCCCCCAGCAGGTCGGCGAGCAGCTCCAGTAGTTGACGGCGATCCTCCGCGTCGAAGCCGCTGGCCTTGTGGATCAGGCGGCGGGCGCGCGCGTCCTGGCGGCGCACACTCTCCCCCAGCCAGGCCAGGTGATACCAGACGTTGAGGTCGATGAAGAAAGACCTATCAAGGTAGACCAAGCCCTCCGGATGGGCGAGGAAATCCCGCGCGATCCGCGCCAGGCGGGCATAGGGTGCGAAACGCTGGATCAGCCGCTGCTCATGGGCCTTCAAGCAGGCTTCGATCAGCGCAGCGCGCCCCTCGACCGCTGCGGGCACATCGCCCGAAGCCAACGCCGCCAGGAGTGGGTCCGGCAGCACGTCTTTGCTATCGAGATGGGCACGCAGGGCCCCGGCGTAGTCCGCGATCTGTTCGAGCAGGACGGGCACGAAGTTGACCACCGCATGGGCCTCGGGATGCGCCTCGAGGTGAGCGGCCATGTCCACGTAGTCCTTGATGGCGTGGAGGTAGGTCCACGGACGCTGATACTGTCCGCTGAAGGGATCGCGGTATTCGGGCTGATGCATGTGCCACAGCAGCACGACATGCAGACGGCTGGCCATCGCATCGTGCTCAGCGGACATGATGCAGGGGCTGATTGAGCATCTCCGGAGTCACCAGCACGACCCCCCCGGGGCTGACCTCGAAGCGCTTGCGGTCCTCGGCTGGATCCTCACCAATCACCATGCCCGGCGGAATGATGCAGCCCTTGTCGACCACCGCCTTGCGCACCCGCGCACCCTCACCCACCGTGACGTTCGGCAGGATCACGCTGTCCTGAACCAGCGCCTGCTCATGCACGACGACATTCGAGAACAGCAGCGAGTGGCGTACGACGGCGCCGGAGATGATGCAGCCGCCGGAAACCATGGAGTCCACCGCCATGCCGCGGCGGTCCTCGTCATCGAAGACGAACTTGGCCGGAGGCAGCTGTTCCTGATAGGTCCAGATCGGCCATTCCTTGTCGTAAAGGTTCAGGTCCGGGGTGACACCGATCAGCTCGAGATTGGCGGCCCAGTACGAATCCACCGTACCTACGTCACGCCAATAGCTCTGCTTGCCGCTCTGCACGTCAAGGAAGGGGTAGGCAAACACGCGGTAGTTGTTGATGACCGACGGAATGATGTTCTTGCCGAAGTCGTGCTCGGACTTCGGGTCATCGGCATCGCGGATCAGCTGCTCGTACAGGAACTTGGTGTTGAACACGTAGATCCCCATCGAGGCCAGCGCGGTATCCGGCTTGCCGGGGATGGGGTCGGGATGGCTCGGCTTTTCCGCAAAATGTAGAACCCGCCCTTCTTCATCAATCCCCATCACCCCGAAGGCCTTGGCCTCCTCGAGCGGCACCTGGATGCAGCCAATGGTCAGGTCGGCCTGCTTTTCCACGTGATAGGCCAGCATGAGACCGTAGTCCATCTTGTAGATGTGATCCCCAGCGAGGATCAGCACGTATTCGGGATTATGGGAGCGGATGATGTCGAGGTTCTGATACACGGCATCTGCGGTGCCGGCATACCACGAATTCTCATGAATACGCTGCTGGGCCGGCAGAAGCTCGATGAACTCGCCCATCTGCGGATTGGAATTGCCCCAGCCGAGCTGAATATGGCGGATCAGCGAATGTGCCTTGTACTGGGTCAGCACGCCGATGCGGCGGATGCCCGAGTTGACGCAGTTGGAGAGAGGAAAGTCGATGATGCGGAATTTACCACCGAAGGGCACGCCGGGCTTGGCCCGCCAGTCCGTCAGCTGCTTGAGGCGGGATCCTCGCCCTCCCGCCAATACCAAGGCCAAAGTATCCCGGGTAATGCGGCTGACTAGACGCTGCGGCTGTGCGATCAGCATATCGACGTGCTCCTTGGCAAAAAAACCGATTTTCCGACTGTAATTTAAGCCTAGTATTATGAGTCTAGCCTGTTAAAAAACTACTGCAGCCTCGACCGCCGGGAGAATTCATGGATCAGTCGATTGCCCGTCTGCTCGACGGACGCCACCACGACCCCTTCAGCCTGCTTGGCAGGCATCCCCTCGGCGAGGGCTGGTCCTGCGTGCGCGCCCTGCTGCCTCAAGCGGCTTCGGTCAGGCTCGGACCGCAGGGGCCCGCCATGGAACGCATCGATCCGCGCGGACTGTGGCAATGGGAAGGTCCGGACGGCGACCTGCCCCGGCATCACAGCCTGCACTGCACCGACGAGCATGGCCATACCTTCGACCTGATTGACCCCTACACCTTCAAGCCCCAGCTCGGCGAGCTGGACATGTACTTATTCAGCGAGGGTCGCCACTGGCATGTCTACCGCGTGCTGGGCGCCCATCCCCACCAAGTGGACGGCATCGACGGCGTGCTGTTTGCCGTGTGGGCCCCGAACGCCGAGCGCGTCAGCGTGGTGGGTGACTTCAACCAGTGGGACGGCCGACGCAACATGATGCGCAGCCGGGGCGGTAGCGGACTGTGGGAGCTGTTCATCCCGGGCCTTGTGGCCGGCGACCTGTACAAGTACGAGCTACGCAACCGCGACAGCGGCGCCATCCTGCTCAAGACCGACCCCTATGGCGGCGAATTCGAGCTCCGCCCCGGCACGGCCGCCCGCGTGCCCGCCCCACCCACGCATGCATGGAACGATGGGCCATGGATGCAGCGCCGCGGGCAGGAGGGCTGGCTGAACCGGCCGATGTCGATCTATGAAGTCCACCTCGGCTCATGGCGCCGCCGCGAGGACGGCGGCTTCCTCGACTACCGCACCCTCGCCCACCAGCTGGTGGACTACGTCAAACCCCTGGGTTTCACCCATGTCGAGCTGCTGCCGATCACCGAACACCCGCTCGACGATTCTTGGGGCTACCAGACCACCGGCTACTTCGCCCCGACCAGCCGCTTCGGCACCCCCGACGATTTCCGCTACTTCGTCGATTATTTGCACCAAAACGACATCGGCGTGCTCCTGGACTGGGCCCCCGGCCACTTCCCCAAGGACGAGTGGGCGCTGGCCCGCTTCGACGGCACCCCCTTGTACGAGCACGCCGATCCGCGCCGTGGTGAACACCGTGACTGGGGCACCTACATCTTCAACTACGGCCGCAACGAGGTACGCAACTTTCTGCTCGCCTCCGCCGTGCACTGGCTGGAGGAGTACCACATCGACGGCCTGCGCGTGGACGCGGTGGCCTCCATGCTCTACCTCGACTACTCGCGCGACCCACACGACTGGCTGCCCAACCAGTACGGCGGGCGGGAGAACCTGGAGGCGATCGAGTTCCTGCGCGAGCTCAACCGCGTCGTGCACGGCCGCTTCCCCGGCGCCGTGGTCATCGCCGAGGAATCCACGGCCTGGCCCGGTGTCACCAAGCCGATCGACGTCGGCGGCCTCGGCTTCACCATGAAATGGAACATGGGCTGGATGCACGACACGCTCGGCTACATGGCGCGCGACCCCATCCACCGCCAGCATCACCACAACGACCTCACCTTCGGGCTTCTGTACGCCTTCTCGGAGAACTTCGTTCTGCCCCTCTCGCACGACGAGGTTGTGCATGGCAAGGGTTCGCTGGTGGGCAAAATGGCCGGCGACGAATGGCAGCGCTTCGCTAACCTGCGCCTGCTGTTCAGCATGATGTGGACCTATCCCGGCAAGAAGCTGCTGTTCATGGGCGGCGAATTCGGCCAAGTGGCGGAATGGGCTTTTGGCCGCGAGCTCGAATGGTGGGTGCTGCAGTACCCGCTCCACGCCGGTGTACAGCGCCTGATCGGTGACCTGAACCGACTGTACCGAACACTGCCCGCCCTGCACGCCCGCGACTTCGACTGGAACGGTTTCCGCTGGATCGACTGCGGCAACGCCGAACAATCCGTGCTGAGCTACCTGCGCCAAGACAACGAACGCAAGGTGGTGGTGGTGCTGAACTTCACCCCGCTTCCACGGGAGGGCTACCGGGTTGGCGTACCTGCCCCGGGGCGTTACCGCGTGCTGCTCAATACGGATGCCGAGACCTACGGCGGAAGCAACATCGGCCCGGCCGAGACCGAGGCCGAGGCGACCGGCTGGAATGGACTGCCCTTCTCCATCCGCCTGACCCTGCCACCACTCGGCGCCCTCATCCTGCAGGCCGAATGAACACCCTTTGCCCGGGAGCCACCTTGAACCCACCCTTACGCATCCTGTTCGCCACCTCCGAGGCCCATCCGCTGATGAAGACCGGCGGACTGGGCGATGTTTCAGGCAGCCTCCCCTCCGCCCTGCGGGCGCAGGGAGCCGATGTGCGCCTCATCATGCCGGCCTATGCCGACACCCTGGCGCGACTGCCCACCTGGCACCCCTTGAGCGAACTGCACGTTGCGCCCTTCGGCCCCTGCCGCATCCTTGCGACGATCCTCCCGGGCAGCGATGTACCGGTGCTGCTGGTCGAACACCCTCTGTTCAGCGATCGCCCCGGTAACCCCTACAACACCACCGACGGCCATGCCTGGCCGGACAACGCCGAGCGCTTCACCCTCTTCTGCCGCGCCTGTGAGCTCATCGCGCAGGATCAGGCCGGGATCGGCTGGCAGCCGGACATCGTGCATGCCAACGACTGGCAAAGCGGCCTGTTGCTCGCCCTGCTCCAGCTCCATCCCCACAGCCCCGCCCGCCTGATCACGATCCACAACCTCGCCTATCAGGGGGTGTTCGGCCGCGCAACCTTCGAGCGCCTGGGACTGCCCTGGGCACTGTGGCAACCGCACGGGGTGGAGCACTGGGGCGAGATGAATTTCCTCAAGGCCGGCATCAACGGCGCCCGTTTCATCACCACCGTCAGCCCGAGCTATGCGCGGGAAATCCAGACGCCTCCGTTCGGCAACGGCCTGGACGGCCTGCTGCGGCACCGGCAGGCGGATATCGTCGGCATCCTCAACGGCATCGACCCACGCGAATGGGACCCGGCCAACGACCCCGCCCTGCCCCACAACTACGACGCCGAACACCTGGACGCCAAGCGTGAGAACAAGCGCATCCTGCAGGCGGAGCTCGAACTTGTGCAGGATGACGACGTTCTGCTGATCGGCATGGTTGGACGCATGACCGAACAGAAGGGGCTGGACCTTGTGCTGCAGGCGGCGGATGACATGCTTGCCATGCCGGTACAACTGGCCGTGCTTGGTAGCGGGGACAAGACCCTCGAATGGAGTTTCACGGAACTGGCGGCACGTCACCCCGGACGTGTAAGCGTACGCCTTGGTTACAACGAGGGGCTGGCCCATCGCATCGAGGCCGGCAGCGACGTGTTCCTCATGCCCTCGCGCTTCGAGCCCTGCGGGCTGAATCAAATGTACAGCCTGCGTTATGGCACCCTACCAATCGTGCACGGTGTCGGCGGACTCAATGACACCGTCGTCGACATCACCCGAAAGACCCTCGCGGACGGGACGGCCAATGGGATCGTGATGCGCTATCTTGACGCCCCGGCGATTATCTGGGCGGTAGGACAGGCGCTCCACCATTTCCGTGACAAGGCGCGCTGGCACGCCCTCCAGCGCACGGGTATGCGCTGCGACTTCAGCTGGGAGAAAAGCGCCGACCAGTATCTTGAACTGTACCGCCGGATGTTGGCAGAGCGGGGCGCGGAGGACTAAGGAAATGCTGGAAATGCTGAAAAAATCCATCCATGGATTTTTTCAGCGCGTCTTATCAAGGCACATGTCCGCGACGGACTCCGCGAATCAACGACTGAACGCGTTGTTCGCGTTGGGGCATCCTGCCCCAAACAGGAAACGCTGAATGATTCAGCGTTTCCCTAACAGAGGAGGAACGTCCCTCCCCCAGAAGGATCAGGACAGCTCGCCGATCTCGGCGCGGATCGCCTCAAGCGCCGCCTGCGGATCCTCCGCGCGGGTGATCGGACGCCCCACCACCAGATGACTCGCCCCGAGAGCGATCGCCTCGCCCGGCGTCACCACCCGGCGCTGGTCGCCAACATCGCTCCCGCGCGGGCGTACGCCCGGGGTGACCAGCAGGCCACGCGGCCCCCACATGCGCCGAAGCTCGTTGGCCTCCCGCGCCGAACACACCACCCCGTCCAGGCCGCACTGGCGCGCCAAGCCCGCCAGGTGCTCGACGTGATGGACGGGACTGCCCAAAAGGCCGATCTCGTGCAGATCCTCCTCGTCCATGCTGGTCAGCACGGTGACCGCGATCAGGTGCGGCCGGTGCTGGCCGCCCTCTAGGGCCTCGCGCGCGGCCTCCATCATGCGCCGACCACCGAGGGCATGCACGTTCACCATCCACACGCCGAGGGAGGCGGCGGCCTTCACCGCCTGCGCCACAGTGTTGGGGATATCGTGAAACTTGAGATCGAGGAAGACCTCGAAGCTAAGCTGGTGCAGCTGCTCCACCACCGCCGGGCCCGCAAAGGTGAACAGCTCCTTCCCCACCTTAAGCCGGCAACTGCGCGGATCAAGCTGATGCGCCAGGGCAATGGCCTCCGCAGGATGGGCATAGTCGAGGGCAACAACAATACGGGGATCAAGAAAGGCCATGGCGGGGAATGTCCTCAAACAGTCCGGAATAGGCAGCCTTTGCAGGCGCGGGGTCACTCCCGCAGTTTACCAGACCTAGGCATTCGCCCCGGAAAGCCCGGCGGCAAGGAAAATAGGGAAACTCTGAAAAAATCCATCCATGGATTTTTTCAGATCGTCTTATCAAGGCGCATGTCCGCGACGGACTCCGCGAATCAACGACTTATGTCGTTGTTCGCGTTGGGGCGTCCTGCCCCAAACAGGAAACGCTGAATGATTCAGCGTTTCCATAGTCACCATATCCTCCAGGACATGAAAAGAAAAGGCCCCTGAATACGGGGCCTTGATGATGGTGCCGGGCAGCGAGGTCGGAAGACCTCAGTCTTCGTCCATAGCGTCGTCATGCCCTGCCTTGCCTTGAGCAGGCAAGCCATTGACCTGCAGACGAAGATCCTTGCCGGGCTTGAAGTGCGGAACGTACTTGCCCTCCAAGATCACCTGCTCGCCGGTCTTGGGGTTTCGCCCCTGACGCGGGCGACGGTAATGCAGGGTAAAGCTGCCGAAGCCGCGCACCTCGACGCGCTCGCCCATGGCCAGCGCCGTGCCCATCTGCTCCAGGATGCACTTGACCGCCATCTCGACATCACGAGGGGGAAGATGCTCCTGTCGTCGGGCCAAGAGTTCGATCAACTCGGACTTCGTCATGTCCCGTAAGCTTAGGCGTGCATGGATGGGAAGCGTGCACCCAGGGATGGGTGCACGCAGACGGCAGGGCGAGTCTTACTCGCCGCGACCGAGCTGTTCCTTGAGCAGGTCGCCCAGGGTCGGCGCGGAAGCGCTGGCGGCACGGCTGTACCCGCTCATCACTTCGGCCTCTTCCTGGCTGTCCTTGGCCTTGATGGACAGGGAGATGGTGCGGTTCTTACGGTCGATACCGACAAACTTCGCCTCGACCTCATCACCAACCTTCAGCACGCTGCGGGCATCTTCCACGCGATCGCGGGAGATGTCGGAGGCGCGGATGTAGCCCTCAACGCTGTCCGCCAGCTGCACGGTCGCACCCTTAGCATCGACATCCAGGATGGTGCCCTTGACGATGCTGCCCTTCGGATGATCGGCCACGTAGGTGGTGAACGGATCATTCTCGAGCTGCTTGAGGCCCAGAGAGATGCGCTCGCGCTCCGGATCAATGGCGATGATGACCGCCTCGACCTCGTCGCCCTTCTTAAAGCGACGCACAGCCTCCTCGCCCTGCTCGTTCCAGGAGATGTCGGACAAATGGATGAGGCCGTCGATGCCGCCCTCCAGGCCCACGAACACACCGAAGTCGGTGATGGACTTGACCTGGCCGACTACGCGCTCGCCCTTCTGGTGGGTCGCGGCAAACTCTTCCCAAGGGTTCGGCTTGCACTGCTTCATGCCCAGGGAGATGCGGCGGCGCTCCTCGTCGAGGTCGAGAATCATCACCTCGACCTCGTCGCCCACGGACACGACCTTGGCCGGGTTGACGTTCTTGTTGGTCCAGTCCATCTCGGAGACGTGCACCAGCCCCTCGATGCCATCCTCGATCTCGACGAAGCAGCCGTAGTCGGTGATGTTGGTGACTTTGCCAAACAGGCGGGTACCGACCGGTTTGCGGCGGGCCAGATCCGCCCAAGGATCAGCGCCCAGCTGCTTGAGGCCGAGGGAGACGCGGTTGCGCTCGCGGTCGAACTTGAGCACGCGCACTTCGATCTCGTCGCCGATGTTGACCACCTCGGACGGATGCTTGACGCGTTTCCACGCCATGTCGGTAATGTGCAGCAGGCCGTCAATGCCGCCGAGGTCGATGAACGCACCGTAGTCGGTGAGGTTCTTGACGATACCCTTGATCATCTGGCCTTCCTGCAGGTTTTCCAGCAGGGCCTCGCGCTCAGCGCTGTATTCCTGCTCAACCACCGCACGGCGGGAAACAACCACGTTGTTGCGCTTCTGATCGAGCTTGATCAGCTTGAACTCGATGTCCTTGCCTTCCAGGAAGGTGGTGTCGCGGATCGGACGCACGTCGACCAGGGAACCGGGGAGGAAGGCACGAATCTCGCCAATGTCAACGGTGAAGCCGCCCTTGACCTTGCCGGTGATGCGGCCGGTGATGACCTCGTTGTTCTCGAAGGCCTTCTCCAACTGGATCCAGGCCTGCGCACGCTTGGCGTCATCACGGGACATCTGGGTTGCGCCAAAGCCATCTTCGAGAGCCTTGAGCGCCACTTCCACCACGTCGCCGACCTTGACGGTGATGTTGCCGTTCTCGTCCTTGAACTGCTCGGCGGGAATCACGCCTTCGGTCTTCAGACCGGCGTTGACGACGACGAAGTCGGGACGGACCTCAACCACGGTGCCGTGGACGATGGCGCCGGGTTTCATCTGAGTGGTCTTGAGGCTTTCCTCGAAGAGCTGGGCAAAACTTTCAGTCATGTTAGGTTGAATATGGTTTGGGGTCTCGCATGCCTGAAGCGTCCGTGTCGGCATGGTCAAATAAAAAACCCGCGCGCCTGCCTGCGCGCGGGACCGTGGGATGGCTGCAAGATGAGGCCCGGGATAGGTCAGCGACCCAGTCGACCGAGACACTCGGCAAGCACTTGCTCCACTGTCAAATGGCTCGAATCGATCACGTAGGCGTCTTCAGCCGGTTTGAGCGGCGCCACGGGGCGCTGCATGTCGCGCGCATCGCGCTGAAGGATGTCCTCGATGATCTGATCTAAATTAGCATCAAGCCCCTTGTCTTTCAACTGCTTATAGCGCCGCCCGCCGCGCACCTCGGCGCTGGCGTCAAGGTAAATCTTGACCGGGGCGTCGGGGAAGACCACCGTGCCCATATCCCGCCCGTCCGCCACCAGGCCCGGCGGCTGGGCAAAGCGGCGTTGCCGGTCGAGCAGGGCCTCCCGCACCGCGGGGTGTGCGGCGACGGTGGAGGCGGCGGCGCCGGCCTCCTCGCTGCGGATCTGCAGGGTGACGTCATCCCCCTCGAGCATGACGCGGGTCTCCTCGTCTCCCTCGAAGCGCACGTCCAGTTCAGCGGCCACACGGGCCACGGCCTCGGCGTCAGCCAGGTCGATGCCGCGCCGCTGGGCGGCCAGCGCGGTCAGGCGGTACAGAGCCCCCGAGTCGAGCATATGCCAGCCGAGCCGCTTCGCCAGCAGGCGGGCGATGGTGCCCTTGCCCGAGCCGCTCGGCCCGTCGATGGTCAGCACGGGAATGTCGCTCATGCGCCAACCACCTCGGTGGTGATGCCCAGGCCCGCACCCTGCGCCAGCTCGACGAAGCCGGGGAAGGAGGTGTTGACGTTATCACACTCCTCGATGCGGATCTCGCCGGTGGCGCGCAACGCGGCCATGGCAAAAGACATGGCGATGCGGTGATCGTCATGGCTGTACACCGTGCCGCCGCCGAGCTGCCCGCCGCGGATGACCATGCCGTCCGGCGTGGGGCGGGCGTCGATGCCGAGGGTGGTCAGGCCGTCGGCCATGACCTGGATGCGATCGGATTCCTTCACCCGCAACTCCTCCGCGCCGGTCAGCACCGTCTCGCCCTCGGCGCAGGCGGCAGCGACGAACAGGATGGGGAACTCGTCGATCGCGAGCGGCACCAGCGCCTCAGGGATGCGGATGCCCTTGAGTTGCGCGCTGCGCACCCGGAGATCGGCGACCGGCTCGCCGCCGACCACGCGCTCGTTCAGCACCTCGATGTTGCCGCCCATCAGGCGCAGGATGTCGATCACCCCGGTGCGGGTCGGGTTCATGCCCACATGCTCGAGCACAAGGTCCGAGCCCTCGGCAATGCTGGCCGCCACCAGGAAGAAGGCCGCGGAGGAAATATCCGAGGGCACATCGATGCTGGTGGCGGTGAGCTTGCCGCCGCCGGTGACGCAGACGGTGCTCGAACCGCCCTCGCCCGCGATACGACGTACCTCGTAGCCGAAGCCCTGCAGCATGCGCTCGGTGTGGTCGCGGGTGGGCGCGGGCTCGGTCACACAGGTCTCGCCCTCGGCATACAACCCAGCGAGAAGGAGGCAGGATTTGACCTGGGCGCTCGCCATCGGCATGACGTAGCGGATCCCCTTGAGTTTGGAACCACCGTGGACGGTGAGCGGCGGCCGCCCACCCTCGGCGGTGTCGATGCGCGCCCCCATCAGCCCCAACGGCTCGGTGACCCGGCGCATCGGCCGGCGGGAGAGCGAGGCATCGCCCTCCATGACTGCATCGAAGCCCTGTCCGGCGATGATGCCCGCCATCAGGCGCATGGAGGTGCCGGAATTACCGAGCCACAACGGCTCATCCGGCCTTTTCAGGCCATACAAGCCTACGCCATGGATGCGCACTCGCCCAGCACCGAGGGTTTCCGGCCCCTCGATGTTTACCCCCATGCGGCGGAAGCAACGCAGGGTATTGAGGCTGTCCTCACCCTCAAGGAATCCGGAGACCTCGGTGACGCCCTCGGCGAGGGCCCCGAGCATGATCGAGCGGTGGGAAATGGACTTATCCCCCGGGACGCGCACGCGGCCGGTGAGCTTGCCGCCGGGTTGGACGATATAACGTAGGGTCATGGTTGAGCCTTTGGAATCGCTTGATCTGGAATGGTTTGGCGCGGCAATCCTGCATCGCGCACAGGATTCAGAGCTTCAGCCCTTCGCGCGCCTGCTTGGCACGGCTAAACAGGGCATGCAAGGCCTCGCCATCCCCCGCATCGAGCAGCTGATAGAGGTGTTCAAGGTCCTTCTGATAGCGCCGGAGCATGCCTTTGATCTCGGCCGCGTTGGCCAGGGCGATGTCGCGCCACATGGTAGGGTCGGAGGCAGCGATGCGAGTGAAGTCGCGGAAGCCCCCGGCGGCGTAGCGGAACACCTCGTGCCGCTCCTCCATGCGCGCCAGACTCTCAACGAGGGCAAAGGCCAGCAGATGCGGCAGGTGGCTGGTGGCGGCCAGCACGTGATCGTGATGCAGGGCGGTCATCGCCTCCACCTTTGCGCCAACGATCCGCCACATCTCGGTGATGCGCTGGACGTCGGCAGCATCGTTGTCGGACAGCGGCGTGAGGATGACCCGCCGCCCTTCGAACAACTCAGCAAAGGCCGCCTCGGGGCCGCTCTTCTCGATGCCGGCGATCGGATGACCGGGCACGAACTGGCGGCTCTTCTGACCGAGCACGGTGCGCGCATCCTCGATCACGCTCATCTTGGCGCTGCCCACGTCGGTCAGGATCATGCCGGGCGCCAGCGCAGGCAGCAGCTGTTCGAACACCCCGCGCATGGCCAGCAGGGGCACCGAGAGGACGACGATGTCCGCCCCGCGGGCCGCCTCGGCCGCATCCGTCGCGTAGCGGTCGATGATGCCAAGCTCGCGCGCGCGTTCGAGGGTCGCGGCATTGCGCCCTGCACCGACCACCTCCCCCACCCGTCCGGCGCGCTTGAGCGCAAGCGCGAGCGAGCCGCCGATCAGGCCGCTGCCGACGATGCACAGGCGCGGACAGTAGAAGCTCACTGTGCCTCCTTCAGCACCTTGCCGAGCGCGGCCAGGAAGCGCGCGTTCTCCGCCTCGGTACCGATGCTCACCCGCAGGAAATTCGGCAGGCCGTAGTTGCCGACCGGACGCACGATCACGCCCTGGCGCAGCAGGCCGTCGTACACCGGCATGGCCGGCCGCTGCATGTCAATGCAGAGGAAGTTGCCGAGGCTGGGAAGGGCGGCCAGGCCGAGCTTGCTAAGGCCCTCGCGCACCTGGGCCAGTCCTGAACGGTTGAGCTCACGGGTACGACGCACATGCTCGGAGTCGGCAAGCGCCTCGCGTGCCGCCTCCAGGGCGAGCAGGTTGACGTTGAAGGGCTGGCGCACGCGGTTGAGCACCTCGGCGATCTGCGGGCTGGACACCGCATAGCCCACGCGCAGCCCCGCCAGGCCGTGGATCTTAGAGAAGGTACGGGTGACGATCAGGTTGGGGAAATCGTCCAACCACGCGACGGCGTTGGGGAACCCCGAGTCGGGCTCGACATACTCGATGTAGGCCTCATCCACCACCACCAGCACATCCTCGGGCAGGGAGGCTAGAAAATCGCGCAAGGCATCCCGCTCAACCCAGGTCCCGGTGGGATTGTTGGGGTTGGCGAGGAACACCACGCGGGTGGTTTCATCCACCGCCGCACGCAGGGCGGCCAGATCATGGCCATAGGGCTGGGTGGGGTGATCCGGCGGCAGGGCACGCGCCCGCTGGGCAACGCCGCCGCCCGCCTGGGTGCTAATGGGGTAGACGGCAAAGGCGTACTCGGAAAACACCGCGCCCCGCCCGGGTCCCAGGAAGGTGCGGGCGATGAGATCCAGGACATCATTGGAGCCATTGCCAAGGGTCACGCCCTCCGGCCTGACCCCGAGGTGCGCAGCCAGGGCCTGCTTGAGGGTATGGCCGCTGCCATCCGGATAGAGGTGCAGCTGCGGCAGCAGGGCGCGCATGGCCTCCACCGCCCGCGGCGAAGGACCGAGCGGGTTCTCGTTGGAGGCGAGCTTGATCGCCCCGCTGATGCCGAGCTCACGCTCCAGTTCCTCGATCGGCTTGCCGGGGACATAAGGGGAGAGCCCCGCCACCTGCGGGAGGGCCCTCGCCAGCCATGCATTGTTGCTCATGCCGAAAGTACCGCCTTGGGGTAGGAACCGAACACGCGCAGCCAGGCCGCATGCTGCTCAAGCTCATGCAGGGCCTCGGCGACCCTGGGCTCATGCCGGTGCCCTTCGAGGTCGATGAAGAACAGGTATTCCCACGCCCGAGCGCGCACCGGGCGGGACTCGATCCGAGTGAGGCTGATGCCCCGCTCCGCCAGCGGTTTGAGCAACTGATAAAGCGCCCCAGGCTGGTTGGCGGTGGAGACGGCGAGTGAGGTCTTGTCCTCCCCGCTCGGCCCGGCATCGCTCGTGCCCAGCACGACAAAACGCGTGGTGTTGTGCGCTTCATCCTCGATATTTGCCACCAGGATGGGGAGTTGGTAAAGCTCGGCCGCAAGCTCGGGGGCAATCGCGGCCGCCCCCTCTTCCCCAGCGGCCAGGCGCGCGCCCTCGCCGTTGCTGCTCACCGGTACGCGATCGGCCTGCGGCAGGTGCTCGTCCAGCCAGCGTCGGCACTGCCCAAGGGCCTGGGCATGGCCGTACACACGGCGAACCTCGGCGAGGGCGCTGCTTTTGCAGAGCAGCTGGTGATGGATACGCAGGGCCAGCTCGCCGCAGATCGACAGATCGTGGGCCAGCAGGGCCTCCTGCGTCTGGGCGACGCCGCCCTCGGTGGAATTCTCCACCGGGGCCACGCCATAGGCGGCATTCCCCGAGGCCACCGCACGGAACACCTCGGGAATGGAATGACAGGGCACCAGTTCGGCAGCATGACCAAACTGGCGCAGGGCGGCCATCTGGCTGAAGGTGCCTGCGGGGCCGAGATAGGCCACGCGGGTCGGTTGCTCCAGAGCCAGGCAGGCCGACATGATCTCGCGGAACAGCCAGGCGATGCTGGCATCACTCAGGGGCCCCGGGTTGAGCCCCTGCACGCGGCGCAGAACCTGCGCCTCCCGCTCCGGACGGTAGAACTGGACGCTGCCTGCGCCATCCTCCGCGCGCTTGATCTCACCCACGGTGTGGGCCAGGCGCGCGCGCTCGGACAGCAGTTCTAGCAGCCGCTGGTCGACCTGGTCGATACGCTCACGTACCTCCTCAAGCCGCGGCAGCGGCCTTGCGCCCTCACTCATGACCGATCAGATCACGCGGACGTTGAGCACGCCGTCGATGGCGCGGATAGCCTCGGCGGCGGCGGCCGGAACCTCGCCCTCGACATCGATCAGGGTGTAGGCCAGATCGCCACGGGACTCGTTGACCATGTGGACAATGTTGACCTTGTGGCTGCCGAGGATGTGCGACATCTGGCCGACCATGTCCGGCAGGTTCTTGTTGGCAATCGCCAGGCGATGGCTGCCCTTGCGCGGCAGCTTCACCTCCGGGAAATTCACGGAATTGGTGATGTTGCCGTTCTCAAGGAAGTCGCGCACCTGCTCGGCGACCATGATCGCGCAGTTGTCCTCGGCCTCACCGGTGGAGGCGCCCAGGTGCGGCAGGGTGATGCAGCGCGGATGGTTCTTGGTCAGGTTGGTGGGGAAGTCGGACACGTAAGCGTGCGCCTTGCCGGAATTCAGCGCCTCGACCATCGCGGCCTCGTCCACCACGCCCTCGCGGGCGAAGTTCAGCACCACAACGTGGTCCTTCATGAACTTCAGGCGCTCGGCATTGACCAGGTTGCGGGTCGCGTCGATCAGCGGCACGTGGAAGGTGACGAAGTCGGACTTGACCAGCACCTCATCCACGCTGCTCGCCTGCTGCACGTCCGCAGACAACTCCCAGGCACGCTCGACGGTGATGCCTGGGTCGAAGCCGATGACCTTCATGCCGAGCGCACGCGCGGCGTTGGCCACCCGCACGCCGATGGCGCCCAGGCCGATCACCCCCAGGGTGCGCCCCGGCAGCTCGAAGCCGACGTAGTTCTTCTTGCCGTCCTCGACCGCCTTGTGCAGGAAGGCATCATCCCCCTCCAGCTCCACGGCGAACTTCCAGGCCTGGGCAATGTTGCGCGCGGCCATCAGCATACCGGCGATGACGAGTTCCTTCACGGCATTGGCGTTGGCGCCCGGGGCGTTGAACACCACAATGCCCTTCTCGCTCATCTCCTTGACCGGAATGTTGTTCACACCGGCGCCAGCACGCCCCACCGCCTTCAAGGTCGGGGGGATCTCCATGCCATGCATCTTGGCGGAACGCACCAGGATGGCATCCGGATGCTGGATTTCGGAGGCGATCTCGTACCTATCGCGCGGCAGACGGTCCAGACCAACGGCCGAGATATTGTTCAGAGTAAGGATCTTGTACATCGTATAACCCTTTGATTTATAAATTAATCAGCCGTGACGACGAGCGAAATCGTTCATGAAGTCGACCAGCGCATCGACACCGGCCTCCGGCATGGCGTTGTAGATGCTGGCACGCATGCCACCGACGGAGCGATGTCCGGCCAGGGTCGACAGACCGGCGGCCTCGGCCTCCTTGAGGAAGGTCTTGTCCAGCTCACTGTTGGCAAGGATGAACGGCACGTTCATCCAGGAGCGGCACTTTTTGTCCACCGGATTGGAATAGAACGGCGAGTTATCGATCGCATCGTACAGCTTCTGCGCCTTGCGCTTGTTGATCTCGGCCATCGCCGCCAGCCCCCCCTTGGCCAGCAGGTGCTCGAACACGAGGCCGGCGATGTACCAAGCGTAGGTCGGCGGGGTGTTGTACATCGAGCCGTTGTCGGCATGGGTTTTGTAATCGAACATGGTCGGGGTCCCCGGCAGGGTCTCGCCGATCAGATCCTCACGCACGATGGCGATGGTCAAGCCGGCCGGGCCGATGTTCTTCTGCGCGCCGGCATAGATCACGCCGAACTTGGACACGTCCACCGGACGGGACAGGATGGTGGAAGACATGTCGGCTACCAGCGGGATGTCGCCAGTCTCCGGGATGTAGCCGAACTCCACGCCCGCAATGGTTTCGTTCGGGGTGTAGTGCACATAGGCCGCGTCCTTACTGAACGACAGCTCGGAGGCATCCGGCAGGGTGGTGTACTTGCTGCCCTTGGTGTCGGCAATGATGTTGACGTTGCAGTAGCGCTTACCCTCGGCAATGGCTTTTTCTGACCAATGGCCGGTATTCAGGTAATCGGCACTGGTCTTGCCGCGCAACAGGTTCATCGGAACCATGGCGAACTGCGCGGAGGCGCCGCCCTGCAGGAACAGCACCTTATAGTTGTCGGGGATGGCCATCAGCTTGCGCAGGTCGGCCTCGGCCTTCTCGGCAATGGAGACGTACTCCTTGCCACGATGGCTCATCTCCATCACAGACATGCCGGAGCCGTTCCAGTCCAGCATTTCCTCACGTGCACGCTCAAGAACCTCGGTCGGCAGCATGGCCGGGCCGGCGCTGAAGTTGTAAACCCGCTTGTGGGTATGGGCCATGGGAACTCCCCTCTTCAAATTATTGATCTGTGGATTCTGATGGAGCGTCGGCGGCCTCCCCGGCCTCGCCCACACTCTGGATACGTTCGATCTGAACCAGATGTTCGTCCTTGCCCAGACGGATGAGCATCACACCCTGGGTGTTGCGTCCAAGGCGAGATACTTCGGCGACGGGGGTACGCACCAGCGTACCCTGGTCGCTGATCAGCATCAGCTCGTCCTCTTCCGCTACCTGCACCGCGCCGACCAGCAGACCGTTGCGCTCACTGGTCTGCAGGGCGATCACACCCTGGCCACCACGGCCGTGGCGCGGGAAGTCGTCCAGCGGGGTGCGCTTGCCGTAGCCGTTCTCAGAAGCGGTAAGGATATCGCCCTTGTTATCACCGTCCTGGGCCACGATCATCGACACCACCGTCTGCCCCTCCGCCAGGCGGACACCGATCACGCCGGAGGCGCTGCGCCCCATGGCCCGCACGTCGGTCTCCGGGAAGCGGATGACCTTGCCGGCGTTGGTGAACAGCATCACGTCCTGCGCACCGTCGGTCAACGCTGCGCCGATCAGGCTGTCGCCCTCACGGATGTCGATGGCGATGATGCCACTCGGACGCGGACGGGAGAACTCCGAAAGAGGGGTCTTCTTGACGATGCCGTTGCGGGTGGCAAACAGCACGTAGGCATCGGAGGAGAAATCGCGCAACGGCAGCAGGGCCTCGATACGCTCCCCCTCCTCCAGCGGCAGGATGTTGATGATCGGACGTCCCCGGGCCTGGCCGCCCCCTTCAGGCAACTCCCACACTTTCTTCCAGTACACCCGGCCGCGGCTGGTGAACAGCATGATCATGTCATGGGAGCTGGCCACCAGCAGCTTCTGAATGGCGTCCTCGCCCTTGACCTTCGCCGCGCTGCGGCCGCGACCGCCGCGATGCTGGGCCTGGTAGTCGGACAGCGACTGGGTCTTGATGTAGCCGGCATGCGAGAGGGTCACCACGCGCTGCTCTTCGGCGATCAGGTCCTCCTCGGACAGGTCCGCGCGGGCCGCCTGGATCTCAGTACGGCGCGCGTCGGCATACTGAGTGCGGATCGCCACCAACTCCTCGCGGATCACCGCCATCAGCCGGTCGGGATGAGCCAGGATTTCAAGCAGCTCGGCGATGGTGTTGAGGATCTCGGCGAACTCGCCGACGATCTTGTCCTGCTCAAGACCAGTCAGGCGATGCAGGCGCAGATCGAGGATGGCCTGGGCCTGGGCCGGGGAGAGCCGGTAGGTGCCGTCCTCAGCCATGCCAAAGCTGGCATCCAGTCCTTCGGGACGCGATGCCGAGGCGCCGGCGCGGGCTAACATCTCGCGCACCAGGCCCGCCTGCCAGCGGCGCTCGAGCAGTTGTTCCTTGGCCTCGGCGGGGCTGGCCGCCGCCTTGATCAGGGCGATGATCTCGTCGATGTTGGCCAGCGCGACCGCAAGCCCTTCCAAGATATGGGCCCGATCACGCGCCTTGCGCAGGTCGAACAGGGTGCGACGGGTGACCACGTCACGGCGGTGGCGCAGGAAGGCTTCCAGCATATCGCGCAGCGGCAGGGTGCGCGGCTGGCCGTCGACCAGGGCGACCATGTTGATGCCGAACACGGTCTGCAGCTGGGTCTGCTGATAGAGGTTATTGAGCAGCACCTCGGCCATCTCGCCGCGCTTGACCTCGATCACCACGCGCAGGCCGTCCTTGTCGGACTCGTCGCGCAGCTCCGAGATACCCTCGATCTTCTTCTCCTTGACCAGCTCGGCGATACGCTCGATCAGGCGCGCCTTGTTCACCTGATAGGGAAGCTCGGTGACGATGATGCTCTGGCGGCCGGTGCGCTCGTCCTCCTCGATATGTGCCCGGGCACGCACCTGGATGCGACCGCGACCGGTCAGGTAAGCCTCGCGGATCCCTGCGCCGCCGAAGATAATGCCGGCGGTCGGGAAGTCGGGCCCCGGCACCAGCTCGAGCAGGCGAGCATCTGCCATCTTGGGGTCGTCGATCAGCGCCAGGCAGGCATCAATGACCTCGCCGAGGTTGTGCGGCGGGATGTTGGTTGCCATGCCCACGGCGATGCCGGACGAGCCATTGACCAGCAGGTTGGGGATGCGGGTCGGAAAGACGGCCGGCTCGCGCTCAGAACCGTCGTAGTTCGGCACGAAATCGACGGTGTCCTTGTCGATATCCGCCTGCAGCTCATGCGCAATGCGGGCCTGGCGCACCTCGGTGTAACGCATGGCGGCCGGGGCATCGCCATCGATCGAGCCGAAGTTGCCCTGGCCATCGACCAGCACGTAGCGCATGGAGAACGGCTGGGCCATGCGCACGATGGTGTCGTACACCGCCGTGTCACCGTGCGGGTGGTATTTACCGATAACATCACCGACCACGCGGGCCGATTTCTTGTAGGGCTTGTTCCAGTCGTTGCCCAGCTCGCTCATGGCGTACAGGGCGCGGCGATGCACAGGCTTCAGGCCGTCACGAACATCAGGCAGGGCCCGGCCAACAATCACGCTCATGGCGTAGTCCATGTAGGACTGACGCATCTCGTCTTCGAGGTTGACCGGGAAGATCTCCTTGGCGAAATCAGCCATGTACGACGACACTCGGTTTAGGGCACATCAAAGCTCGAAACTATACCACAGGCAGGCAAGACCGCCTGCGCCCGGCAAGGCTCGAGCCCCTTGGCAGGCCGCTGAAAAAGGGCTTCCTGCCCTTTTTCAGCTCGCGACGAGACGAGCTGAAAAAATCCATGGATGGATTTTTCAGCGTTTCCTTAGCGTGATGGATCTGCGTGCAAGCCATCCATGGCTTGCCTTAGGCGCCGCTGATGATCGCGCGCACCCGCTCGGCATCCGGCCGCAGGATCACGCCACGCTCGGTCACGATGGCATCGATCAGCTCGGCCGGGGTGACATCGAACGAGGGATTCCAGGCCTCCACCCCCTCGGGGGCGATACGCTGCCCGGCAAGCATGGTCACCTCATCCATTGGGCGCGTCTCGATGGGGATCTCCGCCCCCGACCGCAGGGCAAGGTCGAAGGTCGAGGACGGCGCCACCACCATGAAGCGCACCCCGTGATGCCTGGCGAGGATGGCCAGGCCATAGGTGCCGATCTTGTTGGCCGCATCGCCATTCGCAGTGATGCGGTCGGCACCAACAACGACCCAACCGATGCGCCCCCCCTTCATCAGGCTGGCCGCAGCCCCCTCGCAGATGAGGGTTACAGGGATGCCATCCTCCTTGAGCTCCCACGCGGTCAAGCGGGCACCCTGCAGCCAAGGGCGGGTTTCGTCCGCAAAGACATGCCCCACCCGTTTCTGCGCATAAGCGGTGCGGATCACACCGAGCGCCGTCCCGAGTCCGGCCGTGGCGAGCGACCCGGTATTGCAGTGAGTCAGGACATCCCGGCCGGGCTCGATCAGGGCCGCGCCGAACTCACCCATGCGCCGGTTGGCCTTAAGATCCTCCGCCTCGATCCGCCGCGCCTCCTCTTCCAGAAGCCCCAGCGTGCCACCATCCGCGAGAACCTGACGCATCCGCTGCAAGGCCCAGAACAGGTTGACCGCCGTCGGGCGCGACTGGGCGAGGCGCTCGATATCCTCCTCCACCCGACGGACAGCGTCGGCATCACCCAGGCCGTGCTGGCGCGCGGCCAGCACCACGCCAAAAGCCGCGGCGATACCGATCGCGGGCGCCCCGCGCACCACCATGGCGCGGATGGCCTCGGCAACCTGGGAGGCCGTGGTGCAACGAACAAACTCTCGCACGGCCGGCAGGCGACGCTGGTCGAGCAATTCCAGGGCGTCGTGCTTCCAGACCAGGGCGCGGACGGCGTCGTAGCTACTCATCTATATAAGGTCTCGTATTATCTGGACTTGTGAACCAGCCCGCTGGGCGCTATACCCTTTTTGCGCAGGGGTACCGTGAACGCATGGCTGTGCAGGTGAGCAACAGCAGCCGTGCAAAAAAACAACGTTCCTTCGCTTTTTCGGCCTCGGGAACGTATTATAAATTCCAACAAGCCGTTGAATGCGATGGCTTGCCCTTTTGCAAACTCAACCTTCGAGAAGGGAAGACAATCATGAAGAACTTCGCTGCTCTCAGCGCAGGCCTGCTGGCATCCGCCGTCCTGGCCGCCCCGGCCTTCGCTGCCGACAAGCCAACCGCCTATGTCTATGACAGCCAGAAAGCCGTGGTGAAGGATGGCGTGGGTAAGTGCGTCCTCAATGGCCACATCCCCCTGAGCAAAGACACCGCCATCAAAGAGTGCAACCCGGAATTCTTCAAGGAAGAGAAGAAGGTCGAGGCCACGCCGGCCGTTGAAGCGCCGAAGGCCCCGGTCGTCGCCGCCAAGAAAATCACCCTCAACGCCGACACCTACTTCGACTTCGACAAGTCCAACCTGAAGCCCGAAGGCAAGAAGGCCCTCGACGCACTGGTGGCCGAAATGAAGATCGACCAGGTTGAACAGATCACTGTGGTTGGCCACACCGACAGCATCGGCACCGAGGCCTATAACCAGAAGCTGTCCGAGCGCCGCGCCAAGACCGTGGCCGACTACCTGGTTAGCAAGGGCGTGCCGGCTGCCAAGATCAAGGCCTCTGGCAAGGGCGAGTCCCAGCCGGTTGCCGACAACAAGACCAAGGCTGGCCGCGCCAAGAACCGTCGCGTGGAAGTGACCGTCGACGCTGCCTCCAAGTAATTGGAGACCACCTAAGGAAACTCTGAAAAAATCCATCCATGGATTTTTTCAGCTCGTCTCGTCGCGGCACATGTCCGCGACGGACTCTGCGAATCAACGACTTACGTCGTTGTTCGCGTTGAGGCAGGATGCCCCAAACGGGAAACGCTGAATTGTTCAGCGTTTCCCTAACAAAAAGGGCGCCCCTCGGGGCGCCCTTTTTGTTTGTGCATCGCGCACACACGCTCATGTAACCGCACCACTCCGGACAGGTGACCCGCCCCCGCTCAGCCCTCCCTACCCGACGTCCCCACTCCGGTCAGATAGACGTCAAAACGCACTGCCTTGCCCTTGTAGCTCAGGGAGGGTGTAAGTCCGCCCAGCACTGGGGCATGCAGCGGCCGCTTAACCACCACGCGCCTGCGAGCCTTCGCCATCGCCCACTCCAGAAGCCCGTCCGCATCCGGATCCGTTCCCACCAGACTGTGAAAAAGACGCATCGGCTTCTTCACCAGTGCGGACTTTCCCCGCTCCGGAAACATCGGATCCAACACGACCACATCAGGCGCGACAGCCGCAGCAGAGTCCAGGTAGGCGGCGGCGTCGCCAGCCACAAGATGCATCCGCCCGATTACCGGGGCAAGGGCAGGCCATTGTCCGCCCCGGCGCAACCCGTCCTCAAGCAATGCCAGGACGACGGGATTGCGCTCGAACAGGGTGACCTCGCAACCCAGGCTCGCGAGCATGAAGGCGTCACGCCCAAGCCCCGCCGTGGCATCAAGGATGGTTGGCAGATACGCCCCCTTGATGCCCACGGCACGCGGGAGCAGCTCGTCGCGGCGGAAGCCGGCCCGCTGGCGATAACCCATGCGACCTACGCTGAAATCAACGCGCAGCGGCTGCTCCCGTGGGAAATCGGCATCATGCAGGGCCAGGCCACCCGCCCCGACCAGAAGAAGCAAGCCATGAGCCGGTGGATGATCAGCATAGGGGGCATTCAGGCGATGAGCGAGCAACCGGGCCTGATCAACCCAGCCCGCCCCCTCGGGCACGACCATGATGGACTGGGTCATCAGGCGCTTGAGGAAGGCGCAGCATCGACCCGCGCAGGCACCGATGCGACCTGAAGGGTCTTGATGAAGACCTTGGAATTGCGCTGGGCGTTGTAGATGGCCTGACGCGAAACCGGCAGGTCACTCACCTCGGCCTTGCGGAAACCGTGCTCGATGAACCAGTGTGCGGTATGGGTGGTCAACACAAACAGCCCTTCCAGCCCCTGCTTGACCGCCTCCCGCTCCATCTGGCGCAGAAGCTGGCTGGCACGCCCACCGCGACGGTAGTCGGGGTGCACGGTCAGGCAGGCCAGTTCGGCCAATGGCGCGTCCGGGAAGGTGTGCAGGGCCGCCGTGGCGATGATGCGCCCGTCCAAGTCGACCACCCAGTGACGCTCGATCTCAAGCTCGAGCTGTTCACGCGGGCGGCGCACGAGCACGCCCTCGTCCTCAAGCGGACGGATCAGTTCAAGAATCCCCCCCACGTCGTCGATCGTCGCCCGGCGCAGCTTCTCTACCGGCTCGGCGGTCACCAACGTGCCGTTACCCTCGCGGGTGAACAGCTCGCGCAGCAGGGCGCCCTCGTTGCGTCGGTCGACCAGGTGCACCCGTCCCACCCCGCGGCGCACGGCCTGCACCGCGCTCGCCAGATGCAGGCGGAACTCGGCCGACAAGGCGGTGCTGTCCTGCCAGGCGGCGGCCTCGGCGATGGTCATCTGCGCCGGGAGGCTGCTGGCCGACTCGGTGAGGAACACCAACTTGTCGGCACGGATCGCGGCGGCCAACTCCACCGCCACATCCTCCGCGCGCAGGTTGAAGACTTCGCCCGTCGGCGAGGTGCCAAGGCAGGGCTGAAGGATGACGTGCCCGGCGTCCAGCAGGCGGATCAGGCGCTCGGACTCGACCTTGCGCACCTCGCCAGTCCAGCCGAGATCGACACCGTCGCGAACCCCGGCGGGACGGGCAATGACGAGATTGGCGGTCACCACCGACAGGCGCGCGCCCTCGAGCGGGGTGTTGGGCATGCCCTGGGAGAGACGGGCGATGAGGTCCACGGTCTGCACGGCCACTGCGCGCTTGACATGTGACAACTCCGCCTCGCCGGTGATGCGCAGACCGGCGTGGAAGCGGGAACGAAGGCCTGCGCCATGCAGCTCGGCCTCGATCTGCGGGCGCGATCCCGGCACGAGCACGAGGCGGACGCCAAGGCTTGAGAGCAAAGCCACATCGGAGGCCAGGGCCTCCAGCCCCTGTTCGAGCAGCGCCTCCCCCGCGAAAGCCAAAACCACGGTCCTGCCGCGGTGGGCATGGATGTAGGGCGCGGCATCCCGCAGCAGCTGCTGGAGGGTGGGATGCGTGTCTGCGCTCATCGCAAAGGCTCAGTCCAGAGCACCGAGCAAGAACTCGAGCAGGGCCTTCTGGGTGTGCAGGCGATTCTCCGCCTCATCCCAGACCACGCTCCAGGGGCCGTCGATCACGGCAGCGTCCACTTCCTCGCCACGGTGGGCCGGCAGACAGTGCATGAACAGCGCATCCGGGCGTGCCAAGGCCATCAGCTCTTCGTTCACACAATAGCCGGCGAAGTCGCGACGGCGGCGCTCGGTCTCCTCCTCCTGCCCCATGCTGGTCCACACGTCGGTGACCACCAGATCGGCATCGCGGCAGGCCACACGCGGGTCATGGGTCAGCATGACCTGGCCGTCCGCCTCGGCCACAATGGCCGGGTCGGGCCCATAGCCGGCGGGGGTGGCGACATTCAGCCTGAAGCCGAACACGCGTGCCGCCTGGATATAGCTGTGGCACATGTTGAAGCCGTCACCCACCCAGGCCACGGTCTTGCCGGCGATGCTGCCGCGATGCTCCTCGTAGGTCAGCATATCGGCCAGCAGCTGGCAGGGGTGGTTCAGGTCGGTCAGGGCATTGATGACCGGTACGCGCGAATGGGTGGCGAATTCCACCAGATCCGCGTGGTGATGCGCACGAATCATAATGATGTCGACCATGCGCGACAGCACGCGGGCGGAATCAGCGATCGGCTCACCACGCCCAAGCTGGGTGTCGCGCGGGGAGAGGAAGATGGCGTGCCCGCCAAGCTGCGCCATCCCGGCCTCGAACGACACGCGCGTACGGGTTGAGGCCTTCTCGAAGATCATGCCGAGCACGCGGTTCTGCAGGGTCAGCACCTGCTCGCCGCGCGCGCGGGCCGCCTTCAGATGGAGGGCACGGTCCAGCACCCGACGCAGCTCGTCCGGACTCAGATCGTCCAGCGAGATGAAGTGGCGCGGGGCTTTCATGCCTTCACCCCTGCCGCCAGGAAGTCCTTGACCAGCCCAGAGAGGATGTCCACCAGCTGGTCAGCCTGCGCATCGCTCATGATCAGCGCAGGCAGCAGGCGGATCACCGAGTCGGCGGTGACATTGATCAGCAGGCCACGCGCCAGGGCCTGCTTGACCAAGTCGCCACAGGGACGGTCCAACTGGACGCCGATCATCAGGCCGAGCCCACGCACCTCGACCACCCCGCGCACCCCCTCCAGGCGAGCAGCAAGCCCCTCGCGGATACGGGTACCGAGCTGCGCCGCACGTGTCACCAGTCCGTCACGCTCGATCACCTCAAGCACGGTGTGGGCCACACGGCAGACCAGCGGATTGCCGCCGAAGGTCGAACCGTGGCTGCCGGGGGCGAACAGCTCAGCCGCGGCCCCGGCGGCAAGGCAGGCACCGATGGGCACGCCGTTGCCCAGCCCCTTGGCCAGGCTCATCACGTCCGGCAGGATGTCGGCGTGCTGGAAGCCGAACCATTGGCCGGTCCGGCCGATGCCGGTCTGCACCTCGTCCACCATCATCAGCCAGCCGTGCGCTGTACAGATCTCGCGCACGCCCGCAAGGTAGGACGGGGGCGGCACGCGCACCCCGCCCTCCCCCTGCACCGGCTCAACCAGCACGGCGACGATGTTGCGATCGTGGCTGCCTACCTGGCGCAGGGTCTCGAGATCGCCGTAGGGCACGCGCACGAAGCCGCCGACCAGCGGCTCGAAGCCGGCCTGGACCTTGCGGTTGCCGGTGGCAGACAGGGTGGCCAGGGTACGGCCGTGGAAGCTGGACTCCATCACCACGATGTGCGGCTCGGCCATGCCCTTGCGGTGGGCATAGAGGCGGGCGAGCTTGATTGCGGCCTCGTTGGCCTCGGCGCCGGAGTTGCAGAAGAAGACCTTCTCCATGCCGGAGATGCTGCACAGCCGGTCCGCCAACTTCTCCTGCCAGGCGATACCGTAGATGTTGGAGGTATGGATGAGCGTCTGGGCCTGCTCGCAAATGGCGTGGGCGATGTCCGGCTGGGCATGCCCTAGGCCGCAGACGGCCACACCGGCGATGGCGTCGAGGTATGCCTTGCCTTCGGTGTCCCAGAGGGTCGCACCCTGCCCCTTGGCGAAGGTGACGGGCAGGCGGTTGTAGGTGTTCATCAGATGGGGGGTGGACATAAAATCCCGCTCCATGAAAGTGTCTGATCGATTTGATCAGGCGATATCCGATCGCCTCAGCGAATCAATCAGCATGCTCCAGAAACAATAATGGCCCGGCAGACGGGCCATATCTCTTGGAGTTTAACCGCGCCGCCCAGGCTTGTGAAGGGCGGCGCGGACGGCCTCGAGGGGCGTGGATCAGCCCTTGGCCGCTGCGTAGCGGCGGGTGACCTCGTCCCAGTTCACCACGTCCCAGAAGGCTTGGATGTAATCCGGGCGACGGTTCTGGTAGCGCAGGTAGTAGGCGTGCTCCCACACATCCAGGCCGAGCACCGGGGTGCCTTTGACCTCGGCGATGTCCATGATCGGGTTGTCCTGGTTTGGGGTGGAGCAGATTTGCAGCTTGCCCTCGCCGTCGACGATCAGCCAAGCCCAGCCGGAGCCGAAGCGGGTCGCGCCGGCGGTGGAGAACTTCTCGCGGAAGGACTCGAAACTACCAAAGGTCGTCTCGATGTCGGTGAGCAGATCACCCTTCGGCTTGCCGCCTCCATTCGGCGAGAGGATTTGCCAGAACAGACTGTGATTGTAGTGACCACCACCGTTGTTACGCACGGCCACCGGCAGTTTGGAGACATTCGCCATCAGCTCCTCGATCGGCTTCTCGTCCCACTCGGTGCCGGCAATGGCAGCGTTGCAGTTATTCACGTACGTGCCGTGGTGCTTGGTGTGGTGGATCTCCAT
>JBMFOY010000001.1:0-37792 GCA_049969375.1 Halothiobacillaceae bacterium | reverse complement strand
GATGTGGCGCAGGCGGTCGAAGTTCATGTTGGCACCGGAGTTGATGGCGATGAGAGGGGCCCGTTCCATGCGATCGGCCCGGGGGGCGCGGCTCACATAGCGCTTGAGGCCCGCAATGGCGAGCGCCCCGGCCGGCTCGGCGATGGCCCGAGTGTCGTCGAAAATGTCCTTGATCGCGGCACTGATCTCGTCGGTGCTGACCAGGATCACCTCGTCCACGCACTCGCGCGCGATGCGGAAGGTCTCCTCGCCCGCCTGCCGCACGGCCACGCCGTCGGCGAACAGGCCGACCTGCGGCAGGAGGACGCGCTCGCCGGCGGCGAGGGCCGCGTGCATGCAGGCGGCGTCCTCGGGCTCCACGCCGATGATGCGGATGGCCGGGCGCAGGTGCTTGAGGTAGGCGGCGATGCCGGCGATCAGCCCGCCGCCGCCGACCGGCACGAACACCGCCTCGATGGCGTCCGGATGCTGGCGCAGGATCTCCATGCCGATGGTGCCCTGACCGGCGATCACCTCGGGGTCGTCGAACGGATGGATGAAGGTCAGTCCCTCGGAGGCGGCCAGCGTGCGGGCGTGGGCATAGGCCTCGTCGTAGGCGTCCCCGTGCAGCACCACCTCGCCGCCGCGCCGGCGCACGGCATTGACCTTGATGTCCGGGGTGGTGGCGGGCATGACGATCACCGCGCGCAGGCCCAGACGCTCAGCGGCGAGGGCCACGCCCTGGGCGTGGTTGCCCGCGCTGGCGGCGATCACGCCCGCGCTCAGCTCGTCGCGCGAGTGCAGGTGGTGGATCTTGTTGTAGGCGCCGCGCAGCTTGAACGAGAACACCGGCTGCAGGTCCTCGCGCTTGAGCAGCACGCGGTGGCCGAGGCGCGCGGATAGCTGCGGCATCGGGTCGAGCGGGCTCTCGACCGCCACGTCGTAGACGCGGGCGGTAAGGATGCGTTCGAGGTAATCGCGGGTGATGCTCATGTGGGGATGTCTTGTAGGAGCGGCCCCTGGGCCGCGATTGAGGCAGAAGATCGCGGTTCAGGGACCACCCCTATTCAAGGTCAAGGATGATCTGCCAGTGCTCGTCGCTCACCGGCATGACCGACAGGCGGTTGCCCTTGCGCACCAGCGGCATGTCGGCTAGGGCCTCGATGCCCTTCAGCTCGTGGAGGGGGATGGTGCGTTTGAGGTGGCGCACGTAGCGCACATCCACCATGTCCCAGCGCGGCTTGTCGGGCGTGCTGGCCGGGTCGTAATACTTGCCGTCCGGGTTCCAGGCGGTGTGGTCCGGATAAGCCTCGCGCACCACCTCGGCGATGCCGACGATGCCTGGGGTGGCGGTGTTGGAGTGGTAGAAGAAGACCTGATCGCCGATCTTCATCTGGCGCATGAAGTTGCGCGCCTGGTAGTTGCGCACGCCGTCCCAGGGTTCGGTTTGATCCGGGCGGGCGGCCAGGTCGTCGATGCCGAACACGTCAGGCTCGGATTTCATCAGCCAGTGGGCCATGTCGGGTTCCGTCAAAAGCGATGAAACAAGCGTACCCCGTCCTCGGTGACGATGCCATCCAGCGGCACATCCCAGCGCTCGGCCGGGAGGGGTGGGCAGCGCTGCAGGCCGAAGGCCACCCCGAGCAGCAGGGGCTTGCGCCAGCGCCGGCGGGCGTGGCGGAAGGCGAGGGTGCGGTCGTAGAAGCCGCCGCCCATGCCCAGGCGGTTGCCGGCATCGTCGAAGCCGACCAGGGGCATGAGGATGAGGTCGAGCTCGCGCGCGTTCAGCAGGTCGGTGACGCGGTGGCGGGGCTCGGGGATGCGGAAGCGGTTCGGGCGCAGTGGATGGCCCAGCTGCCAGGGGGCGAAGCGCAGGCGCGAGCCTTGGGCGAGAATAGGCAGGTAGAGGTCTTGGCGGGAGCGGGCAAGCGACGCCAGCGGGCGCAGATCGACCTCACCGTCGGTGGGCCAAAACAGGGCGATGCGGCGGGCGTGCCGGAAAATGGGGTGCAGGCGCAGGGCTTCGAGGATGGCGGCTTCGCGCCAGACGCGGTCCAGTCCTTGCAGCGCACGGCGGCTGCGGCGAAGGGGCTGGCGGAGTTCTTTGCGGGAGGAGGGAGGCATGGGAGGGAGGGTCTTCCAGGGCGCCGCTGTTGGCCGGGTACCTTGAACCGAGCGGTTCAAGTCGGGGAGGGCGGTGAGAGCGTCAGGCTTTCCGCGCGGGGCGGACATGCACACGGCTCTAGGGGCCATCCCCAAGGAGGTGCATTAAGGCTCAAGGGGATTGGGCTACTGGCGCACGCTCCAGAAGACTTAGGTTCAGGTTAGACCAGTCCCGGCTGGTTTGCAACGTTCAAGGGTCTCGCGGATGCGCTGACTCAGCGCTTGTACTTCCAACGAGGCCGACAGGGTGTCGCCCGTCGCCGCCGGGGCGTGGCCGGCGCGTAGCTGCAACAGTTCGTGGGTGATGTTGAGGGCGGCCATGACGGCCACCCGGTCGTTGCCGATGACCTTGCCGGTGTGGCGGATCTCGCGCATCTTGCCGTCGAGGAAGCGGGCCGAGCGCTCCAGGGCCTCGCGCTCGCTTTCGGGGCAGGCGACGCGGTATTCCTTGTCGAGGATCGTGATGTCGACGGGGATGGAGGGTTCGGTGCTCATGCTTGGCTCTCCAGGGTGCGCAGCTGTTCGAGGACGGGGGCAAGACGGGCCTCGGCCTCGCCAAGCAGGGCCTGCAGTTGCATTTTCTCGTCGCGCAGGTGCCGGTTGTCATCCTCCAGCCGCTGGTTGGCGCGCTTGAGGGTTTCACACAGCTCGGCAAGCTGCAGGACACCCTCCTCGAGTTCCTGCCACTCTTCTTGTGTGATGATGCGCTGCATCGCGTTCTCCAACGGCCGTGGCGCCGCCTAGATAAAGCAAAAATCTTAGGTCGCGGGTCAGCGTTGTGCAACCGGCCGGGGTGCGAGCCAGTCGACAGCCCCGGGTAGGCGTGCGTGGTAGGATGTGGCATAGAGACTAACGGCAGGCGAGGAGCAGCTCATGGTGGAATTCGAGCGGGTCGACGAGGCCCTGGACGATGCGGCGGTGCAGGCTGCCGAGGCGCATGGCGTGCTCGCCGGGATGCTGTGTGCAGCGGGGGCGGCCGAACTCGGGGACTGGTGGTCGGCCATCCGTGAAGATGAGTCGCAGGTCAAGGTGCCGGAGCCCGTGCGCGAGCTGCATGCCGAGACGGTGGCGAGCCTGGCTGACGTGACTGGCACCTTCGATCTGATGCTCCCCGAGGACGATGCGTCCCTAGAGGAGCGCGCCGAGGCCCTGCACGACTGGTGCCAGGGTTTTCTCCATGGCTATGGTGTGGCCGGGGGGCGCGACCCGGGGAAGTTGCCGGAAGAGGCGGCCGAGGTCCTGCGCGATATCCACCAGTTTGCCCAGGCGAGCTTCGACCTGGGTGAGGACACCGAGGAGGACGAGCAGGCCTACAGCGATCTGGTCGAGTACCTGCGCGTGGGGGTGCTGCTGCTGCATGAGACCCTCCATCCACGCCCCGAGCCCGCGGCCGATGCGAAGGCCCAAGCGGCGGGTGCCTGGCCGCAGGCCGGTTCCCGAACCCTGCACTGACGTTCCGCGAGGGTCTGTCATGTCGATCCACCCCCTTCTCGACAAGAAACACTTCGCCCGCCGCCGCAAGCGCCTGCTGGCACAGTTGGGGCCGGAGGGCATCGCCATCCTGCCGGCCGCCGCCGAGCGGGTGCGCAACCGCGACACCCACTATCCCTTCCGCCAAGACAGCGACTTCCGCTACCTGACCGGCTTCGACGAACCCGATGCCGTGCTGGTGCTGGCGCCGGGGCACGAGGAGGGACCGTTCATCCTGTTCGTGCGCCCGCGTGATGCCGAGCGTGAGCGCTGGGAGGGGCGCCGTGCAGGGGTGGAAGGGGCGCGCAAGCTGTACGGGGCCGATCAGGCTTATGCCATTGATGAGCTGGACGAACGCTTGCCGGCCTTGCTCGCCGGGCGGGAGCAGTTCTATGCCCCGCTGGATGACGGCCACTTCGCCCAACGCCTGTTTGGCTGGCTGGCCACGGTGCGGCGTCAGCAGCGCGCGGGGGTGAAGGCCCCGGCCGGCTGGCTTGACCTCGCCCCGCTGGTGCACGAGATGCGGCTGTTCAAGGACGAGGACGAGGCCAACGTGCTGCGCGAGGCCTGCCGGGTGACCGCGCTCGCCCACCGGCGGGTGATGCAGGCCCTGCGCCCGGATATGCCGGAGCACGCACTGGAGGCCGAGCTGCTGCACACCTTCCGCGTGCACGGCGGCGAGCCGTCCTTTCCCTCCATCGTCGCCGGCGGGGCCAACGCCTGCATCCTGCACTACACCGAGAACCGCGACATGCTGAGGAAGGGCGAGCTGGTGCTGGTGGATGCAGGCTGCGAGTGGGGGGGCTACTGCGGCGACATCACCCGCACCCTCCCCGTCGGCGGGCGATTTTCCCCCGCTGCGCGCGAGCTGTATGCCGTGGTGCTGGCAGCGCAGCAGGCGGCGATCGATGCGGTCCGCCCCGGCGCAAGCTGGGATGCCCCGCACCAGGCGGCGGTGCGCGTGTTGACCGAGGGGCTGGTCGATCTTGGGCTGCTCAAGGGCAAGGTCGACCGGCTGATCGAGAAGGAGGCCTACAAGCGCTTCTACATGCACCGCACCGGGCACTGGCTGGGCATGGACGTGCACGACGTCGGCGCCTACAAGGTGGATGGCGCCTGGCGGCCGCTGGAGCCCGGCATGGTCCTGACCGTGGAGCCGGGGCTGTACATCGACGCCGGGCGCGACGTGCCGAAGGCCTTCCGCAACATGGGCATCCGCATCGAGGACGACGTGCTGGTCACCCGCGAGGGCTGCGAGGTGTTGACCGCGGATGCGCCCAAGTCGATCGAAGCGCTAGAGGAGATCGTGCCGTATGTTTGATGTCGCCATCGTCGGCGGCGGGCCGGTCGGCGCCGTTCTGGCCAACGTGCTGGCGCGTGAGGGCTTTGCGGTGGCCGTGTTGGAGAAAGAGACCATTCCGGCTGGCGCCCCGGTGGGGAGTACGGGCTTCGACGGCCGGGCCATCGCCCTAGCGGAGGGCGGGCGGCGGCTGCTGGCCGGCTGGGGGCTGTGGGATGCCCTGGCGGCCCAGGCCGAGCCGATCGAGCACATCCACGTCTCCCTGCGCGGGGCCTGGGGCAGCGCACGTTTCGCCGCGCGCGAGGAAGGCGTCGCCGCGCTCGGTCAGGTGCTGGACTCCGCCCTCATGGCCCCGGTGCTGCTGGCCGCGGCCAAGGCCAGCGGGGTGCACTGGCAGGCCCCCGCCCGCTATATCGCGCACGAGGTGCGGGGCGATGGCGTGGTGCTTCGCTTCACCACGCCAGAAGGCGAACAGTTGCTGCATGCCCGCTTGCTGGTCGCCGCCGATGGTGCCGGCTCCACCGTGCGGACGGCCTTGGACCTGCCGGTCAATGAACGTGATTACGGTCAGACCGCGATCCTCTCAAGGGTGGCAGTGGAGCGGCCGGAGCCCCGTACCGCCTTCGAGCGCTTCACCGACGAGGGACCGATTGCCCTGCTGCCCATGGGGGGCAGCCATTATTCGCTGGTGTGGGTGACTCCGGCAGGGGATGCGGAGCGGCGCATGGGACTTGCGGACGGCGCCTTCCTCGATGAGCTCGGCGGACGTTTTGGCCCCCGTCTGGGGTGTTTCATGACAACCGGGCCGCGCCATGCCTATCCGCTGCGTGCCGTGACCGCGAATGCCGTGACCGCACCGCGCGCGGTAGTGCTCGGCAATGCCGCGCATGCCCTGCACCCGGTGGCCGGGCAGGGATTGAACCTGTGCCTGCGTGATATTCGCGTACTGCTGGGCGAGGTGAGCCGGGCGCGGCAGGAGGGGCGCGACATCGGCTCGGCCTCCGTGCTGGCCGCCTATGCCACCGCGCGCGGGGCGGATTACGCCGTAAGCTACCCGCTGATGGACCTGCTCGCGCGCGGCTTCACCCGCGCCGTGCCGGTGCCTAGGGCGCTCAAGGGCCTGGCCCTGGTGGCGCTGGATGCCATACTGCCGCTGCGCGCCGGTTTCCTTCAGCAGATGATGGGCTTGAAGGGGTGAGACGATGGAACAGCACGCGGATGTCCTGATCATTGGCGGTGGCATGGTGGGCGCCGCCCTCGCCTGCGCGCTCGGTCGCTCCGGGTTCGAGGTGCATGTGGTCGAGACGCAGGCGCCCGAGCCCTTTGCGCCGGAGCAGCCGCTCGATCTGCG
The DNA here is from genome assembly GCA_049969375.1 of Halothiobacillaceae bacterium. Taxonomy (GTDB): domain Bacteria; phylum Pseudomonadota; class Gammaproteobacteria; order Halothiobacillales; family Halothiobacillaceae; genus Thiofaba. The sequence continues at coordinate 31,529 of JBMFOY010000001.1, read as the reverse complement.
CGTGTCGGCCGTCAGCCTTGCCTCGCAGACCTTCCTCGAGGCGGTTGACGCGTGGCGGCACGTGCTCGCCATGCGGGCGGCGCCGTTCCGCCGCATGCGCGTGTGGGATCGCGAGGGGCCGGGCGAGACCACCTTCGATTCCCGCGACATCGGCGAGCCGACGCTCGGTCACATCGTCGAGAATCGCCTGCTTCAGCTGGCCTTGTGGCGTGCCGCCGAGGGGCTGGAGACCGTGCGCTGGCACTGCCCGGCGCGGCTGGAGTCCTTGGACATCCGCGAGGACGGCGTGTTCGCCCGCCTCAGCGACGGCAGCGGCGTGCTTGCGCAGCTGGTGGTCGGGGCGGACGGCGCGCATTCGCGTCTGCGCGAGCTGGCCCGTATCGGCCTGACCAGTTGGGATTACGACGTCGAGGCCCTGGTCGCCACGGTTAAAACCTCCGCGCCGCAGCAGGACATCACCTGGCAGCGTTTTACCCCGAGCGGGCCGCAGGCCCTGCTGCCGCTGTCCGGCCCGCATGCCTCGCTGGTGTGGTACACCGCGCCGGACGAGGTGGCACGCCTGAAGGCGCTGGATGACGAATCCTTCGTGGAGGAACTGCTGCGCGCTTTCCCATCCGAGCTGGGCGGGGTCGAGGCGCTGCTGGAGCGCGGCAGCTTCCGACTCACTCGCCGCCACGCCAAGCAGTACTGTAAGCCACGCCTGGTGCTGGCGGGCGATGCCGCGCACACCATCCATCCGCTGGCCGGGCAGGGCGTCAACCTCGGATTCATGGACGTGGCCGCGCTGGCCGAGGTTCTGACGAAGACGCGTGATGTCAACGAGGACATCGGCGCCCTCCACGTGCTGCAGCGCTACGAGCGCTGGCGGCGGGGCGAGAACCTGCTGATGCAGACGGCCATGGACGTGTTTCACCACGCCTTCAAGCCTGCGCGCGGGCCCCTGCCGTGGCTGCGTGGCCTGGCCTTGCGCGCGGCGAACGACCTGCCGTCGCTGCGCCGCCTGCTGACCCGCCGGGCCACCGGGCGCGCCGGGGATCTGCCGTGGGCTGCGCGCAGCGGGCGGTTGGAATGAGTCAATTCAAACACCATCTCAATCATCTCCCGGCCTATCTGGGCGTGGCGGGAGTGGCGGGGCACGAAAACCCGCGGGCCCGAGCCGTGGCGCTCTGGATGGAGGTCCTCGTGTCTATCGCCACCCTCTGGCTGCCTTTTGCCTGGTATGCCGAGCTCAAGTCGGTCTTGCAAGCTGAAACCTTACGTACTATCGACATGGCCGTATGGGCATTGTTTGCTCTGGAGGTGGTGGTTAACAGCCTGCTGGTGCATGACCGCCCCCTCTATTGGCGGCAAAACTGGCTGAACCTGGTCATCGTCTTCGGCGGGCTTCCGTTGCTGTTCATGTCGCAGGCTGCGGCGGTGGCTTTTTTGCGCGTGCTTCGGCTGGTCTTGCTGGTGGTCATGGTGATGCGCTTTGCGCGTCGCTCCCTACGGCTTTTGGCGCGCCACACCTTGGCGGCCACGCTCATCATGGCCTTCTTTTTGGTGATCAGCCTGGGCACCCTGGTTGCCAGTATCGAGCCGGATATCCCGACCTTCTGGGATGGTATGTGGTGGGCCTTGGTCACCATCAGCACCATCGGCTATGGCGACATCGTCCCCAAAACCCCGGAAGGTCGGCTGTTAGGGGTGATCCTCATCCTCTTTGGGGTGGCCAGCTTCTCCATGGTGACGGCCAACCTGGCCGCCTTCGTGCTTAGCCTACGCATCGAGGAGACGGCGGCCGAGGTCGAGCGGGAGGAAATCAAGCACGAGCTTTTGATCCTCGAAAGGCTCCATGAATTAGAGCAGCGTTTCGATCGCATCGAGGCGATGCTGGTCGCGCAGACGCATCAGCATCCGTCTTGTTCGCAGACTATCCGCGACGACGCGCCGTTAGACGCGCCCAGCCGTCCTTGAGCGCGGGCGGGTCGAAGTCGAAGTCCGCAGCGTAGGCGGCTATCACTCCCTTAGCCTGCTCGGCCAACAGCCCGGACAGTACCAGCTGCCCACCGGGTTGCACATGGTGGGTCAAGGTGGGGGCCAGTTCGACCAGCGGGCCCATCAGGATATTGGCCAGCAGTACGTCGAACTGTGCGTCTTTGGGCAGCGCGCCCGGCAACCCTGTATGCAGGTGACGGGCCTCAATGCCGTTGCGCGCGGCGTTGTCGCGCGTGGCGGTCAGGGCCTGCGGGTCGATGTCGATGCCCCAGGCCGAGGCTGCGCCGAGCTTGAGCGCGGCGATGGCGAGGATGCCCGATCCGCAGCCATAGTCCAGCACGGTCTTGCCTTGAAGATCCGCGCCATCCAGCCACTCCAGGCACAGGGCGGTCGTCGGGTGGGTGCCGGTGCCGAAGGCCAGGCCCGGGTCGAGCAGGATGTTCACCGCCTGCGCCTCCGGGGCCTCGATCCAGCTCGGCACGATCCACAGCTTCTCGCCGAAGCGCAGGGGCTGGAACTGGTCCATCCACGCGCGCTCCCAGTCCTGGTCCTCGACCAAGGCCCACGCGCCGCCCTGGATGCCGCGCGCGCTCAGGGCTTGGTCCACCTGATCAGTGTCGGCCTCACCCTCGAACAGGCCGACGACGTTGACTTCCGGCCACAGCGGGGTCTCGCCCGGCAGGGGCTCGAGCACGGGCACGTCGGCGGCGTCCTGCAGAGTAACGGAGACGGCGCCGAGTTCGAGGAGGGTATCTTCGAGGGCTTCGGCTTGGTCGCGGGGGGTGGTGAGGGTGATCTGGTGCCAGGGCATGGCGTGTCTGGATAAGCAAGGTTTTATGATGGAACGGAGCCTGTCCAGCCAACCTTCGTTGGCTGGGCAGACAAAATGGGACTGACGTTTACAGCCCCAGCTTCTTGTGCAGGTAATGGATGTCCGTCCCACCCTGCTGAAAGGCGCCGTCACTCATCAGCTCGCGATGCAACGCGGTGTTGGTCTTGATCCCCTCCACCACCAGTTCGGAGAGCGCGCCGCTCATGCGCGCGATGGCCGTGGCGCGGTCCTCGGCGTGGCAGATCAGCTTGCCGATCATCGAATCGTAATAGGGCGGCACGCTGTAACCGGCGTAGATGTGCGAGTCCCAGCGCACGCCGAGCCCCCCGGGGGCGTGGAAGGCAGTGATCTTGCCGGGGCTGGGGACGAAATTGGTCGGGTCCTCGGCGTTGATGCGGCACTCGATGGCATGACCGCGGATCTGCACGTCCTCCTGACGGATGGATAAGGGCAGGCCGGCGGCGATGCGGATCTGTTCCTTGACAATGTCCACCCCGGTGATCATCTCGGTCACCGGGTGCTCGACCTGCACGCGGGTGTTCATCTCGATGAAGTAGAAGCGCCCGTTCTCGTACAGGAATTCGAAGGTGCCTGCGCCGCGGTAGCCGATGTCGATGCAGGCCTTGGCACAGCGTTCGCCGATCTCGCGCCGCTCTTCGGCGGTCAGGCCGGGGGCAGGAGCTTCCTCGATCACCTTCTGGTGGCGGCGCTGCATGGAGCAGTCGCGTTCGCCCAGGTGGATGGCGTTGCCATGGGTGTCGGCCAGCACCTGGATCTCGATGTGGCGCGGGTGCTCGAGGAACTTCTCCATGTACACGTTCGGGTTGCCGAACGCGGCCAGGGCCTCAGCGCGGGTCATCTCGATGGCGGAGAGCAGGTGAGCCTCGGTGCGCACCACCCGCATGCCACGCCCGCCGCCGCCGCCGGCGGCCTTGATGATGACCGGGTAGCCCACCTCGCGGCCCAGGCGCAGGTTTTCTTCGGCGTTGTCGCCCAGGGCGCCGTCGGAGCCTGGCACGCAGGGCACGCCGGCGGCCTTCATGGCGTCCTTGGCCGAGACCTTGTCACCCATCAGGCGGATGTTCTCCGGTTTGGGGCCGATGAAGATGAAGCCGCTTCTCTCCACGCGTTCGGCGAAGTCTGCGTTTTCAGACAGGAAGCCATAGCCCGGGTGGATGGCGACCGCGTCGGTGACCTCGGCGGCGGCGATGATGGCTGGGATGTTGAGGTAGCTGTCGGTGGACTTGGCCGGACCGATGCAGACCGATTCGTCCGCGAGGCGCACGTGCTTGAGGTCGCGATCGGCGGTGGAGTGTACCGCCACGGTCTTGATGCCGAGCTCGCGGCAGGCGCGCAGGATGCGCAGCGCGATCTCGCCACGGTTGGCGATGAGGACCTTGTTCAGCATGGCGGACGCCTTACTCGATGATGACGAGCGGCTGGTCGAATTCGACCGGCTGGCCGTTCTCGCACAGGATGGCCTTGACGACGCCGGACTTGTCGGCCTCGATCTGGTTGAACATCTTCATCGCCTCGATGATGCAGACGGTATCGCCCGCCTTGACGTGCTGGCCGACTTCCACGAACGGCTTGGCATCCGGAGATGCCGCGCGGTAGAACGTGCCGACCATGGGTGACTTGATCACGTGGCCGGACAGTCCTTCCTCGGCCTTGGCGGGCGCTGCGATTGCAGTCTGCGGGGCGGTTGCTGCGGCCGGGGTCGGAGCGGCCATCGGTGCGCTCATGACCATCTGCGGCATGGCCGGCATGTGGGTCGGCATGCGGCTGATGCGCACGGAGGTCTCGCCCTCTTTGACCTCGATCTCGGCCACGCCGGAGCTGTCCAAGAGTTCGATCAGTTTCTTGATGGTACGGATATCCATGAGTCTTGCCTCGGATCAGTTCGTGGACGCCGGGAGGTGCGCAAGCGCGGCGCGCAGGGCGAGCTCATACCCCTGCGCGCCCAGGCCGGCGATCACGCCCACGGCGATGTCGGAGAAATAAGAATGATGGCGGAAGGGTTCCCGCGCATGTACGTTCGAAAGATGAACCTCGATGAACGGTAGGCCGACCGCGAGCAGGGCGTCGCGCAGGGCCACGCTGGTGTGGGTGAAGGCGGCCGGGTTCATGATGATGAACGCCGTGCCGTCCAGCCGGGCGGCGTGGATGCGCTCGATCAGGACGTGCTCGGCATTGCTCTGAAGATGGTCGAGCTGGTGCCCCTCGGCCTCGGCGAGTTGGCGTAGTTTGAGGACGATATCGTCGAGCGTGGCGCGGCCGTATTTTTCCGGTTCGCGCACGCCCAGCAGGTTGAGGTTGGGTCCATTGAGGAGCAGCAGGTTGGCCATCGGCTCCGCACCTTGTCTTGAATGGGAGGGATTCTGCGGTTAGTGCGAGGAAATGTCCAGAACGGCGGCGAACGGTCAGGAAATGACCGTTATCATCGCCTGAAGGCAGGGGCAACGAGGGTGCGCGCCCGCGCCTCGTCCAGTCGGCCGACGTGGACCGCGCGGATGATGCCCTCTGCATCGATCACGACCGAATAGGGTAATACGGCATGGGCATTGCCGAGCTTGCGGGCGAGCTCGCTGCCCTCGGAGCCGCCGAGCAGGAGCGGGAAAGGGAGGGGGTGGTCGGCGATGAAGGCATGCACATCCTCCGACCGTGCGAGGGCAATGCCGATGACCTGCCCGCCCTGCTCCCGGAGGGACGCGTGCAACCGGGCGAGTTCGGGCAGCTCCTGCACACAGGGCGGGCACCAAGGGGCCCAGAAGTTGACCAAGGTTGTCTTGCCACGCAGTTCCGCACTGGCGAATGTCCCGCCGGCGAGCCGGTCCAAGGTGAAATCAGGCACAGGGGTACCGATCACCGGCTGGGCGGCCTCGGCCACCGCCTTGCGCGCCGCCTGCTCCGGGGTGCGCGGGGTGTCGTCGCCACAGCCACCGAGCAGGCTGGCGGCGAGCAGGAGGGGGAGGGCGGGCGTCCGCATCACCCGCCCAGAGCCCTGCCAGCGAGCGGTGCAAACTCAGTGGGCGGCTTGTAGCCGACCACGCGGCTGGCGCGCTGCTCTTGGCCATCCTTGGTGAAGAACAGGATGGCGGGCGGGCCGATCAGGCCGAAGCGCTTGAGCAGGGCTTTGTCCTCGGCGCTGTTGCGGGTGACGTCGGCCTGCAGCAGGACCGCGCCAGCCACCGCCTGCTGAACCGCGGGGTCGGGGAAGGTATTGTGCTCCATTTCCTTGCAGCTCACGCACCAGTCGGCGTAGAAATCGAGCATCACCGGCTTACCCGCGGCCTTGGCATCGGCCAAGGCGCGCTCAAGGGAGGCCACGTCAGCCACGCGCTGGAAGACGAGGCCGCTGGGGGTGGTCGCGGCCTGCGCCGTGCCACCGCCGGCCAGGCCGCGCAGCGGCTGCAGCGGGGTGCCCTGGCCCGTGGCGACGCCAACCAGCATCAGCAGGCCCCAGGCCAAAAGGACGATGCCGAGGGCCTTCCACAGTCGCGTCCAGCCCAGCCTTTCCTTGCCGACCGGCTCCATGTGGCCGGTCAGTTCGCGGTTGGCATGGTAGGTCTGGTAGCTGGGGTGACTGACCGGCTCCAGGGCGCCAAGGTAGATGCCGGAGGCGATGGCGAGCATGGCCCACAGGAACAGGGTGAGGGCATCGGGCAGCACGCGGGAGAGCAGCCAGATCGCCACGCCCAGCATGAGTACGCCGAACACCGCCTTGACCGTGTCCATCCATGCTCCGGCGCGCGGCAGGACCTTGCCGCCCAGGGTACCGACCGCGATCAGCGGCAGGCCCATGCCGATGGAGAGGGCGAACAGCGCCGCGCCGCCGAGCACGGCATCGCCGGTCTGGCCGATGTAGATCAGGGCGCCGGCGAGCGGCGGGGCGACACAGGGGCCGACGATCAGGGCAGAGAGCAGGCCCATGATCGCGACGCCGGTAAAGCTGCCGCTCCGCTGGCGGCCGGAGAGTTCGGCGATCTTGCTCTGCAGGCTGGAGGGCAGCTGCAGTTCGAAGAACCCGAACATCGACAAGGCGAGCCCGACGAAGACCAGGGCGAAGGTGCCGAGGATCCACGGGTTCTGGAATGCGGCTTGCAGGTTGCTGCCGAACAGGCCCGCGAGCACGCCCGCGACGGTGTAGGTGATGGCCATCGCCAGCACGTAGACCAGCGAGAGCACAAAGGCGCGCCGGGTGGTGAGCTGCTCGCCCTGGCCAGCGATGATGCCGGAGAGGATGGGGATCATCGGGAATACGCAGGGGGTGAGGGCAAGCCCCAGCCCCGCGAGGAAGAACAGCCCGATGGCGAGCCAGGTGCTGCCGCTCTTGAGCTTCTCGGCGATGGCATCCTGCTCGCTCAGCGCCACGCCGGCCGGCGCCGCGGGGGGCGGCGAGGTGGTGGTTCCCGCGGTATCGCCCACGGTCAGCTCAACGCGCTGTTCTATCGGCGGGTAGCAGATGCCGGCCTCGGCGCAGCCCTGGTAGGTGATGTTCAGCCCAAGCTTCTGGCCCGCGGCCACGCCCTGCACCGGCACGCTGACCTCCAGAGTGTCGTGGAAAATGCGTACTTGGCCAAGGAAGGGGTCGTTTTTCTCCTCGCCCGCCGGGATGACTGGCTGCCCAAGGGCGCCCTTGGGCTCGATGGCGACGATGGCGAGCTTGTCGCGGTAGAGGTAGTGACGCGGGGCGATGTCCCAGCGCAGGCGTACCGTGGCGCCATCGATCTCGCTGGAGAAGCGGAAGGCCTGCTCGGGCTCGAGCGGCTCGCCCTCGGTGGTGGGCTGGTCACCCTCGATCTGCTTTGCCAGATCCTTCAGCCCCTGGATACCCGTGGCGGGCAGGGTCAGCTGCACCCGCTGCGCGATCGGCGGGTAGCACACGCCGCCCTCAAAGCAGCCCTGGCTGTGGGCCGTCAGGGTGACGGTCTTGCCGCCAAGGTTCTCGCCCTCGAGCCGGAGGGGGATGTCCAGTGCGCCGTGGTAGATCTGCACGTCACCGAGGAAGGGGTCCTTTATCGCCTCGCCCGGTGGCAGCTCAGCCTGCACGGCTGAGGCGCCCTCGACCTCAAAGCGGATCTTGTCGCGGTACAGCTTGTAGCCCGGCGCGATAGCGAAGTGGCCGACCAAGCGGCTGGCGCTCTCCACACGGGCAGAGAAGGCGAAGGCCTGCTCGGGCTCGAGTAACTCGGGTTCGGAGGCCAAGGCGGGGTTGGCAAAGGCCAGCAGGGCCAGAAGGAGTCTCAGGATACGAGGCATGAATCCACCCAGTCGATGTAGTCGCTAGATCCTTCCATGGGAACATACAGGATCTGCGGAAGTTCATACGGATGCCACTTACGCAGCATGGCTTCGATTTGCGGGCCAAGCGCGCGGCGTGTCTTCAGGCGCAGTTCACATTCCTCGTCTTCCTGCAGGGTGCCCTGCCAGGGATAGATCGAGGTGAGCGGGGCGCTGATCTGGGCACAGGCGACGAGGCGCGCCTCCAGCAGGGCGCGGGCGGCAGCCAGGGCCGTGGCGCGATCCGGGAAGGTGCTGATGACGATGCAGTGCGTGGTCATGGAAGGCATTGTCCATGATTCGTGGGATACATGACCATGGCAGTGTATTTATCCGACATAAACAACACATGTGCCCCACATGAGGCTGAGAGAAGCATATACTCACCCGAGTTTTCCAAGGGTTGCATGGAATGTCGGCCGGTAGTACTCAGAAACCCAAGGCATTGATCGTCGATCCCGGTGCAACGCGGCGCACCATGCTGCAACGGATGGTGGAGGAGGCGGGGCTCGAGGCCAGGATGGCCACCACCGGGGAGGAGGCGCTGGCGTTTGCGCGCGGCGAGGCCATCGACATCGGCCTGCTGGGGTATCGCCTTCCCGGCATGACTGGCCTGCAACTGGCCCAGGCCCTCCGCCCCCATCTCGCCAAGGGGGTGCCGCTGCTGCTGGTGACCTCCGATGTCAACGATGCGCTGGTGCAGGAGGCCTTTCGCGCGGGCATCACGGATGTATTCCAGCGCGACCGGCTTGGTGACCTGTTGCTCTATCTGCAGGACTTCCTCGGTCGGATGTACTGCCATGACCTGGCGGGGGAGCGCATCCTGCTGGTCGAGGATTCGCGATCCTTTGTCCACATTGTGACTGACATGCTGCAACGCTGCGGCATCGAGGTGGACAGCGTTGGGTCGGTGGCGGAGGCGCGCCGACGGTTCGCCGAGCGCTCTTATCACATGGTGATCACCGACCTCGTGCTCGAGGGCGGGGAGAGCGGCCTGTCCCTGGTGCGCCATCTGCGCCAAGATGGCCAGGACTACATGAAGCTGCCGATCCTGGTCATGACCTCGTTCGATGACCTGACGCGCAAGACCGAGCTGTTCCGCGCCGGGGTGAACGATTATGTCCCCAAGCCACTGGTTGAGGCTGAATTCATAGCCCGCGTGCGTAACATCCTCATCGCACGGCGGCTGTTCGAGCGGGTCGAGGAGCAGGAGCGAAGGATGCGCCAGCTCGCCACCACCGACCAGCTCACCGGCCTTGGCAACCGGCACCTCTTTTTCGAGCTCGCCGCGCGCTATCTCGCCCGTGCCGAGCGCGAGGGGCAGACCGTATGCATGCTGGTTGCGGACGTCGATCACTTCAAGCTGGTCAACGACCAGCACGGCCACGCCACCGGAGACAAGATATTGCGCGCGGTAGGGGATGTGTTGCGCACATCCTTGCGCAAGGAGGATGTGGTGGCCCGCTATGGCGGCGAGGAGTTCGTGATCCTTTTGCCCAACTGCAGCGCGGAGGATGCGCTCGCCAAGGCCGAGAAGATCCGCAGGGACTGCGAGCAGCTGGACGCCAGTGGCGTGCGCCTGACGATCAGCATCGGTGTGGCTTGTTTTGATCCGGGGGATCCGGAATCGCTGGACAGTCTGTTCAGTCGCGCCGACAAGGCGTTGTATGACGCCAAGCGCCTGGGGCGGAACCGAGTGGCCATGCGCGCCCGACGAATCGAGGAGTCAGTGAGTGAGTAAGCATGACGTCATGGCCCAGAGGGCCGGTGAGCCGCAGTCCGGCTTGGATGCCGGCGGAGAGCGCTTGGCCCTGATCGTTACTGCGGACGTGCAGATGCGGGAGCGCCTGGAGCGTATCTGTCAGCAGGCTGGCCTGCAGTCCATCGATTGCGCCACGGAGCGCGAGGCAGTGGGCCTGGTGCGTGAGCATCGCATCGACGTCTGCTGCCTGGCCTTCGCGGCCGACGATCCCTCCCTGGCCTCGCTGGTTGGTCGGTTGCGTATCGAGCTGCCCGAGGGTACGCCCCTTCTGTTGCTGACCACCACCGCGGATACGACCGCGCATGAGGCGTTGTTTGCGCTGGGTATCACCGAGGTCATCCCGTCCGCGCAGCCGGACAAGCTGCTCGCCTATCTCCTCACCCGCGATGCCGAGCGCCGCGATCCGCGCGGCCAGCATATCTACGGCAAGCGCATCCTGCTGGTGGAGGACTCACGCACCGCAGCCTATGTCATCAGTCGTATGTTGACGGCTCATGGCCTGCTGGTGGACTGGGTCAAGCGGGCTGAGGAGGCCTTGGAGAGGGTCACTGTCCGGCGCTATGACTTGCTCATTACAGACCTTGTGCTTGAAGGGGAAATGAGCGGCATGGCCTTGGTGGGTCAACTGCGTCAAGCGGGTTTTGCGGATTTTCAACTGCCCATTTTGGCCGTGACCGGCTTCGATGACGACGCGCGCAGGCGCGAGCTGTTCCGCCTGGGGGTGAACGACTATGTCACCAAACCGGTGCTGGAAGAGGAGTTGCTGGTGCGGGCGCGCAACCTCATCATCGCCACGGGACTCGCGGCGCGGGTCGAGGCCCAGCGTGCCCGCCTCAATCTGCTTGAGGTCACCGATCCGCTGACCGGTTTGTACAACCGGCGCATGCTGTTCTCGCTCGGCACCAAATACCTCGCCATGGCGCGTCGCGGGGGCGGCGCGTTCAGTCTGATTCTGCTGGATCTCGACCACTTCGGTGAGGTCAATCTCCAGTATGGGCATGAGGCGGGCGATGAGACGCTGCGTTTGGCGGCGTCTGCCTTGCTTCGGGGCGTACGGGAGAGCGACCTTGTGACCCGCATCGGTGATACCCGCTTTGCTCTGGGGTTACCACAATGCGCCGCCGGCGATGCGTTGCGGGTGGGCGAGCGCTTCCGCGTAACCATCGAGGGCCTGTGGCCGTTTGGCATGCGCCTGACCGCGAGTATCGGTGTGGCCACCTTCAGCCCGGATATCGACACGGACTTCGATGCGCTTCTGGCCCGCGCCTGCCGGGCGGTCGATCAGGCGCGCACAGAAGGGGGCAACCGCGTGGTGCTGGATGGCACCCTGCCCCGGCCGGTCGTCGCCGAGTGATCAAAGATCATCCTCGCAGGGTCTTGATTTGTGTGGGGCGGTCCTTATGATTGGCACTCGCCTGCATCGAGTGCTAACAACGACCCTCGATGCTCAACCACCAACTCAACGTATGCCAAGAGAGTGTGAACCATGAAGATCCGTCCTTTGCATGATCGTGTCCTGATCAAGCGTGTCGAGGAAGAGCTCACCACCGCCAGCGGCATCGTCCTGCCGGGCAGCGCGGCAGAGAAACCGAATCGTGGCGAAGTCATCGCCACCGGTCCGGGCAAGAGCAACGACAAGGGCGAGCTTCGTCCGATCGGCGTGAAGGTCGGTGACCAGGTCCTGTTCGGCCAGTATGCCGGCACCAAGGTCAAGGTCGACGGCGAAGAGCTGCTGATGATGAGTGAGGACGATATCCTCGCCGTGATCGAGAAGTAATTCCAGACTGCAATCCGCTATTCCCCATTTTTAGGAGTTTCATTCCATGGCAGCCAAAGACGTACGTTTCGGCGCAGATGCCCGCGCCCGCATGGTGAACGGTGTCAACATCCTGGCCAACGCGGTCAAGGTCACCCTCGGTCCGAAGGGCCGCAACGTGGTGCTGGAGAAGTCCTTCGGCGCCCCGACCGTAACCAAGGACGGTGTGTCCGTCGCCAAAGAGATCGAGCTCGAGGATAAGTTCGAGAACATGGGCGCGCAGATGGTCAAGGAAGTTTCTTCCCAGACCGCTGACGTGGCCGGTGACGGCACCACCACCGCGACCGTGCTGGCCCAGGCCATTGTTCGCGAGGGCATGAAGGCCGTGGCCGCTGGCATGAACCCGATGGATCTCAAGCGTGGCATCGACAAGGCCGTGGCCGCTGCAGTCGAGGAGCTGAAGAAGATCTCCAAGCCCTGCACCGACAACAAGTCCATCGCCCAAGTCGCCACCATCTCCGCCAACTCCGATGATGCCATCGGCTCCATCATCGCCCAGGCGATGGACAAGGTGGGCAAGGAAGGCGTAATCACCGTCGAGGAAGGCTCGGGCCTCGAGAACGAGCTGGACGTGGTCGAGGGCATGCAGTTCGACCGCGGCTACCTCTCGCCGTATTTTGTCAATGATCAGAAGAATATGCAGGCGGTGCTGGAGGATCCCTATATCCTCATCACCGACAAGAAGGTCTCCAATATCCGCGACCTTCTGCCCGCGCTCGAGGCCGTGGCTAAGGCCGGCAAGCCGATGCTGCTGATCGCTGAGGATGTCGAGGGTGAGGCCCTGGCGACCTTGGTCATCAACAATATGCGTGGCATCCTCAAGGTCACCGCCGTCAAGGCCCCGGGCTTTGGTGATCGTCGCAAGGCCATGCTGCAAGACATCGCCATCCTCACCGGCGGTACGGTGATCTCCGACGAAGTGGGGCTGACGCTGGAGAAGGTCACGCTCAACGATATGGGCCGTGCCAAGAAGGTTGTGGTGGCCAAAGAAAACACCACCATCGTCGATGGTGCGGGCAAGAAAGAGGATATCGAAGGTCGCGTGGCCCAGATTCGTGCCCAGGTTGAGACCACCACCTCCGACTACGACCGCGAGAAGCTCCAGGAGCGCATCGCCAAGCTGGCCGGTGGCGTGGCCGTGATCAAGGTCGGCGCTGCGACCGAAGTCGAGATGAAAGAGAAGAAGGACCGCGTCGACGACGCCCTGCACGCGACCCGTGCGGCGGTCGAGGAAGGCGTGGTGCCGGGCGGTGGCGTGGCCTTGGTGCGTGCCAAGCAGGCCATCAAGGACCTCAAGGGCGCCAATCATGACCAGGATGTGGGTATCAGCATCGCCCTGCGTGCGATGGAAGAGCCGCTGCGCACCATTGTCTCCAACGCCGGCGATGAACCCTCCGTGATCCTGAACAAGGTTGCTGAGGGCAGCGGCAACTTCGGTTACAACGCCGCCACCGGCGAATACGGTGACATGATGGAAATGGGCATCCTGGACCCGACCAAGGTCACCCGTTCCGCCCTGCAGAACGCTGCCTCCGTGGCCGGCCTGCTGCTGACCACCGAGTGCATGGTGGCCGAGCTGCCGAAGAAGGAAGCCGCAGCCCCGGCCGCCGGCGGCATGGGCGACATGGGCATGATGTAATCATCCCGGACGTCCCATCCTTATCAGAGCCCCGCCCCGTGCGGGGCTTTTTGCGTTTAAGGCGGCATATCGCACCTTTGCTCCATGAATCGCATTTATGATCAAATGAAAATATTCATCCTGCATGATGAGGTCGTGCGCATGCTACGAAGCCTTCTTCTCCTGGCTCTTCTCATGCCCGCGCTGGTTCACGCCGAGGGTAACCCCGAGACCGGCAAGGCCCTCTACAAGGCCCACTGCGCCCTCTGCCACGGGGGGCAGGGGCAAGGTGTGCCGCCCATGTTTCCCAACCTTACCTCCAAGCCCATCGAGGCCTATGCCGCCATGATGCAGAACTACCGCGCAGGTATGGGGCATAAAGTGATGGTGGAGATGGCGAAAAGCCTGAACGAGCCGCAGCTTGAGGATCTTCTGGCTTTCATCGCCACCCTGCCACGGAAGTAACAGGGGCGGAGGCCGTCGCGGACATGCGCCTTGATAAGACGCGCTGAAAAAATCCATGGATGGATTTTTTCAGCGTTTCCCAAGGTGAATTCGGGGGGCGGTTGGGGTACATTTGGCCGATCTTTTGGCCATTTCTGGAGTCCTCCCATGTCGAAGTTCCTTATCGCCCCGTCCATCCTCTCCGCCAATTTCGCCAAGCTTGGCGAGGAAGTGGACAACGTGCTGGCCGCCGGTGCCGACATCGTCCACTTCGACGTGATGGACAACCACTACGTGCCAAACCTGACCATCGGCCCGCTGGTGTGTGAGGCTTTGCGCAAGCACGGCGTGACCGCGCCGATCGACGTGCACCTGATGGTCAAGCCGGTGGACCGCATCATCCCGGACTTCGCCAAGGCCGGCGCCACCTACATCACCTTCCATCCGGAGGCCTCCGAGCACATCGACCGCACCATCAGCCTGATCAAGGATTCCGGCTGCAAGGCGGGCCTCGTGTTCAACCCGGCCACCCCGCTGGACGTGCTGGAGTACACCCTGCCCAAGCTGGATATGGTCCTGCTGATGTCGGTCAACCCGGGCTTCGGTGGGCAGAAGTTCATCCCCTACGTGCTGGACAAGGCTCGCAAGGTCCGTGCCATGATCGATGCGGGCGGCTATGACTGCCGTCTGGAGATCGACGGCGGCGTGGGCCCGGCCAATATCCGCGAGGTGGCGGAGGCCGGTGTGGACACCTTCGTGGCCGGCTCTGCGATCTTCGGCGCCGCCAAGGACTCCGACCCGCACCGCTACGACTCCGTAATCAAAGCTATGCGCGACGAGCTGGCCAAGGTCGGTGGCTAAGGCATGAAGACCTTTGCCCCGAAGATGGTGCTGTTCGACCTGGACGGCACCCTGATCGACAGCGTGCCCGATCTCGCCTACTGCGTGGACGAGATGATGAAGCTCCTCGACATGCCCGTGCGCGGCGAAGCGGCCGTACGCAACTGGGTTGGTAACGGCGTCGAGCGCCTGGTCGAGCGTGCGCTGACCAATGACCTGAACGGCAAGCCCGATGCGGTCCTGTTTGCGCGGGCCATGCCGATCTTCAATCAGTTGTACCTCAATAACACCTCCGACCGCTCCTTCCTCTTTCCGGGGGTCAAGGAGGGGCTGGAGCACGTGAAGTCCCTGGGCCTGCGCATGGGCTGCGTGACCAACAAGGCCGAGCGCTTCACCGTGCCGCTGCTGAAGGATCTCGGCGTCCTCGATGCGTTCGAGACGGTGATCTCCGGCGATACCCTGCCGGTCAAGAAGCCGGACCCGGGGCCGCTGTTCTACGCCGCCGGCTGGTTCCACTGCGCCCCGCACGAGGCCCTGATGGTGGGGGACTCGATCTCCGATGTGAAGGCCGCGCGCGCTGCGGGTTTCAACATCGTCTGCATGAGCTACGGCTACAACCATGGCGAGGACATCCGCAACTACCATCCGGATGCGGTGATCGACTCCATGGTCGAGCTGAAGGAACTGGTGAAGCCTTCATGAAACGCTTCCGGGAGACCTGGCGGGGGACGCGATGGCGCGGTGCATGAGCCGCCTTATCCCGTATCCGCCTGTTTTCCTGAGGTTCCGACATGCGTCCTGAACAGTTCGAACAATTCTGCCGCGAGGGCTACAACCGCATCCCCGTGGTGCGCGAGGTCCTCGCCGATCTCGATACCCCCCTCTCCACCTACCTCAAGCTCGCCAATGCCCCCTACAGCTACCTGTTCGAATCCGTGCAGGGCGGCGAGAAGTGGGGACGCTACTCCATCATCGGCCTGCCGGCTCGTACCGTGCTCCGGGTGCGCGACCATGCGGTGACGGTGGAGGAGGGTGGCCGACCCATCGAGGAGGCCGAGGTGCGTGATCCGCTGGCCTTTATCGAGGCCTTCCAGAAGCGCTTCCGGGTGCCCGAGCTTGCGGGACTGCCGCGCTTTGCCGGCGGGCTGGTCGGCTATTTCGGCTACGACACCATCCGTTACATCGAACCGCGCCTGGCGGGGGTTGAGAAGCCGGATCCGATCGGCGCGCCGGACATTCTGTTCATGCTGTCCGACGAGCTGGTGGTGTTCGACAACCTGCGTGGGCGCATGCAGCTGATTGTACACGCGCTGCCGGAGGGGCTGGAGGCGGCCGAGGCGCGCCTGGATGCGCTCGAGGCCCGCCTGCGCCAGCCGCTTGCCCATCCGCGCCCGGCCCACGCCCCGCGTGAGGTGAGCGAGGCCGACTTCGTCTCCGGTTTCACCGAGGACGGTTTCAAGCAGGCGGTGCTCAAGGCCAAGGAGTACATCGCCGCCGGGGATGTGATGCAGGTCGTGCTCTCGCAGCGCCTGAGCATCCCGTTTTCCGCGCGACCGCTCGACCTGTATCGTGCCCTGCGCGGCCTCAATCCCTCGCCCTACATGTTCCACCTCAACCTTGGGGACATGGCGGTCGTCGGTTCCTCGCCCGAGATCCTCGTGCGCCTTGCGCATGACGAGGTCACCGTGCGCCCGATCGCGGGTACCCGCCGCCGCGGACGTACGGAGGATGAGGATCGCGCCTTCGAGGTCGAGCTTTTGGCCGACCCGAAGGAGCGCGCCGAGCACCTGATGCTGATCGACCTTGGCCGCAATGACATCGGCCGGGTGTGTGAGACCGGCAGCGTGCGCCTGACCGAGAAGATGGTGATCGAGCGTTACTCGCATGTGATGCACATCGTCTCCAACGTAACCGGTAGGCTGCGCGCCGGCCTGTCCTCAATGGATGTGCTGCGCGCCACCTTCCCGGCAGGGACCGTGTCCGGCGCACCCAAGGTGCGAGCGATGGAGATCATCGACGAGCTGGAGCCGGTCAAGCGCGGCGTCTATGCGGGTGCGGTCGGCTACCTTGGCTGGAACGGGGCGATGGACACCGCCATTGCCATCCGCACCGCGGTGGTCAAGAACGGCGAGCTGCACATCCAGGCCGGCGCCGGGGTGGTGTACGACTCCGTACCGGAGCTGGAATGGAAGGAGACCATGAACAAGGGGCGGGCGATCTTCCGTGCGGTCGCCCTAGCGGAGGCGGGCTTGGAACCTGCGCAGGTGGAGGGGTGACGATGGCCAAGGTTTTGATGATCGATAACTACGATTCCTTCACCTACAACCTCGTCCAGTACCTGGGCGAGCTTGGGGCCGAGGTGGATGTGCATCGCAACGATGCCATCACCCTGGAGGACATCGAGCGCATGGCGCCCAGCCACCTGATGATCTCTCCCGGCCCCTGTAGCCCGAGCGAGGCCGGCATCTCGGTGGCGGCGATCCGCCATTTCGCCGGCAAGCTGCCGATCTTCGGCGTGTGCCTCGGCCACCAGGCCATCGGCCAGGCCTTCGGTGGCAATATCATCCGCGCCAAGCAGATCATGCACGGCAAGACCTCGCAGGTGTTCCACGCGGGCAAGGGCGTGTTCGCCGGCCTGCCGAACCCGTTCGAGGCGACGCGCTACCACTCGCTGGTGATCGAGCGCGAGAGCTTGCCGGAATGCCTCGAGATCACCGCCTGGACCACGCATCCGGACGGCTCGTTCGAGGAGATCATGGGCGTGCAGCACCGCGAATACACCATCGAGGGCGTGCAGTTCCACCCCGAGTCGATCCTGACCGAACATGGTCATGACATGCTGCGCAACTTCCTCGCCATGCGGGGGGGAGTGCGTGGCAAACCGGTTTTGCCGAACGCATCGACCGCCGCGTTGCCTTGAGGTGAGCTGATGGATATGCCTTCTGCCCTGCGTGCCCTGCTTGAGCGGCGCGACTTGCGTCACGACGAAATGGCCGCCGTCATGCGCCTCTTGATGGGCGGCGAGGCCACCCCGGCGCAGATCGGCGGCCTGCTCATCGGGCTCGCGGTCAAGGGGGAGACGGTCGAGGAGGTGGCCGCCGCCGCCGGGGTGATGCGCGAATTCGCCGCCAAGGTCGAGATTCCTTGCGGACCGCTGGTCGATATCGTCGGTACCGGCGGAGACGGGGCGCACACCTTCAACATCTCCACCGCGAGCTGTTTCGTCCTGGCGGCGGCGGGCGGCAAGGTGGCCAAGCATGGCAACCGTTCGGTCTCCAGCACCACCGGCAGCGCCGACCTGCTCGAGGTGGCGGGTTGTCGCCTTGATGCGCCGTTTGAGCTCATCGCCCGTGCGGTGTGCTCGCTCGGTGTCGGCTTCATGTTCGCGCCCCAGCACCACGGCGCCATGCGCCATGTCATCGCACCGCGCCGCGAGCTCGGCGTGCGCACCCTGTTCAATGTGCTCGGCCCGCTGGCCAACCCGGCCGGGGCGAAGCGCCAGGTGCTCGGCGTGTACAGCGAGCGCTGGCGCCGACCGCTGGCCGAGGTGTTGCGGGCGCTCGGCAGCGAGCACGCCCTGGTGGTGCATGCCGAAGACGGCCTGGACGAGTTCAGCGTGGCCTCGCCGACCCGCGTGAGCGAGCTGAAGGACGGTGTCGTCACCGACTACATCCTGCGGCCGGAGGATGTCGGCCTCGCCCGTGCCAGCCTGGACACACTGCGCGTGGCTTCCGCACACGAGAGCCTGGAGAAGGTGCGTGAGGCCCTGACCGGCCAGCCCGGTCCTGCGCGCGACATCGTGGCTTTCAACGCCGGCGCGGCCATCTATCTCGCGGGTCTTGCTCCGACCCTTGAAGACGGCGTGGCGCGCGCGCTGAAGATCCAGACGACCGGCGCGGCCTGGGAACGCCTTACGGCCTACGCTGCATTCACCCAACAGGCTTTCGCATGAGTAAGACGCCCGATATCCTCCAGACCATCCTCAAGCGCAAGCGCGAGGAAATCGCCGAGCGCTGCGTGCGCACCCCGGTGCATGACCTGATCCAGCGCATTGAGGCGCGCAATGATCAGCCCCGCGGCTTTCGCGCTGCCCTGAAGGCCTGCATTGCCCGGGGGATGCCTGCGGTGATCGCTGAGATCAAGAAGGCCAGCCCGAGCAAGGGCGTGCTGCGCGAGGACTTCCGGCCGGCCGAGATCGCCGTAAGTTACGAGCGGGGCGGGGCAGCCTGCCTGTCGGTGCTGACCGACCGCGACTTCTTCCAGGGCAGCGAGTCCTATCTTCAGGAGGCGCGCGCCGCCTGTACGCTTCCGGTGATCCGCAAGGACTTCATCATCGACCCCTACCAGGTCTACGAGGCCCGCGCGATCGGCGCGGACTGCATCCTGCTGATTGTCTCGGCCCTGGATCCCGCCACCCTGCACGAGTTGCACAACCTCGCCGTCGAGCTCGGCATGGACGTGCTGGTTGAGACGCACGACCGCGAGGAGATGGCGCTGGCGCTCTCGATCGGGGCTGAGCTGGTCGGCATCAACAACCGTAGCCTGCGCACCTTCGAGGTCAGCCTGGACACCACCCTGAACATGCTCGACATGCTGCCTGCGGGCGTGCTTCTGGTCACCGAGAGCGGCATCCACGGTCGCGACGACGTGACCCTCATGCGCCGCCACGGCGTGCATGCCTTCCTGGTCGGTGAGGCCTTCATGCGTGCGGACGACCCGGGGGCCAAGCTCCATCAACTTTTCTTCGAGGAGGACTGAGCATGAAAGCACGTGTGCAATGGGTTGACGGCATGGCCTTCATGGGGGAGACCGAAAGCGGCCATGCCCTGGTGATGGACGGCGCGCCCGACATCGGCGGCCGCAACATCGGTCCGCGCCCGACCGAGCTGGTTCTGCTGGGTCTTGGTGGCTGCACCTCCATCGACGTGGTGATGATCCTGCAGAAACAGCGCCAGCCGGTGCGTGACTGCATCATCGAGGTCAGCGCGGAACGCGCGGACACGCATCCTAAGGTGTTCACCAAGATCCACGTGCACTTCATCGTCAAGGGCGCGGGGCTGGACCCGAAGGCGGTCGAGCGGGCGGTGAACCTGTCGGCAGACAAGTATTGTTCGGTCTCGCACATGCTCAACAAGACCGCCGAGATCACGCACGACTTTGAAATTGTTGGGGAATAAGGGGTTCCTCCCCCGGGGTGGATGACCTAGAATCCGGCCCTTTTTCAACCCCTATTGACCGGAGGGTGAAGGAATTGGACAAGGGCCTGAAACTGCATGGCTTCAACAACCTGAGCAAGACCCTCAGCTTCTCCATCTACGACATCTGCTACGCCAAGACCCGTCGGCATGTGGATGAATACATCGCCTACATCGACGAGGTCTACAACGCCGATCGCCTGACTCAGATCCTCACCGACGTCACTGAGATGATCGGTGCGAATATCCTCAACATCGCGCGCCAGGACTACGATCCCCAAGGCGCGAGTGTGACCATCCTGGTGTCTGAGGAGCCAGTCGCGGCCGAGATCTTGAACAAGGAAAACGGCAACGTGGAGGCCCCAGGCCCCCTGGGCGGGACCAAGGTGGCCAGCAGCGTGGTCGGCCATCTCGACAAGAGCCACCTGACCGTCCATACCTACCCGGAGAGCCACCCGGAGAACGGCATCAGCACCTTCCGCGCGGACATCGAGGTCTCAACCTGCGGGCGCATCTCACCACTGCGCGCGCTGAACTACCTGATCCACAGCTTCGACTCGGATATCGTCACCATCGACTACCGGGTACGCGGCTTCACTCGCGACGTGCATGGCAAGAAGCACTTCATCGACCACAACATCAACTCGATCCAGAACTTCATGTCCGAGGATACGCGCCGTCGCTACCAGATGATCGACGTCAACGTGTACCAGGAGAACATCTTCCACACCAAGATGCTGCTCAAGGAGTTCGATCTCGACAACTACCTGTTCGGTCATGTGCGCGAGGACTATGCGCCCGCGGAGCTGGTGGGCATTGAGCGATCGCTGCGCAAGGAGATGCAGGAGATCTTCTACGGCCGCAATATGCCGGACATGGGCTGAGCCTCCGTCCAGCCCCAGTTTCATGGCCCTCTGCGGAGGGCCTTTTCACATCTGGAGGCCAGACAGCCCGCATGGCCTGCCTGAAGTCACCGACTCGGGGGGCGGGCCTCGTGCAGCTCGAGCCTTACGCTACGCCCCCTGGATCAGCCAGCGCCTCGACCAACAGACGCACGGGATGGATGACCTCCGCCGAGCGTTCCGTCTCGCGCAGCCCGGCGCCCAGGTGCATGGCACAGCCCACATTGGTGCTGCAAAGCCGATCGGCCCCGAGCGTGCGGAAGGCTTCGATCTTCGGCGCACGCAGGGCATCGGCCTGCTCGGGGTGGGTGAGCATGTGGGTGCCCGCCGCACCACAGCAACGGTCATTGCCTGGCAGCTCGACCACGGAAAGCCCGGGGATCAGGCGTAAAAGGCGCAGGGCGCTGTCCGCGCTGCGCAGCACGTTGCGCTGGGTACAGGGCAGATGCACCGCGACCGTCCTCTCCATGCGCCGCAGGTCGGGTAGCGTGGCGGGGACATGGCGCACGAGGAAGTCGCTCAGCTCGAACACCGGCAGGTCGGTGTGTTCCGCAAGCTGGGCTATGCACCCGCTGCTCACGCCCACCACCGCATCCAGCGTGAGGTGCTGGAATGAGGCTTCCACGTCAGCGGCCATGGCTGTCCCGCGCGCCGTGTCGCCGCCATGCTGGTGCATGGCGCCACAGCAGCCCTGGCTTTCAGGGATGAACACGTCATAGCCCCAGGCATTCAGCACGCGGATGGCCGCGCGCAGATTCTCCGCCTCGAACACCGGGCCCATGCAGCCGAGGAACAGACCGACGGCCCCCTGACGCGGGCCCGTGGCCGGATAGTCCGCCCGCGGACGCAGGGCGGGGGGCAGTGCCGGGGAGATGCGGGCGAGGCGTGCCAGTTGGCGAGGTAGGGGGATGCGATCGAGTCGCAGGCGCTGGACCAGGCGCAGCAGAAGGCCGAGCAGGCGCAGGCGCATGGGATGCAGCAGCACCCGGTCGCGCAGCCAGGCCATGCGGTGCTCGGCAGGGTGGTGGCTTTGAGCGATGCGTGTGCGCGCGGCATCGATTAACTGGCCGTAGGGCACCTTGGACGGGCAGATGCGCTCGCAGGCCCGGCAGCTCAGGCAGCCCGTGAGATGCGCGATGGTTTCCTCATCCGGCTCCAGTCGCCCTTGGTGCATGCCGAGCATCAGGGCGATGCGCCCGCGCGGGCCGTCGGCCTCGTTGCGGGTCAGTGCGTAGGTCGGGCAGTGCGGCACGCACATGCCGCACATCACGCATTGCTGTGTGGCGCTCAGGTCGTGTTCAGGGGTGGGGTTAGAGTGCATGCAGGCAAAGGTGCGGGACAAAAAGCCTTTATGCAAGATCAGAACAAACTGCGTTGACCCTTCTAGGGTGGGTTAGTATATTAGAGCTCACTGATTCTTGAGTCAGTGCGGAGTCATGCTCCGATCTTCCTTTGGTGGTTTCTTTGGCGCGGCCCGTCCGCGCCATTTTTTGTCATGAGCATGATTTCTGTTCTGCCGACATGTCCTAACCTGAAAGGGGCGATGCCCCTGATGCTTGTCATGCACTGGGTCATGGTGTATTGTACGCGACCTTCTGATATCTCTAGCGTCTTCCTTTGGAGAGACTGTAATGAAAACCTTTAGTGCGAAGCCGGCGGAGGTCAAGCGCGACTGGTACGTCGTTGACGCCAGTGGCAAGACCCTGGGTCGTCTGGCTGCTGAAATCGCCAAGCGCCTGCGTGGCAAGCACAAGGCCGAGTATACCCCGCACGTGGATACCGGTGACTACATCGTCGTCATCAACGCCGAGAAGGTGCAGGTGACCGGCAACAAGGCCAAGGACAAGATGTACCATCACCACACCGGATACATCGGTAACCTGAAGTCCATCAGCTTTGAGAAGCTGATTGACAAGGCCCCGCAGCGCACCATTGAGATCGCCGTGAAGGGCATGCTGCCCAAGAATCCGCTGGGTCGTCAGATGTTCAGCAAACTCAAAGTGTACGCCGGTCAAGAGCATCCGCATGTTGCTCAGCAGCCGCGCGCGCTCGAACTTTAATCGGGAGTTTCAGGCATGGCTCTGAACCAGAACTACGGTACCGGTCGCCGCAAGACCTCCAGCGCCCGCGTCTATGTTCGTCCGGGCAGTGGCAACATCGTCATCAACGGTCGTCCGCTGGATGTCTACTTCGGCCGCCAGACCGCCCGCATGATCGTGCGCCAGCCGCTCGAACTGACCGGCCTGTCCGACAAGTTCGACATCTTGGTGAATGTTGACGGCGGCGGCAACAGCGGCCAGGCCGGCGCTATCCGTCATGGTATCACCCGCGCCCTGATGGAGTATGACGAGTCCCTGCGATCCACCCTGCGCAAGGCTGGCTTCGTCACCCGTGACGCCCGCGAAGTCGAGCGTAAGAAAGTCGGTCTGCGCAAGGCCCGTCGCGCGGTCCAGTTCTCCAAGCGTTAATTCGCCGTGGAGTTGCCCTTCGGGGCACAGCCTGCAAACCCCGCCCTGTGCGGGGTTCGTCGTTTCTGGGGGGGCTGGATGATCACGGCTATAGCAGGATGTTGAAAAAGGGCTTCCTGCCCTTTTTCAACTCGTCTTGTCGCGGTACACACCCGCGACAGGCTCAGACCATCAATCACTTCGCGTGATTGATGTTTGCGCAAGCCATCTAGGCTCACCTTACCAGGCCGTTGAAAAGAGTTTTTAACGGCCTGCTCAACGCTGAGTAGGAGCGGCGCCCTCGCCGCGATAAGGGGCAGCCTCAAGCCGGGCTATCGGCCCGAGGGCGGGCCTCCTACAACCCAACAGAAGGTTTTTTCAGAGTTTCCCTAGCCCCCGCCAAGCAGTGCCTTCAGGCCCTCGAGCTGGGCGCGGCCCTTGGTCTTTTTTTCCTCCGGGTCGCTTGCGTCCGCGCGGCCTTCCCAGCGCAGCAGATGGGGCGGGATTTCCTCGAGGAAGCGGCTCGGTTCGCTGTCCACCCATTCGCCGTAGCGCTTGCGTTTGCGGGTTAGGGTGAAGGTCAGGCTTTGCTGCGCGCGGGTGATGCCGACGTAGGCCAGCCGGCGTTCTTCTTCCAGCTTCTCCGGATCCAGGCTCTCGCGGTGCGGTAGCAGTTCCTCCTCCATGCCGATGATGAACACGTGCGGAAACTCCAGGCCCTTGGCGGCGTGCAGGGTCATCAGGCGCACCTGGTCGCCGGCATCACTCTCGCTCTGTCTCTCAAGGATGCCCATCAGGCTGGCACGGCCGGCCAGCTCCTGGATGTCGAGCGCATCCTCCCCCAAGGCCAGCTTTTCCAGCCATTCCAGCCAGTCTTCGACGTTCCTCCAGCGGCGTTCAGCCTGCTTGGGTGTGTCGGAGGTATCCTTCAGCCAGTCCTCGTAGCCAATGTCCTGCACCAGTTGGCGCAGTGCGGCCAGCGGGGCGTGCTCGGCGGCCTGGCGCAGGCCGTCCAGCCATGCGGTGAAACGCTGCAGCCGTTCGAGCGGGCGCTCGCCGAGCTGCTGCGATAGGCCAAACTCGCGGCTGGCGGCATCCAGCGACAGGTTGCGTCCCTGCGCGTAGGCGCCGAGTTTTTCGAGCGTGCCCGGGCCGATCTCCCGGCGCGGGGTGTTGACCACGCGCAGGAAGGCGGTGTCGTCGTCCGGGTTGGCCAAAAGGCGGAGGTAGGCGGACAGGTCGCGGATCTCGCTGCGCTCGAAGAACGATTGTCCGCCGGTGATGTGGTAGGGAATGGCGTGCTGGCGCAGGGCGCCTTCGAGCAGGCGGGCCTGGTGGTTGCCGCGATAGAGCACAGCGTAATCGGCGAAGTTGGTACGGTGCCTGAATTTGTGCTGCAGGATCTCGACCGCGACGCGCAGGGCTTCGTCGTCGGCATCCTTGCAGAGGATGGCGCGCAGCGGCTCACCCTCGCCGAGCGCGCTCCACAGGTTCTTCTCGAACTGCTTGCTGTTGTTGCGGATGAGGGCGTTGGCTGCCTTCAGCACGGTGTTGACCGAGCGGTAGTTCTGTTCGAGCTTGATGACTTTGAGGGTGGGGTAGTCCTGTGCAAGAAGGCTCAGGTTTTCCGGTCGCGCGCCTCGCCAGGCATAGACCGACTGGTGGTCGTCGCCTACGGCAGTAAGGTTGGCGGTCACGTCCAGCAGGTGGCGTAGCAGGGCGTATTGTGCGGCGTTGGTGTCCTGCACCTCGTCGACCAGCAGGTAGCGCACCTTTTGGCGCCACTTCGCGCGAATCTCCGGGTGTTCGGTGAACAGGCGCACCGGCAGGGCGATCAGGTCATCGAAATCAAGCGCGTTGCTGGCGCGCAGTTGGCGTTCGTAGGCTTGATACAGACGGGCTGCATCGTGGTCGTCGTCAGTCCCTGCGCGTGCCATGGCATCCAGCGGGGACAGTCCATCGTTCTTCCACAGGCTGATGCGGTTGCGCAGCTCCTCCACCTGGGCCTTGTCCGGCAGCTTCGAAAGTTCGCGCAGCATGGCCAGCGCATCCTCGGCATCGAGGATGGAGAAGCCGGAGCGCAGTCCGGCTGCCGCGTGCTCGTGCTTGAGGATGGTCAGGCCGAGGGTATGGAAGGTGGAGACATGCAGTCCACGCCGCTCCTCGGCCGAGAGCATCTTGCCCACCCTCTCCTGCATCTCCCGCGCCGCCTTGTTGGTGAAGGTGACGGCGTAGACATGCCGCGCCGGCGCCTTCAGCTCGCGCACTAGGTAGGCGATCTTGGCGGTGATGACGCGTGTCTTGCCCGAACCCGCGCCCGCCAGCACGAGCAGGGGGCCGTGGGCATGCAGCACGGCCTCTCTCTGGGCGGGGTTCAACGTGGCAAGGAGGTCGTGTCGATCGGACATGTGAGAAATCCAGGGAGATGCTGAAAAAATCCATCCATGAATTTTTTCAGCGCATCTTATCAAGGCGCATGTCCGCGATGGCCTGTGCGAATCAAGGACTGATGGCGTTGTTTGCGTTGGGGCAGGATGCCCCCAAACAGGAAACGCTGAATCATTCAGCGTTTCCTGTTTGGGGGCACGGGCGTGATAATCTTGGCGGCAGGGTGAAGGCATGCAGCCTTGTCCCCACATTCTTGCCACCCGCATCACGCATGACCCGCTCCCCTTGATTGCATCAGACTCCCTTGTTCAGGACGGCTGGCTTCCGGCGGCCCGCAGGCTCGCCTCCCCCCACTGCGATGAGCGGCCGCCGGGCATGGTGCCGGAACTGGTCGTGGTCCACGGCATCACCCTGCCGCCGGGGGAGTTCGGCGGGCCGTGGGTTGACGATCTTTTCCTTGGCCGGCTTGATCCGGCCGCCCATCCTTACTTCGCTGCCATCGCTCATCTTCGGGTGTCGGCGCACCTGCTCATCCGGCGGGATGGATCCGTCACCCAGTATGTCCCTTTCCACCTGCGCGCCTGGCATGCCGGCGCCTCAGTGTTCGGTGGGCGTGAGCGTTGCAATGATTTCTCCATCGGCATCGAGTTGGAGGGCACGGACGACGGACCTTATGCCGATGTCCAGTACGAGCGTCTGGCCGGTGCGATCCATGCCCTGAAGGTGGCTTATCCGACCCTCGCCGCCGTTGCCGGGCATGCGGACATTGCCCCGGGGCGCAAGACCGACCCGGGCCCCGCTTTTGACTGGGGGCGACTGGCGCGGGAACTGGAGATGAGGGGGCTGCCGGTCCGTGCCCGGCAGGCCTGTGCGAGCGGTGCCCGCTTGGCCATAATGACTGCGTGAATCCCGGAAGGTTGTCGTCATGCTGTTGCTTGCCACCCTGATCGCCCTGTTTGCCGAGCGCCTGGCCCCGCAGCTCGCCGAACGTCGCTCGCTGGTTTGGTTCGACCGTTACGCCGGGGCCCTGTCCGGGCGCCTGAATGTGCCCGGCTGGCTAGCCCTGACCGTGCTGGTCGCTCCCTGGGCGTTGCTGGCCGTGGCTTTGCAGTCGCTCCTGCATGGGGTGCTCTGGGGCCTGCTGGAACTGGCTTTCAGCGTCCTGGTCCTGTTCCTGGCTCTGCGGCCGGGGAGCGTCGATCCGGCGGTCGATGGCTATGTTGCCGCGCGCGAGAAGGGGGAGGACGGCACGGCCCGCCACCACGCTGAACACCTGCTCGGCGGCTCGGTCCCCCAGGCGGTTGAGGACGAGGTCAGGGCCGTGGCCGATACCCTCTTGCTTGAAGCCAACGAGCGCTGGGTCGCCCCCCTGCTGTGGTTTGTCCTGCTCGGCCCCCTCGGTGCGGTGGTCTACCGGCTGACCGCCCATGTCGAGCAGCAAAGTGAGCAAGGGGGCCTACGGGAGGCGGCACGCCTGCTGCGCGCTGCGCTGGACTGGCTTCCAGCCCGCCTGCTCGCGGGTATGTACATCCTTTCCGGCAGCTTTGAGGAGGGGCTGAACGCTTGGCGCCAAGAGGGGCAGGTGTCTGTCGACACCCAGCGCGAGGCGCCGGCCTCCCGTGCGCTGGAGCTCGAGCAGGCCAACCGCGACCTGCTGCTGCGCGTCGGGCGCGCCGCCCTGCGCACCGAGGAATACAGCGTGACCACCGAGATCAGCGAGACCGGTGATATCGAGGCCGATGCCAATATTGTGCGCTCCGCGCGCGGCCTGGTGCTGCGTTCGCTGATTGCCATCGTCGCCATCATCGCCCTGCTGGCCCTGGGCGACTGGATTGCCTGATGGCCAGGCTTGATTTGTTGCGTCACGGCGAGCCCGTGGGCGGCCCCCGCTATCGCGGCGATGGTGTCGATGACCCACTCACGGCCGAAGGGCTGGCCGCCATGTGGCGGGCGGTCGAGGGTGGGGTGTGGGATGCCGTGGTCAGCTCCCCCTTGCAGCGTTGTCGGACCTTTGCCGAGGCCTATGCCGAGAAGAGTGGGCTGCCCTTGGTCATCGAGCCGCGCCTGCGCGAGATTGGCTTGGGCGCCTGGGAAGGCCTCAGCCATGCCGAGGTCAAGCGCGACCAGCCCGAGGCCTACGCGGCCTATAAGCGCAACATCCTCACCGGCATGCCGGCCGGAGCCGAGCCCGTCCCGGCCTTCATCGCGCGCGTGCAGGAGGCGCTGGGCGATTTGTCTTCGCGCCACGCAGGCCAGCGGGTGCTGGTTGTCTGCCACGCCGTGGTCATGCGCACGGCGCTTGCCATCGCCCTCGATGCCCCGCCGCAGGCGCTCGGACGCATCAGGGTGGATTACGCCAGCTTCCTCCATCTGCGCCATGCCCACGGGCAGTGGGCCGTGGAAGGTCTGGGCAACCGCGGGAGCGGCCTGTGGCCATGATGACATGCCCCAACATTCCGGCTGTCCGCTGATCTGACTTCCACCTGAATTGCCCATGCGACTGACCATTTTCGCCCCCGGCCTGCTCGGCGCCTGGCCCGTCGATGTCGCAGGCCTCCAGGCACCCCATGCCCCCATGCTGCAACGCATGCTCGCGCGTGGCGATCACCTGTCCACCCCTCCGCTCGACGCCGAGGCCGCGTTGGCGCGCCTGTTCGGCCATGGGGGCGATCATCTGTCGTGGGCAGCTCTCGGTCTGTGGGGCGAGACGGGCTGCCGTCCGGAAGGCTTCGTCCTGCGCATCGACCCAGTCCATCTCAAGCTCGGTATGACCGACGCCATCGTCTTTGGCGGCCCGTCCCTCCGCCTGTCCATGGATGATGCGCGTACCCTCGCGTCTGCGCTCGAGGATCACTTTGCTGATCGTGGTTGGCGCATCACCGTGGCGGCGCCAGAGCGCTGGTACCTCCAGGTGCCCGAGTCCGCCGATCTTCAGACCACACCGTTGAACCGTGCCCTGCGCCGCGATGCGGGCCTGTTCAAACCGACCGGCCGTGATGCCGCACGCTGGCTGGCCTGGTTGACCGAGGCGCAGATGCTGCTGCACGCCCACCCTGTGACCATGATCCGCGAGGCGCGCGGACTGCCCGCTATCAATGCCCTCTGGCCTTGGGGGGCAGGTATGCTGGGTGCCTTGTCCATCGGGGGCATGGACATCACCTCGGTCCATGCCGACCATCCCCTGGTGCGTGGTCTTGCCCATGCCGCGGGCCTGCCGGTGTACGACCTGCCCGAGCGCCTCGGTGACGGGGATGTCCTGGGCAGGGAGGCGGGACATCCCCTCGTCGTCCTCGACGATGCCCTGCAGCCCTGGCTTGATGGTGATCATGAGGACTGGCTGGCTACGGTCGAAGGGCTGGAGGCGCGCTGGTTCGCCCCCCTCTGGCAGGCCATGGGGCGTGGTCATTTGAGCGAGCTGATTCTCGACGCCGCCGACGGAAGAGGCTGGCGGTTCAAGTGGATGCATCGCTGGCGCGCCTGGCGCCGCGCCAAGTACTGGGGGGGAACATGCGCGTCCAACGCCTGATCCGTCGCCGCGAGGCTGGCGCCGTCTTCCCGCTTGCGGGGGTCCATCCCGTACTGGCGCGCGTTCTGGCGGCCCGGGGCATCAGCTCGTCTGACCAGCTCGATCTAGCCCTGAACCGTCTGTATCCGCCGAGCGCGCTCTCTGGCATCGAGCAGGCGGCGGGCCATCTTGCCGATGCCATCGAGGGGCAGGCGCGGCTTTTGGTGGTGGGGGACTTTGATGCCGACGGGGCGACGAGTACGGCGTTGTGCCTGAGGGTGCTGCGCGCCTTCGGGGCCAAGGATGTGCATTACCGGGTGCCGAATCGCTTCGAGGATGGTTACGGTCTGACCCCGGAGATCGTCGAGGCGGTGCGCCCGCTGGGCGCCGAGCTTTTGCTGACGGTGGATAACGGCGTGAGCGCGCTGGCAGGGGTGCGGGCGGCCAAGGATGCGGGCATGCGCGTGGTCGTGACCGACCATCACCTGCCGGGGGCGGAGTTGCCGTTGGCGGATGCGCTGGTAAACCCCAACCTGCCGGGCGATAGTTTCCCGAGCAAGCACCTCGCCGGCGTGGGCGTCGCCTTCTATGTCCTCTCCGCCCTGCGCGCCGAGCTTGGCCGTAGGGGCTGGTTCGAGCGCCGGGGCATGGAGGCGCCGAACCTCGCGCGTTACCTCGACCTGGTTGCGCTCGGCACGGTGGCGGACGTGGTGCCGCTGGATCACAACAACCGGGTGCTGGTCGAGCAGGGGTTGAGGCGGATGCGGGCTGGGCAGGCGGTGCCGGGCATCCTCTCCCTACTCGCGGTCAGCGGGCGCGACTTTCGCCGCGTGGTGGCGAGCGATCTAGGGTTTGGTGTCGGCCCGCGTCTGAATGCCGCGGGGCGCATGGAGGACATGTCGATTGGCATCCAGTGCCTGTTGGCGGAGCAGCCCGAGCAGGCGCGCCGCTTCGCGGAGGCGTTGCATCAGCTCAATGCCCAGCGCCAGACGGTGGAGGCCGAGATGCAGCAGCAGGCGCTCGCCATCCTCAAACAGCTGCATGAGCGGCTGGATGCCGACAGCCTACCGCGTGGGGTGTGCCTGTTCGATCCCGACTGGCACCAGGGGGTGATCGGCATCCTCGCCTCACGGATCAAGGAGCGCCTGCACCGGCCGGTGATCGCCTTCGCGCCGGACGGCAACGGCGGCATCAAGGGGTCGGCACGCTCCATCCCTGGACTGCACCTGCGCGATGCGCTGGAGGAAGTGGATGCGCAAAACCCTGGCCTGATCCAGCGCTTCGGAGGTCATGCCATGGCGGCCGGTCTGCAGTTGCCGCAGGCGCACTTCAAGGATTTTGCCTTGGCCTTCGACGCGGTGGTGCGGCGCAAGGTGGCGGAGGAGGACTGGCAAGGCGTCCTATGGACCGATGGTGCGCTGGAGCTTGGCGAGATGACGCTGGAGTTGGCCGAGCTGCTGCGCTATGCCCAACCGTGGGGGCAGCACATGCCAGAGCCCCTGTTCGACGACGTCTTCCGCGTGCGTGAACGGCGGCCGATGGGGGCGGCGGGGAATCACTGGCGCTTCATGCTTGAGCACCGCGCGGGTGGCACGCCGTTTGAAGCGGTGCTGTTCAACACGCAGGCTAGTGAGCTGCCACCTGGTGACTGGTGGCGGGTGGCCTTCAAGTTGGATGTCAATGAGTTTCGCGGCAACCGCCGCCTGCAGCTGATGCTAGAGCAAGTGCATGCTGCACCCAGCCTGCACGCGGGCGGTTGAACACCCTCGCCACGCACGCAGTTTGCTCGGCCCAAGGGCGGGGCGCGGCAGCCGCCCCATCAATCAGCAAGTAAGCTTTGACAGGCGGAAGTTGTGGCGACAAAGCCCAGTGATTCGTCTTGGTTAGACTCGGCCTGATAGCTCAGCGAACACTGCATGTCTTTGATCTTTTTAGACTTGTTCTGCACCACGGCATCGTCGCTCTAGCTTAGGGTCAGGATGGGCATGCCGCGCTCATCTTCCTTGGCGCCCACCACTTTGTCGGAATAGTTGATCGTCTTATCAATGAAAGGGGCTGCCCCTGTGTTATCCAGACCGCTGCGTACCCAGCCGAGGTAGCGCAGCCCTTCTTGAGCATTGAAGTGGTAGATGGGATACCAAAAGTAGCTATATCCCTGGCCGGTGTATGACTGCTCGGATACGACGAGCACAACGCCATCCTTGAGCGGGAAGGTCTGCTTAAATGGGCTCTCAGACTTGCCTGCGGCTTTACCAAACTCACCCTCACGGCTCAGATTGAGCTTCTTGCCCGCGACCACCCAGCGATCATTTTCGAGAGCGAACCAGATGGCGGAGATCAAGGCTTGATCGACATGTGCAGGATCGTCCCGCTTAAGGATGTGTCCCTGCCCGGTGACTATCGCATCCCGGACGATGATATTTCGCGCCGCGGTTACCTGCTCGCATACAGCGTTCTGGCTGAGTTTTTGGGTCAGCGAGACGACAGGAAGGCCGTCTTACGTCAGCAGGTTCACGCATG